>NZ_JBQKFW010000005.1:0-165768 GCF_052119145.1 Collinsella sp. LCP19S3_H3
GGGCGCCATGCGGCACCCGGGGGTATCCGGTATTACCCGTCCTTTCGGGCGGCTATCCCGGGGGAGGGGGCAGGTTCTCCACGTGTTACTCAGCCGTTCGCCACTCGCTTCTATCCGAAGATAGGTGCCGTTCGACTTGCATGTGTTAGGCGCGCCGCCAGCGTTCATCCTGAGCCAGGATCGAACTCTCCGTCCAAATATGTTTGGGCCTCGAGCCCGTCCGGTCCTCTCAGTCATTCGCTGATCGGTTCCGTTCGATTCATATGGTTCTGTATAGGAAAAGGAATTTCTCGGGGCCGCCTCTCGGCGGCCTTGCGAAAAACGAATCCAAGTCAGACCATTTCAAATGGTTCGATGTCTGCCCGGATGCGACACATCTGGTGTGTCCATCCTCGCAGTATCCGGTTCTCAAGGTGCACGCCCCGCGGCTCATCCGGTCCGACCGGGCCGCGCGGCAAGGAGATATATTGCCAGACCGCGAAGCGATGTGGGACGTCAATTCCACTCTTCACAAGTCCTACACAATATATCGCTTCCTATATAAGTAATAGAAAGGCTGGTGCAGAAATACTGCACGTATCAGATGATGACCCTTCGGTTAAGAGATATATAAAGATCGGTCACCTGTAAGTGTCTATCTACCCGCGCTTTTGCTATATAAACCAGCGCCTTAGATAAAAAGAGGGAGCGCCGCGCACAGCGCGACACTCCCCTAGCGATTCAAGAGAATCAATTAGGCCTCGAGAGCCTTCTTGGCGATGGTAGCCAGCTCGTTGAAAGACTCGATGTCCTCGTAAGCCATCTGAGCCAGGACCTTGCGGTCGAGCTCGATACCGGCGACCTTCAGGCCGTGCATGAACTGAGAGTAAGAGATGTCGTTCAGGCGAGCAGCAGCGTTGATACGGGTGATCCAGAGAGAGCGAATCTCGCGCTTCTTATTGCGGCGGTCACGGTACTGATACTGCAGAGAGTGCTGGACCTGCTCTTTAGCATGCTTGTAAGTACGCGAAGCGGCACCGTAGTAACCCTTCGCACGGTGCATAACGGTACGGCGCTTCTTCTTGGCGGCAACAGCGCGCTTAATACGTGCCATGTTCTATCAACTCCTAGACGGTTAAACGAAAAACGGGAACGCTAACTTAGGCGAGACGCGACTTGATGACCTTGCGGTCGGCAGCGGCGATCTCGGTCTCCTGACGGAAGCCACGCTTACGCTTGGTGGACTTCTTGCTCAGGATGTGGCTCTTGAAAGCCTTGGCGCGCATAAGCTTGCCGGTACCAGTCTTGCGGAAACGCTTCTTGGTGCCGCTGTGGGACTTCATCTTAGGCATGAAATACTCCTTAATCGGTTACAGAACACTAGTTACTTAGTATCACTTGCCGCTTTATCCTCATCAAAGGCGCCCTTAATTGGGGCGAGCAGCATAAGCATGTTACGGCCTTCCATCTTAGGCTTGGACTCGACCGTAGCGTAAGGCTTAAGATCCTCGGCGAGACGCTCGAGAACGTTAAGACCCTGCTCCGGGTGAGCCATCTCACGGCCGCGGAACATGATGGTGATCTTAACGCGTGCGCCCTTCTTGAGGAAACGCAGAACGTGGCCCTTCTTGGTCTCGTAGTCGCCAACGTCGATCTTGGGTCGGAACTTCATTTCCTTAACCTCGACCTTGGACTGGTTCTTACGAGCAGCCTTGGCCTTCATGGCCTGCTGGTACTTGAACTTACCGTAGTCCATGACCTTGCAGACCGGCGGCTCCGCGTTGGGAGCGATCTCGACAAGGTCGAGACCCTGATCGTCGGCGACGCGCTGGGCATCGCGGATGGCGAACAGGCCGAGCTGAGAGCCATCGACGCCAATCAAACGGCACGAAGATGCAGTGATCTCGTCGTTGATGCGGGTGTCATCAGACTTAGCTATTTTCCCTACCTCCATTCATAAAAAAATAACCCGGCGCTTTTTTGCAACCAGGTCGTACACATAGACATCCTCGATATGAGGAAGAGAATCTAAGTTGTATGACCAGTCAGCTGCTCATTGGCGCCAAAAGGTGGGAACCCTCGGGTTCCTCTTTAGGGCATTGCGGAAACAACGCCTTGGCGATAATAACACGTACCGCTCGTTATCACATTACGTACACGAAAAAGGGGGCCTTAACCCCCTTGAACGCTCTTTTGCATGTATGGTGCCCGAGGCGAGACTCGAAGGGCCTTCGCTTCGCGAAGCCCCGGGCTTCGGGCGCATGGCGCCCTCGCCACGCTCCGCTACAAACAGGCCACAGGCCTGTTTGCTTAACGCTCCGCGCGCTCACGCGAGTTCGGCACGAAAAAGGGGGCCTCGACCCCCTTGAACGCTCTTTTGCATGTATGGTGCCCGAGGCGAGACTCGAACTCGCACGTTGTTGCCAACGGTGGATTTTGAGTCCACTGCGTCTGCCAATTCCGCCACTCGGGCACGTATTGCGTGAGTTAGTTTATCACAGCTTTCCGTAGATTAGTCCGAAAATGGAACTTCGAGCATTTCGATGAGTTCGACCGTGCGGAGCATCTCGCGCTGGCGGCATCCGCGACCGTCGACCGAGGCCTCGCCCATCTGGTTATCGTAGGGGTCCTCACGCATACCGTCAAAGACGGGTTCAAACTCTGCCTGGAACCGACAGTTTGCCACCATGCGCCATGGATCGAGGTTGCCAAAGTAGTGGCGGCGGCGCCATTCCTCCCCCATCCTGCGTGCCGAGGATCCAAACGAGACATCGGCGTTAAGCCAACCCGTCTGCGGTGTATAGAACTCCGCCCAGTCATGCGAGCCCACCGAGTCGGGCGCAACGTACAGGCCGCTCTGCCAACGTGCGGGCACGCCGGCGATGCGGCACATGGTGATAAACGTGAGTGCCATAACACCGCAATCACCGCGAAGCGAATGCGCGCAGTCATCGGCGATAGAGCCCAGAAGCAGATACGGTGGCTGGTATCGATAGTCGATATGATGCGTCAAATAATCATAGATAGCCCGAGCGCGGTCGAGCTGATCCTCGAGACCATCGACAACATGTTCGGTCAGCTGCTGCAGATACGGCGTGAACGCAATATGCGGTCGGTCCTCGGAAATATCCTTGGGCAGCGGCGCGTCCATACACGGATGCGCCGGAAGCGCTCCCCCGTAGATATCGCAATAAGCGGCATCAATCAGATAACGATAGGTCACTGAGAACGATCGATCAGCCGAGGAAACCCACGAGGCGGTACGCGCCAAAGCGTTCGCGGGAGCAAGGACCCCCTCCGGCGTCATATCGAGAATCTCGATATGAGACTGCTGGCGGCAGGCTGCGGCAACGGGAAGCCATGCGCGAACGGTCTCCCCCTCCAGAGCACCGGGAACAGACACGGATGCTTTAAGCGTAATAGCACGAGACAGCCCGCCCTGTGATTCCATCTTCTTAAGCATCTGGTTGCGCAGCGCAGTTCCATCCGTAGAATCGGGACGCAGGCCCGGAACCTCCTTGGGATACACACGCAAAGAATCAAGGAAGTTGTCGAGAACGAACAGTTCACCATCGATAAAGCGCCAGTCGATGCGCTTGCGATCGATTAGGTCGTCAAACTGATCCTCGGTAAACTCCGGCCACTCCTCGCGGATCATCGCAATAGCCTGATCGCGCGACACCGAAAAATGAAACGACGTCTCGATCATGCGATACCGCTCGGCACGAACGCAAGCGGCCAACGAGGGATCAGGGTTCTGCTCCAAAAGACGGTCGCAAGCCGCAACAGCCTGCGCCAGATACCCGGCGTCCTTGAGACGAAGGATCTCAGGTGGCAATCCAATGTCGAGATGACGAAAATCATCGCAACAAACATCAACAGAGCAACCAACGGGGCCCTCGGCAACAACCTTTCCATCGGCAGGCAAAACATTAACGACAGCCATAACCACTCCCACGCAGAACGACAACCCGAGACCATTGTACCGACATAAAAAGAAAGCCCCAACAAGGGAGCCATCAACACCGCTGAGCGGTAGTCAAATAAATAATTCAGCCCAGTAACCCCGTATCGAGTTAACGAAGGAGGCCCCGTTTCCCCGGAGCTGATTCCATCGCGCGACTTCTGGCGAAGCCAGGTGAGCGCGAGGGAAACAGCGTAGGGGAAACGGGGCCTCCGGCGGGAAGTTAAACCGCTACTTACGCCTTGTTGACGGAGCCAAACTCCTCCATGAGCTCCTTGGTGCGGGCAACGATGGCCTCGCGACCGGGCTTCAGGAGCTTGCGGGGGTCATAGCCCTTGCCCTGCTGATCCTTGCCAGCCTCAACGTACTCACGCGTGGCGGCAGCGAAGACAAGCTGCAGGTCGGTGTTGACGTTGATCTTGGAGATGCCCAGGGAGATGGCCTTCTTGATCTGATCCTCGGGGATGCCGGTACCACCGTGCAGAACGAGGGGCAGGTCGCCGGTCTGAGCCTTGATCTCGCTCAGACGCTCGAAGGAAAGACCGGCCCAGTCGGCGGGATACACGCCGTGGATGTTGCCGATGCCGCAGGCGAGGAAGTCGACGCCCAGGTCAGCAATCTGCTTGCACTCAGCGGGGTCAGCGAGCTCGCCGTTGGAAGTCACGCCGTCCTCGGTGCCGCCGATGCCGCCGACCTCGGCCTCGATGGACATGCCCTTGGAATGGGCAAGCTCAACGAGCTCCTTGGTGCGATCGAGGTTAAGCTGGAAGGTTTCCTCGTGAGAGCCGTCATACATGATGGACGTGAAGCCGGCCTCGATGCACTTGAAGCAGTCCTCGTAAGAACCGTGATCGAGGTGAAGGGCGACGGGAACGGTAACACCCGTGGCCTCGACGGCAGCCTTGACCATGTCGGCGCAGACCTTGAAACCGCCCATCCACTTAGCGGCACCAGCGGTGCACTGAAGGATCAGCGGAGACTTGGCCTCCTCGGCGGCCTGGAGAATAGCCAGAGTCCACTCGAGGTTGTTGGTGTTGAAGGCACCGAGAGCATACTTGCCGGCCTCGGCCTTCTTGAGCATGTCTGCTGCGTTGACGAGCATAAAAGAAACCTCCTGTAAGGTTGCTCCGATAACGCATGAGATTTTACCACGGCGTACCCGAGCGTAAACGTTCGTTTGTTCACGAATATCGTCCAAACAGACTTTTTTTGACCGTTTGCCCTACGGAATCGGCCCGTTGGGGAAAATATCTTGACGTTTGGACACTTCTCGTGCTTAAGCAGCTGACTACAAAGCTACATCTGCATGAAAGGGTTCTGCATGAGCTCGCGCGCCATAGTGGTCGAATCACCATGCCCCGTTAAACAAACGGTATCGGCTGGAAGCAGCTGGGCGAGCTTGGAGAGCGAGCGCAGAATCGCCGCCTCGTCTCCACCGGCGAGATCGGTGCGGCCGTGGCTGCCCGGGAACAGGGTGTCGCCAACAAAGGCGATGCTTCCCTGCTCGGTGGCGGCGAACAAGACAATGCCACCCGGTGTGTGACCGGGCGTCTCGATCACCTGCAGGCAGATATCACCCAATTCAATCGTATCGCCCTCAGCAAGCAATCGCGTCGGCTCGCCCGGATCGGGCGTATCGATGCCCCACATCGCTCGCTGCTCCTCGATATTCTCACGAGATACCAACACGTCCTTCGCACCTAACTCATATAGGAAACCCTTACCGACGGCGGCTCGCGCTCCGGCAACGCCACCTACGTGATCGGCATGGCCATGGGTGCAGACAGCGCCTAGCACGTGCGCGTCAGGATGCTTGGTATAGATATGTTCCACAAGACGCTCACCTTCCCAGGCCGGATCGATAATCAGGCATTCGCCGCTCGAGATTACGGCGTAACTGTTGGTCTGAATGGGGCCGTTTACAAGCGCCTCAATCGAAGCCGTACCCCGAGGGGTTAAGTCCAAAGCTGCAGTGACCATGAGCACGTCCTCCTTCTACAAGCGTCGAGGCATCAAACGATGCCTCGAACGTAGCCAATATCATTACCGTTGTGCGTTCGTCACGCCTATACGCGACGCTTAAGCTGAGCCCCACCCTCGCCAGGCATCAGACGTCGTGCGTCATAGACCGAGTCAACACTGCTGATGGATGCCAGCAGCGGATCCAGACCACTCGCATCCGAAATCTCGACCATAAAGCGCAGGGTCGCAATGCCCTCGCGGTTGGTCGAGGTAGCGGCGGAAAGGATATTTCCGCCTGCATCGCCAATGGCGATGGTGACATCCTTGAGCAAGCCCATACGATCCAAGCACTCGACCACGATCTCGACCTGGAAAAGCGTATCGGCAGCACCATCCCACTCCACGTCAATCATGCGCTCGGGGTGTTCCATGAGACCCTTGACGTTGGGGCAGTTGGCACGATGCACCGAGACGCCTCGACCGCGCGTGATAAAGCCCACGATGTCGTCGCCCGTCACCGGATTGCAGCAATGCGCCAGACGAACCAGCAGGCCGCTGTTGCTCTCGCCCTTGACGATAATGCCGTTACTTGCACTCTTGCCACGCTTTTGCGGTTTGCGGTTGGAACCGCGGGCAGGCTGCTTGACGACCTCAGCGATGGCTTCGGCCTTGGTAAGCTGCTCCTCGGGCTTGGGATCCAAGATTTGCTCGACCTTATTGCCCACAGCGCGCGGGGCGACCTTGCCCGCGCCAACGGCTGCGAACAGGTCCTCGAGTTGCTTGAAGTTAAACTGCTCCGCCACGGCATTGAGTGCACGCGTGGATCGCGGCGTAGAGATGCCGTACCCGCGCTTGCGCAGGTCCTTGGCCAGCATATCGCGACCGGCAGCAGCGTCATCGTCTTTGGTCGCAGCGGCGAAGTAACGGCGAATCTTTGACTTGGCCGAAGGCGTCTTGACGATCTTGAGCCAATCGCGCGACGGCTTGGAGCTCTTGTTAGTCAGGATCTCGACACGGTCACCCGTCTTGATTTCGTGCGTGAGCGGAGCCACCGCACCGTTGATTTTGGCGCCGACGCAGTGGTTGCCGACCTCGGTATGAACAGCGTAGGCAAAGTCGAGCGGTGTAGAGCCCGCACGAAGCGCCATGACCTCACCCTTGGGCGTAAAGACAAAAATCTCCTGGTCAAACAGGTCGACCTTCAGTGAGTGCAGATATTCTTTGGCATCGGTGATCTCGTCAGAGGCTGCCCAATCGAGCGAGTGCTTGAGCCAGTTAATCTGATCGTCCAGACGCTGTGCGTCGTTGGTCTTGGAGGCAGACGATCCGCCCGATTTCTTATATAGCCAGTGGGCGGCGATGCCGTACTCGGCCTGCTCGTGCATCTCGTAGGTTCGAATCTGAATCTCGAGCGGACGGGCCGTGGGGCCGATAACCGTCGTATGGAGCGATTGGTAGTTATTGACCTTGGGCATAGCGATATAGTCTTTAAAACGACCGGGCATGGGATGCCACAAAGTATGCACGGCACCAAGCGTGGAATAGCAATCGCGCACCGAATGGGTGATGACGCGCAGCGCCACCAGATCATAAATCTCGGAGAACTCCTTGCCCTTGCGCTTCATCTTTTGATAGATGGACCAATAGTGCTTGGAACGACCGTTGATCTGAAAACCCTCAAGGCCAATGCGGTCGAGCTCATCGGTAAGCGTCTTGATAGTCTCGGCCAGAAAGCGTTCGCGAACCTCGCGCGACTCTGCCACCATGCGGGCGATGCGCTGGTAAGCGTCGGGTTCAAGGTAGAAGAAGGACAGATCCTCGAGTTCCCACTTGATAGAGCTCATGCCCAGGCGGTCGGCCAGGGGCGCATACACATCCATGGTCTCGCGCGCCTTAAACAGGCGGCGGTCCTCGCGCAGGGCGGCAAGCGTGCGCATATTATGCAGGCGGTCGGCGAGTTTGACGATGATGACGCGAATGTCCTTGGACATGGCGAGGAACATCTTGCGCAGCGTAAGCGCCTGCTTTTCGTCCATGTTGTCGACTTCGATGTTGGTGAGCTTGGTCACGCCGTCGACGAGCTCTGCCACGGTTTCGCCAAACAGACCCGAAACATCGGCAAGCGAGGTATCGGTATCCTCGACGGTATCGTGCAGCAATGCAGCGCACACCACATCGCAGTCCATCTTAAGGTCGGCCAAAATGATAGCCACCTCGACGGGATGGTTAATGTACATCTCACCCGAGCGCCGCTTTTGGTTGCAGTGCTTCTCGGCAGCAAAGCAGTAGGCCTGCTCCACCTTGGAGAAGTCATCCTCACTCATATATTTAAGGCACAGGCGCTCCAGCTTGTCGTAGCTGTCCGCCATAATCTCGGGCGGCAGATCATCGGCATGCGTATAGTGCTCCATCTCCGAAAAGGGCTGGAGGGCGGAATCATGGGCGGTACGGGCTGCGGCATCCATCGAGGTCCCCTTCCCTAGGCCCGCGGTACGATCGGGCGGTTAATTTTGGTAAGCATATCAGAAGCGCACGAATCGAGTGCCCAACTCCGGAAAGCCGAGAACTCCATGCGCGAGCGCAAGCCCTCCAAATAGCGGATCGACCTGCTCAACTGCACGCGCCCGGGGTTTTCGGTCATCGCGATGCGACGGGTATCGTCAAACCCCGAAACGTGACAGAAACCGAGCTCTTCGAAGATTCCCAAGCCGCTTGCCACCGAACGCTCATCGACCGGCGTGCGCGCGTCGATTGCAAGGCACATCTGCGCAATGTCGATATCGCTTGCGCAGAATGAATCGTCCCCCGTCTTGCCACGATTGGAGCGCCACATGGTCTGCAGCGCCCGATAGAGCGTGACAAGCTCATCGCGCTCGGGCGCGTAACAATCGAGCAGGCGCTCATTAATACGAGCGTCACGAGACGAATAGAGCAGGTGAATCACGGCAGGCTGCCCATCGCGGCCGGCACGGCCACTCATCTGGTTAAACTCAATCGCGCCAAACGGCATGTGGTAGAGCACGACATGGCGGATATCGGGCAGGTTGACGCCCTCACCGAAGGCCGAGGTTGAAACGATGCAGCTCAGGCTGCCATCTCGAAACGCCTCCTCGACGCGTCGGCGATCGGAACGCGCAAGCCCGGCGTTATAGAACGCGATATGGGTCGCGCAGTCGGGCACACGTTTGCGCAACGTCTTGGCAAGCGCCACGGACTGGTCGCGCGAATTCACGTAGATGACGGTCTTCTCCCCCGTCGCAACGATCGAAACCAGGCGATTTTCACGGCTCGCAAGGTCACGATCGTCCTCGAGTTGTAGGTTCTCGCGAACGGTCTCGTCGACCACCGTGCTGGTAATCGGCAATACGCGAGCAAGCTCTGCCACAACTGGAGCCGTCGCGGTAGCCGTTGCCGCCATGACAACGGGGTCGCCCAGGGCTTTAAGAATATCGGGCATATCGAGGTATGCACTCCGGTCACCACCCTTAGCAAGACCGGCATGGTGCGCCTCATCGATAACAACGAAGCCAATACGTCCAGAACGCGCAAATCGATCGCGGTGGATAGACAAGAACTCGGGCGTCGTGAGAACGATACCGGTACGACCCGAAGCAAGGCCGGCGAACACGTCATCGCGTACGGCCTCCACGGTCTCGCCAGTCAGCACGCCGACACCAATGCCGAGCGCGGCCATCGTCGAGGAAAGGTGATAGGCCTGATCGGCAACGAGCGAACGCAAAGGATAGACAAAAATGCTCGCACGCCCGCGAAGAACCGCCTCGCGCGCGGCATGCACATGGAAAATCAGAGACTTGCCACGCCCCGTCCCCATAACGGCCAAAACGCTCTGATGGTCGGCAAGCGCGTCGAGTGCCTCGACCTGCGCGCGATGCGGCTGATTCGAGCCGATAAAGCTATGGATAAGCGAGCGCGTGAGCTCGGTATAAGAAAGCTGGGCGAGCGTCTCGCGTTTACGCGACTCCAGGCGCAGGCCAGAATCCGCCGGTTGCACGCCGCGGCGAAGCTCACATGCCGGATCGTCGATATTGGGCGCCGCGGTATCGCGCACCAAGACATCTTTGATCATGAGCTTGGGCTTCACACGTCCCTGCCAATGCTCGGCCACGGCCTCGAACACCAAGTCGACGGCGCTGTCGCAATTGATGAGCCTATCGATCTGCGGCACGCGGAACATGATGGCCGGCACACTCGCGGCACCATCGGTCGCCACAAAGCGCATGTGCTCGCCGGTTTTGCCCACCACGGCGCGATCGCACATCGTCACGCCCTCGGCGGCCAGAAGCGGCACCTTATTGCCCTGGCCAAACGGCTCAAGACGGGAAATTTGCTCGATAGTCTCGATATTTAGCTCGGAGAGATCAACGGTGGCGGCAACCTCGTCAGTGTCCTCAAAGTCCTCGGCGGGAAGCTCCGATAGCACGGCCGAAAGGCGACGGCGGAACTCATCGAGCTTGGATGCCTCGATGGTCACACCCACCGCACCGGCATGCCCGCCGCGACGAATCAGCAGGTCGGAGCAACGCTCGACGGCGTCGAACAGGTTGATCTTGCCCACCGAGCGGCCCGATCCGCGCGCAACGCCATCCTCGATCGAGAAGAGCAGCGCCGGCACGTGATAGCGATTGGTCAAGCGGCTCGCCACGATGCCCTTGACGCCCTCGTGCCAGCCCTCGCCGCCCACGACGATTGCGCGCCCGCCGTCATAAGTCTCCTCGACCTTCGCCGTGGCATCGCGCGTAAGCTCGGCCTCGATCTCGCGGCGTTGGCGATTGATTTCCTCGAGCTCGGCGGCAAGCGCGCTCGCTTCGATGGGGTCGCGGGCAAGCAGCAGGTCGAGCGCCAGCTTGGGATCGGCCATGCGGCCGGCAGCATTCAGACGGGGGATGAGCGAAAACGACAGGCCGTCGGCCGTAATGGTAGAAAGGTCGGCCTTGGCAAGTGCGGCAAGCGCGATATAGCCGGGACGGGCCGTCACGCGCATCTGCTGGATGCCCTCGGCGACCAGTGCGCGATTCTCGGGCGTAAGCGGCATCATGTCGGACACGGTGCCCAGCGCCGCGACCTCTATCAGCGAACGCCAATACGACGGCTTGCCCAAACGCTCGCCCAGGACCTGCACCAGCTTGAGTGCCACGCCGGCACCGGCAAGCTCGCGCGAGGGACCCTTGTCCTCGAGCTTGGGGTCGGTCAGGGGCACGCCCTGCGGCACCTGGTCGGACGGCTCGTGATGGTCCGTGACCACCAAATCGATCCCCAGGCTCTCCAGATAGGAGGCCTCTTCCTTGGCGGCAATGCCGTTATCGACGGTCACGATCAGCTGGGGGCGAGCGAGCTCGTTAACGCGGTCGAGCGCCGCACGCGACAGGCCGTAGCCCTCGTCAAAACGATGCGGAATAAACGGCGTGACGTTGGCGCCAAACGAACGCAGCGCCTCGGTCAACAGACAAGTCGACGTAATGCCGTCGACGTCAAAATCGCCAAAGACGGCGATGCGCTCGTGGCTGCGAATAGCACGCTCAACGCGGTCGACGACGACCGCCATACCCGGAATAACGAGCGGGTCCGCCCAGTCGCGATCGAGCGAAGGCGTCAGAAAAAGCTGGCCTTCCTCGATGGATGTAATGCCGTGCGCAACCATAATGCGCGCCACCAGCCCGGGTATGCCCAGGCCAGCCGAAAGCTCCTTTTCGAGCTCGGGGTTTTGCTGAGCGACCGCCCAGCGATTCGTTGTCTTAAGCGATGACATAGGCGCCCACCCCCGATAGGGGCATGTCGCCGCGATACCTCTCACGGTTCATAGCGATGAGTCCTCTGTGTATGCCCGCTTCGGCAGGCAGATCTGTTGAACGGATTTATTATACCGTGCGGCGCGGACGCACAACGTCCAGCACGCCGTGGTTTCGATAAACGAGGGCGGTAATAGCCTCGAAATAATCGAGCGTTTCAGCCACACGGACGCATGCGAGCGTCTAGCATATCCATTCAAAACGGATTCACGAGCAAAGGGAGTCACAAGCGCATATGAAGCAATGGGTTGGACTGGGTAAGTTCCTCGCGGGGCATATGCAGATCATCGTTCCGATTTGCGTGACGCTCGGCGTGCTCTTTCCCCAGCAGATCGGCGTACTCAAGCCCATCGTCCCCACCCTGTTTGCCTTTATGACGTTCCAAGGTGCCCTCAGCAACACCTTCCATCAGGTAGCCGAAGTATTCCGCCGTCCGCTGCACCTGATTTTGGCGCTGCTGGTCTCGGCGGTGCTTATTCCCATAACAGCCTATGCCATGGGGTCGCTGTTCTTTGGCTCCAACCCCAACCTAGTCTGCGGTATCGTGCTCGAGTACAGCGTACCTGTGGCAGTCACTGCCTTTATGTGGATTAGCATGTTCGGCGGCAACGGCCCGCTCGCGCTCACCATCATCCTGACGTCCTCGGTTATCTCACCCGTTACGATTCCGCTCACGCTTAAGCTCTTGCTGGGCGCCACCGTCTCGATCGACGTGCCGGGCATGATGCAGAACATGGCCTTCATGATCGCTATCCCCGCCCTGCTCGGCATCGTGATTAACGAACTCACGCGCGGATGGGGACACGAGAAGCTCTCCCCCGCGCTCTCGCCCGCCTGCAAGTTCATGATGATGGGTGTTATCGCGTCGAACTCCACCGCCATGAGCGAGTACGTGCTGCACATGAACGCGGTGCGCTTGGAAGTCGCCCTCTTTATTTTGATCTTCGCCATCAGCGGCTTTGTCGTCGGTATTCTGGTCGCCCGCGCACTGCATCTGCCGTATAGCGAAACGACTACCATGTGCTTTACCTGCGGCATGCGCAACATCTCTTCGGGCGCCGTCATCGCCACGCAATACTTTCCGGGCGAAGTCGTATTTCCCGTCATGTGCGGAACGCTGTTTCAGCAGGTACTTGCCTCGCTTATCGGGCATCTCTTTGAGCGTCTAACCGGCGAGGAGCGCGCTGCCCAGCGCAAGCGCGTCGAGGCCGGCCGCGACGCCATGGCACGCTAGGCTGTCCGCATTACGCGGGTGTTAGTCTTGCTATACGAGCGTTTCCAGATGCGCGCGCAGGCGCTCAGCATCGATATCGAGCGTCGTCTCGGCATTGACCTGGGCCAAACGATAGCCGACAAAGTAGGGCGAAACCACCCAACGCGGCAGCGCCTTGGCAATGGTCCGACCGCCCAGGTGATAGAAGAACAAGTTGTACGACTCTGCACGGCCACCGTGGTGCTCGTTTAGGATATAACGCAGAGCTACCTGGATCGCATCGGCGAAGAGATCCGCCTCGGCTTGGTCCCGCGTGTCATCGCTGGCGGCGATTCCCCGCGGAGCTGAAACGTTGACCTCAAAGAACCCCATAATCGGTTCGGTTGAGATGTTGACCGCAATTCTCCCCTGTTGCCAGACATTGATGCCTTCGAAATTAGCGGAAGTCAGCGAAGCATAGCCGTCTTCCTGCTCCAAACCCACAATCTGCATGTGCGGATGAACGAGACTACCGCCCGAGAGCGGACCCTTGTTCTTGTACATGAGCACGCTTCGATACTGCTGTGAATCGATCATCTGCTGCCAGCAATCCAGGGCAAACCGCATCACATGATGCAGCTCGTCCGGCGCATAGGTCACCAGGTCTGCGTCGTGGTCGGCCGACTCGATCAGCACGGTTTGACGGGTGGCGCGCAGGGTCTTGAACTTATTCTCGAGCCAGATACAGTCACCGTCGCGCCGGATGATATTGGCGAGTTCCTCGGTATCGCAAAAGGGGCACGCGGTGCCAGGGCGCCGGTTGTCGTCGGGCTTCCCGCTCGCCTGCTGAACGTCAAATACCAGGGGCACGGGTTATACCTCCAGCGGCACGATCTTGGTGCCATGGAGCTCGGAGACGCCCAGTGCCGCAGCCACGGTATCGCGGTTGGCCGTGGAAATGCCGCCGCCGGGAAGGATGGTCAGGCGATCGTCCGCGTAGTCGATAAGGTGCGACAGATGCTCCAGGTTGTCCTCAATCGGCGTGCCGGCGGCACCGCCATGCGTCAGGATGCGCGTTATGCCGCAGTCGGCGAGCGTGTCAATCGCGTCGAGCTGAGCCTCGGGCGAGAGCTGGTCAAACGCCATGTGAAAGGTGATGTCGATGGGCTCGCGCTTGCACTCCTCGGTCGCGCAGCCCGCAGCCATCACAAGGGCGCCCAACGCAAGTTCATCGAGCGCCCATCCGCCGGCACAAGGCTTGCAGCAACCAAAGACCAAGCCATCGACGCCGGCACTTACGGCAAGGCCCAAGTCCATCTCCATCATGCGCAGCTCGTCCTGGTTGTAGTGAAAGTCGCCGCCACGCGGACGGATCATGCACATCACCCGTGCATCGTGCTCGCGAGCATAGCTGGTCGTAGCGCTGATAACGCCGGCCGAGGGCGTGGTGCCTCCAACCGCAAGGTTGTCGCACAGCTCAATGCGTCCCGCACCGGCCGCAATGGCCGCCGGCACCCGCTCAAAGTTCTCGGCACAAAACTCGTACAACATAGATAGACCCCCAGATGACACTTCTATTTCCACACGGCATTGTCGCACTTTAAAAACCAAGCCAACGGATCATTTCAAAAGGGGCGCTGACCGAGTTGGTCAGCGCCCCTATTACTGGATGGATTAACCACCAAGATAAGCTTTGCGGACGTTGTCGTCGTGCAGCAGCTCTTGGCCGGTGCCGGTCATGGTGATCTTGCCGGTCTCGAGCACGTAGCCGCGTGTGGCGATGGAAAGCGCCATCTGCGCGTTCTGCTCGACCAGGAGCACCGTGGTGCCGGCCTTGTGCAAATCCTCGACAATCTGGAAGATCTGCTCGATCAGGATCGGCGCCAGACCCATGGAGGGTTCGTCGAGCATGAGCAGCTTGGGGTTACTCATAAGGGCACGACCCATAACGAGCATCTGCTGCTCGCCGCCCGAAAGGGTGCCAGCCACCTGGCGACGGCGTTCCTTCAGGCGCGGGAACTGCTCGTAAACACGTTCGAGGCCCGGGGCAACCGTGGACTTGGGCTGTGTATAGGCACCCATCTCCAGGTTCTCCTCGACCGTCATCTGCAAAAAGGCACGACGCCCCTCGGGTACCTGAGACAGGCCCTTGCCAACCAGCTTGTCGGCGGGCGTATGGATAATGTCCTCGCCCATAAACTTGATGGAGCCGGTCTTGGAGCGCAGCAGGCCCGAGACAGTCTTGAGCGTCGTGGACTTGCCGGCGCCGTTCGCGCCAATCAGGGCCACGATCTCGCCCTCGTTAACGTTAAAGGAGATGTCCTTAATGGCGTGGATGGCGCCGTACCAGACGTTGATGTTGTAGACGGAAAGCATCGGCTCTGCCATTTAGTTCTCCCCCTTATCCTGCTTGCCCAGATAAGCCTCAATAACGGCTTCGTTGTTCTGGATTTCCTCGGCCGTGCCCTTGGCGATGACCTTGCCAAAGTTAAGCACGCAGATACCCTCGCAAATATTCATGACAAGCGACATGTCGTGCTCGATGAGCATGATGGCAATGCCAAAGGTGTCGCGAATCTTGACGATGTTCGCCATGAGCTCCGCAGTCTCGGACGGGTTCATGCCGGCGGCAGGCTCGTCGAGCAGTAGTAGCTTGGGATTGGTGGCAAGCGCGCGGACGATCTCCAAACGACGCTGAGCACCGTAAGGCAGCGAGCCGGCCTGCTCGTTTGCCAGATGTTCCATATCAAAGATAGACAGAAGCTCCATGGCGCGCTCATGGGCGGCCTTCTCGTGCTTCCAATACGTCGGCAGGCGCAGCACGCCCTCAAAGCCGGAGTAGCGCTCCTGGTTGTGCAGGCCGACCTTTACGTTGTCCTCCACCGTCATGGTGTTGAACAGGCGGATGTTTTGGAAGGTACGAGCGATACCCATGCGGTTGACCTGGTAGACGGACTTGCCCGAGGTGTCCTCACCGTCGAGCAGGATGGTGCCGTGCGTGGGCTGGTACACCTTGGTGAGCAGGTTGAAGACCGTGGTCTTGCCGGCGCCGTTGGGGCCGATGAGACCGGCGATCTCGGTCTTACCGATGGTCAGGCTAAAGTCGTCGACCGCCTTGAGGCCGCCGAACTCAATGCCCAGGTGGATGCACTCGAGCGCCGGGCGCTCGCCCAGGTCGCGGTCGGGAACGATGGCGCCAGAAGGATACGGGACCATCTTGCCCTTGTTGAACTCAAACTTACTGGGCATCGGTTGCCACCTCCTTCTTGGAAGCAAAGCGGTCCTTAATGCGCGCGAAGAACGCCTTGAGCTGCGGGTTGTTAGTAAAGACCATGACCAGAATCAACACGATGGCGTAGATGAGCATGCGGTAGTCCGAGAACTGACGGAGCAGCTCGGGGAGCACCGTGAGCAGCGCCGCCGCGATGACGGAACCGCGCATGTTGCCCAGACCGCCCAGGACCACGAACACCAGAATGAGAATCGACGTGTTGAAGTCGAACTTAGTGGCGGAGAGCTGCGAGAAGTTACCGCCGAAGAGGGCTCCGGCAGCACCGGCGAGAGCGGCGGAGACCACGAAGGCGATCATGCGGTACTGGGTGACGGAGATACCCACGGACTCGGCAGCGATCTTGTTATCGCGCACGGCCATGATGGCACGACCGGTACGGCTGCGGACCAAGTTGAGCACAATCACGAGCGCAACCATAACCAGGATGGCGCCAGCAAGGAACGTCGAGTAGGTCGAAACACCAGATGCGCCCTGGGCACCCTTGATGATAGCGGTGCCGTCTTCGAGCAGGTGTAGGTCGTCGATCGTGGAATTGCCCGTGATGTTAAAGATCACGTGCAGGCCGCGGGAATCGACGCCCACAATGAGGCAGGTAACGATCTCTTTGATAATCTCGCCAAAGGCCAAGGTTACGATGGCCAGGTAGTCACCGCTCAGGCGAAGAACCGGAATACCGATCAGGAAGCCCAGAATGGCAGCGGCGATAGCGCCGACCACAATGCTGATGATCAGACGCACCGGGTCAGACGGAACGGCGCTCTCCAGCGCGACGGCGGTGACGATTCCCGTATAGGCGCCGACGCTCATAAAACCCGCGTGGCCCAGCGACAAGTCGCCCGCGATGCCGACGACGAGGTTGAGCGAGATGGCCATGACGATATAGGCCGTGATGGGAACCAGCTGACCGACAATCATGCGCGGAATCATGTGGTTAGACTGCATAAAGAACACGATGGCGAACGCCACAACGCACATGGCGTACGTGACAAAGTCGTGACGCGTCTGCTTGTCTGTAAGAAACTTCATAACGCTCACCTACACCTTCTCGGGTACGTACTTGCCCAAGAGGCCGGCAGGCTTGACGAGCAGGACGATGATCAAAACGCCAAAGACGATGGAGTTGGCAAGGCTCGTGGAAATGTAAGCCTGCGCCATCGCCTCGATGATGCCGATGAGAATGCCGCCGACAAAGGCACCGGGGATGGAGCCGATGCCGCCGAAAACGGCAGCGTCGAAGGCCTTGATGCCAGGCATGGCGCCCGTGGTGGGCTGCAGAACCGGCGAGTAGGAGCACAGGAGCACACCGGCGATGGCGGCAAGGGCGGAGCCGATGGCGAACGTCATCGAGATGGTGCGGTTGACGTTGATGCCCATGAGCTGAGCGGCGGCCTTGTCCTCGGACACGGCACGCATGGCCTTGCCCATCTTGGTCTTACCTGTAAAGATCATCAGACCGGCCATGATAACCAGGCAGGCGACGATGGTGACGAGCGAGACGGCACTTACGTTGAACTTGGCCAAGAACTCCGGCACCGGGAAGGTGACGAGCGAAGTGAAGTTCTTGGGCGTGGCGCCCCACAGAAGCTGCGCGGCATTCTGCAGGAAGTAGGACACACCGATGGCCGTGATCAGAACGGCCAGCGGGCCTGCTTGGCGCAGCGGCCTATAGGCCAGACCCTCAATGAGAACACCGAGAACCGTGCAGACCACACAAGAGAGAACTACAGATGCCCAGCCCGGGAGGCCGAGATACGACGTGGCGCAGAACGAGACATAGGCACCGACCATGATGACATCGCCGTGAGCGAAGTTGAGCATCTTGGCGATACCGTAGACCATGGTGTAGCCCAACGCGATGATGGCGTAGACGCTGCCCATGGACAGGCCGTTGACCAGGTATTGGATAAAGACCGTCATGTTCCACATCCCCCTTTCGAATAGGTTTCTAGTTGATGTATGAAACAGGGACGTTACGTTGTCCCCAGATACCAAGCAAGCAGGGAAGGCGAAAACCTCCCCTGCTTGGGATCAAAACCGCTCTATGTAAGGCGGCCTATTAGGCCAGTACGTACTTGCCGTCGGTGATGACATACGCCGTAGGATCCTTCTGGACCTGGCCCTTGTCGTTCCAGGAGAGCTTGCCGGTCAGACCGTCAACGGTAATCTTGAGCATAGCCTTGGGCAGCTTCTCGGCGACCTCGGTCGGGTCGGCGTCGACACCAAGACCGGCCTCCTTGAGGGCCTCGGCCACCGCGTGCACGCCGTCGTATGCATCGGCGGCAAACTGGTCGGGGGTATCGCCGTACTTATCCTTGTAAGCGTTGACGAAGTCGGCGTTCTTCTCGTCGTCGGCGGAGAACGGGGTCATGAGCAGCAGACCCTCGGCAAGAGAGGTGTCGAAGCCCTCGACGCCCAGGATGCCGTCCATGCCGTCGCATCCCATCATCTTGACGTCGTAGCCCATGTCCTTGGCGTTCTTGAGCAGGACGGACGCCGGCGTGTAGTAGATCGGCGCAAAGATCATGGTGGCGCCGGCCTGCTTGGCCTTGGTCAGCTGGTTGGTAAAGCTCGTAGCGGAGTCGTCCTTAAAGGTCTCCTCGTCAACAATCTCGAGCTTAGACTCAGCGGCCTGGGCCTTAAAGGAATCTGCAATGCCCGAAGAATAAGCGTCGCCGGAGTTATAGAACAGCACGAACTTCTCGTCCGCATACTTCTCTGCCAGGAACTTGGCAGCGTTGACGCCCTGGTTGGGGTCGGTAAAGCAAACCTGGAAGACGCAATCCTTTCCGTCGGTGACGTCCTCGGAGGACGCGGACGGGGTGATCATGAATGTCTTGGGGTCGTTACTGCACTCTGCGGCAACGGCAACCGACGCACCCGTGGTGGTCGGGCCGACGAGGGCCTGCATGCCCCAGTCGAGCAGGTTATTAAAGGCGTTGACGGCCTTCTCGCCGTCGGCCTGGTCGTCCTCGGCCTTGCTGGCAAGCGGCAGCTCCTTGGTGGAGAAGTCCTTGCAGCCAAGCTCGACGCCCTGGGTAACGGACTTGCCGTAAGACGCGGCGGCACCGGTCAGCGGGCCAATGGTGCCGATCTTAAACGAAGCGTCGCTCGAAGCGGAACCGCTGTCGCCGCCGTTGGAGGAGCAGCCAGCTAGAATGGACATCGCCCCCAGACCTGCTGCGCTCGCGATAACGCTCCTGCGATTCATAACAGGGTTCAATGACTTACCGGTGAGGCTCGACATGCGGCTCTCCTCTCAAATCTCGTCGGGTTTCGGTTACCCGACAGGCCATCCTCCGCCGTCTTCGGCGTTCGCAAAATAGTAGACGCTTTAGTTGAGAAAAGTGGCGATTATTTCAACTTTTCTTTTGCCTTATCCATTTATCCATAATTATGCGTATTTTTGTCGGTTTATACAGTTTAGAGATTTTATTGTGTGAAAGTAATGTTTCCGTTTTGTTACAAGCTTTCCTGCCCTGAATAACATGGCCCCACCGGTCTCGTTATATGCACTTAGGCGGCGATGTACTTGCCGTCCTGAATCACATAGGCCGTAGCGGGCTTCTCGACTTGGCCCTCGTCGTTCCACGTGAGCTCGCCTGTCAGGCCCTCAATCTTGATCTTGCGCATAGCCTTGGCAAGGTCGCCGGCAATGTCGGCGCCGTCGACCGTAATGTCGATGTCCGCCTCATCGATTGCCTCGACAATCGCGTGGATGCAGTCATAAGCATCGGCGGCAAACTGGTTGGGCGTCTCGTTGTAGGCGTCCTTATATGCCTTGACGAAGTCGGCGTTCTTCTCATCGTCGGCAGAGAACGGGGTCATGAGCAGCACGCCCTCGGCAAGAGAGGTGTCGAAGCCCTCAACGGAGAGCAGGCCGTCCATGCCGTCGGTGCCCATGAGGGTCATTTCGTAGCCCATGTCCTTGGCGTTCTTGAGCAGGACGGACGCCGGCGTGTAATAGATCGGGGCAAAGATAAGCGTGGCGCCGGCCTCCTTGGCCTTGGTGAGCTGGTTGGTAAAGCTCGTGGAAGAGTCGTCCTTAAAGGTCTCGGTATCGACGATATCGAGCTTGGACGCCTTGGCCTGCTCGGCAAAAGCGTCGGCAACGCCCGAGCTATACGTATCGCCGGAGTTGTAGAACAGGGCGATCTTGGCGTCTGCATACTTCTCGGCCAGGAACTTCGCGGCGCTGGCGCCCATGGTGGGATCGGTGAAGCAAACCTGAAAGACCGTGGTCTTATCCTTGGTGACGTCGAGCGACGAGGCCGAAGGCGTGACCATGAGCATATCGTCGGCGATCTCGCCCGAGACGGCGACGGCGGCACCAGTCGTGACGGGGCCGACGAGCGCCTGCATGCCCCAGTCGCACAAGGTATTAAAGGCGTTGATGGCCTTCTCGCCGTCGGCGACGTCATCCTCGGACTTAAGCGAGAGCTTGAGATCCTTGGTCGAGAAATCCTTGGCGGCGAGCTTGGCACCTTTCTCGGCCGAAACGCCATAGGTTGCCGCGGCGCCGGTCAGAGGGCCGATGACACCGATCTTGAAGGTCTTACCGTCATCGGCGGAGCCGCCGTCCGAGCCACCCGACGAGCAACCAGCGAGTGCGGCAGCGCTGCCGAGCGCCGCGGCGCCGGCGAGAAAGTTCCTACGGCTGAGCGTGCTGTTGATGTTGAACATGGTGTCCCCCTTTTTCGCTGGCCGCGGTGCGGCCGTCTTGCGGTACGGGGCAAACCTTATGGCGCAAACGTTGACAGTTTGTTACGGAGTTCCGTTTGTAGCGAGCATGTTTCCAATGTTTCCGCAGCGTTTCGGGGGTGCCGTTTTGTGCGACTCCTGTTGCCTGGCGAGCACGCGCTCTCGGTTCACGCTAGAATGCACTCAACATTACTTGATCAATCAATCTATAAGATGCACGAAGGAGCTATCTATGAGCGAACCCCTGCGCACCGTGAACGTCGGTCTGATCGGTCTGGGAACCGTCGGCGGCGGCGTGGCCCGTCTGATCAAGAGCCACCACGATGAGTACCTGGCCGCCTACGGCATCGACCTTAAGCTGACCCGCGCCTGCGCGCTTGCCTGGGAGCAGGCCGAGGCAGCCGGTATTGAGCGCGAGGCCTTTACGAGTGACTGGCATGACGTCGTTACCGACCCAGCCGTCGATATCGTCGTCGAGCTGATCGGCGGCGAGCATCCCGCGACCGAGATCTTCACCACCGCCTTTGAGAACGGCAAGCACGTCGTCTCTGCCAACAAGGCCCTGTTGGGCCGTCATGTCGAGACGCTCGCCGAGAAGGCGCGCGCGTGCGGCGTGCAGATTAAGTGCGAGGCCAGCTGCGGCGGCGGCATCCCCATCGTGAGCACGCTCGAGCACGACCTGGTGGGCAACAAGATCCTGACCATCGCCGGCATTCTCAACGGTACCACCAACTATATCCTGTCGCGCATGGACGCCGAGGGCGCCGATTACGCCGACGTGCTTGCCGACGCGCAGGCCAAGGGCTATGCCGAGGCCGACCCGTCCGCCGACGTCGACGGCTTCGACGCCGCCAGCAAGACGGCGATCCTCGCCTCCATCGGCTTTGGCACCCGCGTGACCACCGATGATGTGTACCAGCAGGGTATCCGTACCATCGGCGCCGAGGACATCGCCCAGGCCCGTGAGCTCGGCTACACCATTAAGCTGCTCGGCATCGCCCGCAACACCGACGCCGGCGTCGACGTCCGCGTGCATCCCACGCTGATCCCCGCCGACCACATGCTTGCCAAGGTCAACGGCGCCATGAACGCCGTCTACGTGGTAGGCGACGCCGTGGGCGAGACCATGTTCTACGGTGCCGGCGCAGGCTCCTTCCCCACCGCGAGCGCCGTCGTGGGCGATATCCTGTCGCTCTCCGAGCAGATCAGCCGCGGCGTGGCTCCGCTGCCCGAGATTGAGCCCTATGGCCACAACCTCGCCTTTAAGCCCATGGACGAACTCCAGACCAAGTATTATGTGCGCCTGAAGGTCGCCGACCGCGTGGGTGCCCTGTCCGAGACCGTCGATATCTTTGCCAAGCACAACATCTCGATCTCACTCATCAACCAGGTCGAGGACGGCAAGTCGGGCGTCAGCGATGCCTGCTCGGTCATCTTCCTGACGCACCGCGCGCTCGAGAAGGACGTCCAGGCTGCCGCGGCCGAGCTTGCCAGCGTCGACTGCGTGGCCGAGGTCGCCAACGTCCTGCGCATCGAGAACGTCGAGGCCTGGACCGAAGGCGTCATGGCCAACTAACCCAACGCTCGCCTAGCAATACGCGCTTTGAGGGCTCCCGTCCGATGTGGGACGGGAGCCCTTTTGCCTCCTGCCCTAAGCACAACGGCAGAGCACATTTGCGCGAGCCGCTCATCGGTAACGCGCGCCACCGTTCACCGATATGCAAACGCGGTCGATTCCGGCTACCGCTACGCTGTGCTGAGAATGTCCGCCCGCGATGAGAGGAAGCACTATGTTGCTCGAGGGCAAGAAAGCAATCGTCACCGGAGGCACGCGCGGTATCGGCTATGCCATCGCCTGCCGTTTTATCGAAGAGGGTGCCGCAGTCACCGTCTTTGGCTCGCGCCAGGAGACTGCCGACGCGGCCGTTGAGAAGCTGGCGGCCGCCTATCCCGACGCCAAGGTCTGGGGCCGCTCCTGCGACCTCACCTCACTCGAGGCCGTGACCGAGGCTTTTACCCAGGCTGCAACCGACATGGGCGGCTTGGACACGGTCGTCAACAACGCCGGCATCTCCCAGCGCTCGCCGCTTTTGGACTACACGGCCGAGGAGTTTGCAAAGGTCATGGACCTCAACGTCGTCGCCGTCTTTAACGGTCACCAGGCAGCCGCCAAGATTATGACCGAGGCCGGCCACGGCGGCACCATCACCACCACGAGCTCGATGGTCGCCAAGTACGGTCAGCCCTCCGGTGTCGGTTACCCCACGTCCAAGTTTGCCGTCAACGGCATGGTCCAGTCGCTCTCGCGCGAGCTCGCCCCCATGGGCATTCGCGTCAATGCCGTCGCACCCGGCGTAACCAAGACCGATATGGTCGCCAACCTGCCCGAAGAGGTCATCAAGCCCATCATCGCCACCATTCCGCTGGGTCGCATGGGCGAGCCCGAGGATGTCGCCAACGCCTTTGTTTTCCTGGCGAGCGACATGTCCTCCTACGTCACGGGCGCCGTGCTCCCCGTCGACGGAGCCGCCCGCTCCTAAAGGTCGCAAGCCACGACTTCGAACCTCAACGAGGCCCAACGCAAAAGGCGCGCTGCCTGCATCAACCGCAGGTAGCGCGCCTTCTTCTGTTTGTAAGGGAAACAGCGTCCCGGTATTTCAGCTCAGAACGGGACACAGCTTCCCTCAGGGCCATGTTTCGGAAAATGCGCCCCGTTTTGAACGCCAATTCTGGGACGCGCTTTCCGCAAGGCCTTTGATTCGGAAAGCGCGTCCCATTTTGAACCTTCAGACTGGGACGCGCTTTCCTGCAGGAGTCCAAAGCGGAAACCGCATCCCACTCCGGGCGTCCATTCTGGGATGTGACTTCCCGATGGGGGCCGATGCGGAAACTGCGTCCCGTTTCGGGTCTTTAAAGCGGGACGCGGCTTCCCCTAGGGAAGCATCTCGTTATTTGCCGTCGTCGTCCTGGGCTTCATCGCGCGCGTAGAGCTCCAGCATGCGGCGGCGGTATTCGCGCACGGCGAGCTTGGCGCGCTCCAGGCGGCGGCGCTCACGCGGAGTCAGCTTGGACGGGTCGATCTCGTCGCCATAGGTCTTCTCAGCCAGCAAATGAGCGGCGTCCACGATACGGGCATCGATGTGGCCGCTTGCCGCCTCGGCGGAAAGACGCTCGGCAATCGTATCGAGCGTAGGCAGGCCCTCGAATACGCGACCATGGCCATGCGAAGTCAGCAGCTCATGCTCGCGCGCGAGCAAGCTCGCTAGGTCGTGGTGAGCGCGCAGGATATCGAGTGCGTCGGCAGGGTGCTCGGCGACCTCTGCCACGGCAGTGGCCGGCGCGGCATCGACCACGCGATAGAAGAGCTGCGCGAGCAGCGGCATCAAGAACACCGTGATGGCACCGGCGGCTACCATAACCGAGGCGACGTCTTGCGACAGAGCGCCTGCGTTGACGGCCACACTCGTCACGGCAACGATGATCGGCAGGGCCGTGGTGCAGTACAGAGCCACGGTAATGCGGCCATACGCCGAAACGTCACGTGTCGCGGGACAAATGCTCATAGAGACAAGGATCGGCACGGCGCGAATGATCAGCAACGCCGCGATAAAGCCCACGAGCAGACCCGGGCGCGACGCCACGGCCGTCAGGTCAATCTTTGCGCCCGACACGGTAAAGAACACCGGAATCAAAAAGCCATAGGCCAGGCCATCGAGCTTGGTCTCGAGCGTATGGTTGCCCTCGGGGATGATATAGCGCAGGACAAAGCCGGCGGCAAAAGAGCCCAACACGATGTCGAGGTCAAAGATGGCGGAAAATGCCACGAGTGTGACCAGGATGAGCACCGTCAGGCGCACGAACGTCTGCGACGTCGTGTCGGCCCGTTCCTCGACAAACGCAAAGAAGTGGCTGCCGACGCGCTTGGAGCGGCTCGGAACCACGGCCAACAGCACACAGACCAGTGCAAACAAGCCAAGGATCACGAGCGTCTGGATACCTGTACGAGCGGAGAGCAGCACCGACATGGCGAGCACGGGACCGAGCTCTCCCCACGTGCCATAGGCAAGGATGGAGTCGCCCACGCGCGTGCCGGTCAGCGAACGCTCACGCATGATGGGCACGAGCGTGCCGAGCGCCGTCGAAGTGAGCGCCAGCGTCACGGCGATACCGTCGAAATGGCTGACCGAGAACCACGGGGTAAAGCGCACGGCAAGCCAGGCGATGCCAAACGTGACGACCCACGTCGCCATACCGTAGCGTCCCTCGACGCCCGTGATGTTCTTGGGGTCGATCTCAAAGCCGGCAAGCAGAAACAAAAAGGCCAGACCGAGCTCGGACACAAGCGATACCTCGGCATCTACATGGATGACGCCGAGCATGTGAGGTCCCAGCACCGCGCCGAACACGAGCAAAAAAACCGTCTCGGGAACGGGCTTTCCGGGAATCGCCGATGCGATAAAGGGGCTTGCGAAGGCCACAAGCGCGATGATGGCGAGCGAAACGAATGCCATGTGATGCCTTTCTCTTGTTTGCGCTTCACTGTAGCACCCTCGCCGTCCTCAATACGCCATGAGCTGTCGTATCATAGTGACGTTTACAAACATGTGGCTCAAGGCGACCGCGAGGCTTGTCCCGCAAACCGACCGCTGCCGCATACCGCACCGTACGCCCAACCGATCAGGAAGGCAGGAACCAATGGTCTCTCGTATTTACGTGGAGAAGAAACCCGGGTTCGACGTCGAGGCTCAGCAGCTCAAGGGCGAGCTGACCGAAATTCTCGGCATCAAGGGCATCGAGGCCCTGAGGATCATCAACCGCTACGACGTCGAGGGCATCGACGAGGAGCTTTTCCGCTCCTGCGTGCCGACCGTCTTTAGCGAGCCCCAGGTCGATGTGACCTACGACGAACTCCCCGCAAGCGATGGCGCCGTCTTTGCCGTCGAATTCCTGCCTGGCCAGTTTGACCAGCGCGCCGACTCCGCCAGCGAGTGCGTGCAGCTCATCAGCCAGGGCGAGCGCCCCGCCGTGCGCTCCGCCAAGGTCTATATGATCTCGGGCGCTCTGGACGAAGCCGCCATCGAGGCGATCAAGCACTACGTGGTGAATCCCGTCGAGGCCCGCATCGCCTCGCTCGACCTACCCGAGACGCTGTACATGGAGACCCCCGAGCCCCAGCCCGTCGAGGTGCTCGACGGCTTCCGCGAACTCGACGAGGCCGGCCTTGCCGCCTTTATCTCCGAGCGCGGCCTTGCCATGGACGAGGCGGACATCGCCTTCTGCCAGCAGTACTTCCGCGATGAGGACCGCGACCCCACCATCACCGAGATCCGCGTGATCGACACCTATTGGTCCGACCACTGCCGCCACACCACCTTCGGTACCGTCCTGGACGACGTGACAATCGATGACGCCGTGGTACAGCAGGCCTTCGACCGCTATATGGAGATGCGCCACGAGCTCGGTCGCGACGCCAAGCCCGTCTGCCTCATGGACATGGGCACCATCGGTGCCAAGTACCTTAAGAAGACCGGCGTCATGACCGATGTCGACGAGTCCGAGGAGATCAACGCCTGCACCGTCAAGGTGAAGGTCGATGTCGACGGCGAGGACCAGGACTGGCTGTTCCTGTTTAAGAACGAGACCCACAACCACCCGACCGAGATCGAGCCCTTCGGCGGTGCCGCCACCTGCGTGGGCGGCGCCATCCGCGACCCGCTCTCTGGCCGCAGCTATGTGTACCAGGCCATGCGCGTCACCGGCGCCGGCGACCCCACCGTCCCGGTCTCCGAGACGCTCGAGGGCAAGCTGCCGCAGCGCAAGCTCGTGACCACCGCTGCCGCCGGCTACTCCAGCTACGGCAACCAGATCGGCCTTGCCACCGGTCAGGTCAACGAACTCTATCACCCCGGCTACGTGGCCAAGCGCATGGAGGTCGGCGCCGTCGTGGGCGCCACCCCGGCAAACCACGTGCGTCGCGAGTGCCCCGCCCCCACCGACAAGATCATCCTGCTGGGCGGCCGCACCGGCCGTGACGGCATCGGCGGCGCCACCGGCTCCTCCAAGACCCAGAACACCGATTCCATCGAAACCTCGGGTGCCGAGGTCCAGAAGGGCAACGCCCCGGTCGAGCGCAAGCTGCAGCGTCTGTTCCGCCGCGGCGACGCCTGCCGCCTGATCAAGCGCTGCAACGACTTTGGCGCCGGCGGCGTCTCGGTCGCCGTGGGCGAGCTTGCCGACGGCCTGTATGTCGACCTGGACACCGTGACCAAGAAGTACGACGGCCTGGACGGAACCGAGCTCGCTATCTCCGAGTCCCAGGAGCGCATGGCCTGCGCCGTCGCCGACGGTGACGTCGAGGAGTTCATGGGTTATGCCGCCGAGGAGAACCTGGAGGCGACCGTCATCGCCGAGGTTACCGCCGAGCCGCGCATGCGTATGGCCTGGAACGGCGTCGCCATCGTCGATCTGTCCCGCGAGTTCCTCAACTCCAACGGCGCACCCAAGCACCAGGTCGCCCACGTGTGTGCCCGCAGCGTGTGGCAACCCAGCTGGGCCGGCACCACGCTTGCCGAGCGCATGACCTCGCTTGTCACCGATCTCAACGTCGCCTCCAACAAGGGCCTTTCCGAGCGCTTCGACTCCACCATCGGTGCCGCTACCGTGCTCATGCCCTTTGGCGGCAAGACGCAGCTCACCCCGAGCTCTGCCATGGTCGCCAAGTTCCCCGTGGACGGCGAGACCACCACGGCGAGCGCTATGGCATGGGGCTTCAACCCCTACCTGATGGAGGCCGACCAGTTTGCAGGCGCCTACCTGTCCGTGGTCGAGTCCATCGCCAAGCTCGTTGCCGCCGGCTTTGAGCACAAGCGCGCCTACCTCTCCTTCCAGGAGTACTTTGAGCGCCTGCGCACCGAGCCCGAACGTTGGGGCAAGCCCATGGCAGCCGTCCTGGGCGCCCTTATGGCCCAGGTCGACCTGGGTGCCGGCGCCATCGGCGGCAAGGATTCCATGAGCGGCTCGTTTGAGGACGAGGCCGGCGAGCTCAACGTTCCGCCGACCCTGATCAGCTTCGCTGTCGCCGTGGGCCGTGCCGCCCGCGCCGTCTCCCCCGAGTTTAAGGGCCTCACGCACCGCGTCGTTCGCATCGCCCCCGCCACCTACGGCGAGGACTACCGCCCCGATGCCCAGCAGCTGCTCGCCGCGTTTGACGCCGTCGAGGCGCTCACCGCTACCGGCGACGCCCTGGCCGTCTCCACGCCCGGCTACGGCTGCGGCGCCGAGAGCCTCTTTAAGATGTGCGTCGGCAACCAGATCGGTATCGAGCTTGCCGAAGATGTGGACGTGGAGAGCCTCTTCACCCCGCTCTACGGCAGCTTTATCGTCGAGCTCGCCGAGGACGCCGAGCTGCCCGAGGTCGCCGACGGCGTTGTCGTCGAGCCCCTGGGTACCACCGTCGAGGGCTATGTCATCGACACCGGCTCCGAAGTCATCGAGCTCGCCGAGCTCCAGGAGGCCTGGGAGAGCGGTATCGAAGGCGTCTTCGCCTACCGCAGCGCCGGCGAGACCCCCGAGGTCGAGGCCATCGACTTCCGCGCCAAGGATATCCACGTGTACGGCGGCGCCAAGATCGCCCGCCCGCGCGTGATCATCCCAGTGTTCCCCGGCAACAACTGCGAGTACGATAGCGCCCGCGCCTTCCGCGCCGCCGGCGCCGAGGCCGACACCTTCGTGATCAACAACCTCACGCCCGAGGCCGTCGCCGAGAGCACCCACGAGCTCGCCCGCCGCATCCGTGCAAGCCAGATCGTCATGATTCCCGGCGGCTTCTCGGGCGGCGACGAGCCCGACGGCTCCGCCAAGTTCATCACGGCGTTCTTCCGCGCTCCCGAGGTCACCGAGGCAGTCCGCGACCTGCTCAAGGCCCGCGACGGCCTGATGCTGGGCATCTGCAACGGCTTCCAGGCCCTGATCAAGCTCGGCCTGGTGCCCTACGGCGACATCGTCGACGCCACGCCCGATGCGCCCACGCTGACGTTCAACACCATCGGTCGCCATCAGAGCCGTCTGGTGCGCACCCGCATCTCGTCCAACCTGTCCCCGTGGCTGTCGCAGTGCAGTCTGGACGACCCCTACACCGTCGCCATCAGCCACGGCGAGGGCCGCTTTGTCGCCAACGATGAAGTGCTCGCCCAGCTGATCGCCAACGGCCAGGTCGCCACGCAGTACGTGGGCGAGGATGGCAAGCCCAGCATGGATCTCTCCGTCAACCCCAACGGCTCCGCGCTCGCCATCGAGGGCATCACGAGCCCCGACGGCCGCGTCCTGGGCAAGATGGGCCATGCCGAGCGTCGCGGCGACAACCTGTATCGCAACGTGCCCGAGCATGTCCCCGGCGATAAGTTCATGCCGATCTTTGAGAGCGGCGTAGCCTACTTCGCTTAAATACGTTCCCATCGGGTACAATCCCCTCGGGTAACAACACCCGCCACCGGCACACCCGGTGGCGGGTTCTTTTTTACTTCGCGCATACAGGAAGGACATCATGGAAAGCCGCAAGCCGTATCTCGCCACCCTGCCCGGACTCATCCTGGGCTGCCTCGTCTGCTGCGCACTCTGGGGGTCGGCTTTCCCCTGCATCAAGATCGGCTATGAGCTCTTTGGCATCCCCGCGCACGATAGCGCCTCGCAGCTGCTCTTTGCGGGCTTGCGCTTCACGCTTGCCGGGGCCCTGGTTATCGTTGGGATGAGCGCGGCCCAGCGCTGCCCACTCGTTCCACAGGCTCGCGACATTAAGCCCATCTGCATCCTGTCGCTCTTCCAGACTATCGGGCAGTACTTCTTTTTCTACCTGGGACTCTCGCGCGCCAGCGCCATGTCGAGTTCCATCATCGAGGCCAGCGCCAACTTCCTCGCCATCCTCTTTGCCGCTCTGGCGTTTCGCACCGAAAAGCTCGATGCGACCAAGGTGCTCGGCTGCGTACTGGGCTTTGCCGGCGTCGCATTCGTCAACCTTTCGGGTGCGGACGGCACCTTTGGCTTTACACTCGACGGCGAGGGATTTATCTTGGCTTCCACTATTGCGGGCGCCCTGTCGACCTGCCTCATTGGCATCTTCTCGCGCGAGCATGACGGCGTCTTGCTCGCCGGCTGGCAGTTTTTAGTCGGCGGTTTGATCCTTACCGCCATCGGGTTTTTGATGGGCGGCGCGCTATTCCCCACCGAAATCGCCCCCGCCATCGCGCTCATCATTTATATGGCGCTCATTTCCGCCGTCGCGTACTCGCTGTGGTCCCGCCTACTCGCCGTCAACCCCGTTAGCCGCGTTTCGGTCTTTGGCTTTATGAACCCGGTCTTTGGCGTGCTGTTGAGCGCGTTGTTGCTCGGAGAGGGCGCTGGCACGAGTCCCGTTACCGTAATTGTGGCCCTGCTCTTGGTCTGCAGTGGCATCATCATTGTCAACAAACCTAAAAAGGCCTAACAAACCACCCCGTTTTGAAAAGGGCAGCTCTCACTTTAGCTTAATAGAGTACACTGTATCTCGTTGATTTCGTACCGAGTCGCGGCGACAGACGCCGTCTTGCCGTAACGCGCCGGCGACATCGAGGAGATACAGATGCATAAGAAACTGGTTATGGGAAACCAGGCCTTTGCGTATGCCGCGCTTGCGGCGGGCGTTCGCGTGGTCGCCGGTTACCCGGGCACGCCGTCGACGGAACTTGTCGAGACAGTTGCCAAACTCAAGGCCCAAGGTAGTGCCGAGGGTGTCCACGTCGAGTGGTCGACCAACGAAAAAGCCGCGCTCGAGGTGCTGGCAGGTGCATCGTATGCAGGAGCGCGCTGCCTTTTTACCTGCAAACAAGTTGGACTAAACGTTGCCTCCGACCCGCTCATGAGCCTCAACTACGTGGGCATCAAGGGCGGCCTGGTGCTGTTTGTTGCCGATGATCCCGGCCCCATCTCCTCTCAAACCGAGCAGGATACGCGCCGCTTTGCCGCATTTGCGAAGATCCCCGTGCTCGATCCGCAAAATCTGGAGCAGGGTTACGCGATGATGCAAGAGGCATTTGAAATCTCGGAGCGCTACCATACGCCCGTTATCGTGCGCCCCACCACCCGCGTATGTCACGCCTCAACCTATTTGGAGGTACCCGAGCATACCGTCGCACATCCCGCTGGCACCTTTGAGAAGGATCCCAAATGGGTTATCTTCCCGCGCCGTTCGTTTGCCGCCCATGGCGAGGTTAACGAGCGCCTGCTGCAGATTGCAGACGCCTACTCCAGCGGCAAGGCCGCAGACGCGTTTAACCCCATCGAAAACCATGGCGATGCCACGCCGCGCCTGGGTATTATGGCCGGTGGCGTCTCGTATGCATACACGTGCGAGGCGCTGGCGATTATCGAGCGTCGCGCCGCCGCGGCAGACATCGCCGTGCCGCCCTATCGCTTGATGCAGGTCGGCCTTCCCTATCCCTTCCCCACTGCAGCTGCCGAGCGCTTTGCCGAAGGGTTGGGTCAAATTCTCGTCGTCGAAGAGCTCGACTTTGTCCTTGAGGACGAGATGCTGCGTCTAGCGGGCCGTACGCACGCGGCATATACCGTGCACGGCAAGCTCAACGGCACCATGCCCGGTCGCGGCGAGAACACCGTCGACGATCTGGTTGAGCGCCTGGCGGCGTTCCTTGGCATCCCCGCCCAGGCTGTTACCCCACGCGCCGACGCTTCGCTTCCCAAGCCGCCCGCGCTCCCCGTGCGCCCACCGGTACTTTGTCCCGGATGCCCGCACCGTGGCAGCTTTTACGCCGTCAAGCAGGCACTCAAAGCGATAGGCGCTACCGACGCCGTCCTTTCGGGCGATATCGGCTGTTACACGTTGGGCAACGCCGCCCCGCTCGATGCCGTCGACACCTGCCTGTGCATGGGGGCCGGCATCACTATGGCCCAGGGCCTAGGTATTGCCGAACCCGCGCGAAAGCAAATCGCTTTTGTGGGCGACTCCACGTTCTTTGCCAGTGCCATGACCGGCATCGCCAACGCCGTCTACAACGGCCACGACATCACTGTCATAGTGCTGGATAACGCCACCACCGCCATGACGGGCGGCCAGCCTCATCCAGGCACCGGCCTGCGTTTGGATGGTACCAAGTCCCAGCCCATCAAAATCGAGGCCGTGCTGCACGCCTTGGGCGTCACCTGCATCGAACATGCCAACCCGTTTGACCTAGCCCAGACAACCGAAGCCGCCCAACGCGCCATTACGCACGAAGGCCCCTCGGCGCTCATCTGTGAGGGCCTCTGCATTACGCTGAGCAAGCCCAAACCCGCGCTTTGCGTCGACGAGAGCCGCTGTACAGGCTGCAAACGCTGCATCACGCAGATCGGCTGCCCCGCTATCTCTTGGGACGCCGAGCAACGACGTGCACGCGTTAACCCGACCCTTTGCAACGGCTGCGGCCTGTGCACGCAGGTCTGCAAGTTTGGAGCCATCGGTCCAAACGCAGAGGCCGCGAAGGGAGGCGAGGCCTAATGCTCAACATCATGATTACCGGTGTGGGCGGCCAGGGCACCGTCCTTGCCGCCAAGTTGCTCGCGCAGGCAGCCGAAACCCGAAATTGGCGGGTGCGCACCGCCGAGACCATTGGCATGGCCCAGCGCGGCGGCTCCGTCGTATCGCATGTCCGACTGGCAAATCAGGACGAGCCCCGCATCGACGCGCCGCTTATCGCCCACGGCGAGGCCGACCTCATCATTGCATTTGAGCCCGCCGAGGCCGTGCGCTGCCTGGGCTATCTACGTCCCGGCGGCGCCTTGGTAAGTGCTACGAGTAGCGTGCAACCCGTAACGGCGGCGCTCTCGCGTGACGCCTATAGCTCCAAGCCTTTCCTAGAATACCTGCGGCAGACTGTCCCCAATTGCCTGCTGGTCGACGACACCGCACTCATTAAGCAGATCGGCTCGCCCAAAGCGCTCAACGTCGCGCTGCTGGCAAGCGCCGTCGCCATAAGCGACCTGGGGTTCACCGTCGAGGAACTTCGCGCAGCCATGCACGCCAGCGTGCGCTCCCAATTTGTCGCACTCAATGACCGCGCCATTGATGTGGCCGTTGCCGCCATCTCCGCATTCGCCTCCCGTTAACGCAAGGACAAAACCATGAAGATGCAGCCCGCGCAGCTTGAGCTTATTACCAAGCAGTTCCAGACCCTTAAAGACCGCTCGCCGTTTTATGCCAAAAAGTTCGACGGCATTGACATCGCAAACATTTCCACACAAGAAGAATTTGAGCAGCTGCCCTTTTCCGAGAAGGCGGACCTTCGCGAGGCGTACCCGCTTGGCATCCAGGCCGTACCAGACGAAGAAGTCGTTCGCATCCACAGCTCATCCGGAACCACCGGCACGCCCGTGATCATCCCCTACACCAAACAGGACGTGGACGACTGGGCCGATATGTTCGCCCGCTGCTATCGCACGGCCGGCATCACCGCGCAGGACCGCATCCAGATTACCCCGGGCTACGGACTGTGGACGGCGGGTATCGGCTTTCAGCTGGGATGCGAACGCCTAGGCGCCATGGCCATTCCCATGGGTCCCGGCAACACCGAAAAGCAGCTCAAGATGATGCAGGACCTAGGCTCGACCGTCATCACGGCAACCTCGAGCTATGCCCTGTTGCTGGCCGAGGAAATCACCAAACGCGGTCTGCGCGACAAGCTCCACCTAACCCGCGGCGTCATCGGCTCGGAGCGTTGGGGCGAAAAGATGCGCAAGCGCATCCAAAACGAGCTGGGCATCGAGATCTTTGACATCTACGGTCTCACCGAGATTTACGGTCCGGGCATCGGTATCTCGTGCCGCGAGCACGACGGCATGCATATCTGGTCCGATTACGTGTACTGCGAGATCGTCGACGCCAAGACCGGCAAGGTCCTTCCTGACGGCGAAGTGGGCGAGCTGGTTCTTACAACCCTGCGCAAGCAAGGCGCACCGCTTATCCGCTACCGCACGCACGACCTGACACGCATCATCCCCGGCACATGCGCCTGTGGCCTTGACCACCCGCGCATCGACACCCTGGTCGGGCGCACCGACGATATGATCAAGGTCAAGGGTTGCAATATGTTTCCCGCGCAGATCGAGGAAGTTCTTAAGTTCGTCGACGGAGCGAGCTCGGAGTACCAGGTAATGATCGAGGCCGTCAACGGTCGCGATGTACTCGAGCTACTGTTCGAAAGCGAGCTGACGGGCGCCGAGCGCGATGCATGCGAGCGCGAAGTGGCTGCCGTCTTTAAGGCCAAGATCGGCTGCACGCCCAAGGCGACCGCCGTACCGCTCGGTGAGCTACCCCGCTCCGAGAAAAAGACGAGGCGCATCTTCGACAGCCGATACTAGTCCCCGAAAGCGCAGAAGGGGCGCACGACCATCGCAACGGTCGTGCGCCCCTTTTTTAGCGTATCTGGACGCCGGCTTTCTTCTTCTCGCGCTTTACGCGGTAGAGCTCCGCGTCGGCAGCACGGAGCAAGTCTTGCCAGGTATCGACGCCATCACCAACCCGTGCGTAGCCGATGGACATCCGCAACAGATACGGAACCTCGGCGCGCGCGAGCTCGTCGTTGATTGCCGCGCACAGATGCAAGATATCCTGCTCCGCCATCGCCTTTTGAAGCACCACGAACTCATCGCCGCCATAACGCGCGATAAAGCTACCAGACGCCGAGCAGACTTCTTTGAGTGCAGCGGATATGACCTGAAGAGCATGGTCGCCCTCCACATGTCCATAGCGATCGTTAATCTGCTTAAAGCCGTCGGCGTCCATCATAAGCAGATACACGTCTTCGGCCTGATCCACATTTGAGAAGAGCGACAGTATATAGGTCTCAAAACGGTTGCGATTGTTGAGGCCAGTCAACGGGTCGGTCGAGATGAGCTGCTCCTGGAAGACAATGTAGAGCAACAATATGCTAATCATTATGCCGACACAAAGGCCGGGCACCGAGTATACGACCTGAAAGGTACCGCCCACCAGGGCCGGAATGGCGAAAAATGCCAAGGTTCGATAGATGGTCTTCGTCTGCAGGCTCTCGACCCTGCGAGATTGCACAAACGCATGTAGGGACGTATGTATAACGTAGCAGTAGCTGACAATGGGCTGGATCATATAAGCAGAGCCGCGACTATACACGCCCTGCGAATCGATATAGAACAGGGCGTGCGTCCAGTAACTGGTAAACGCCAGCACGACCACCAGAACCGTAGGCGACGCTACAAGCACCACCCTATAGCGCGAGGCCAAAAGGCGAGAACCCTGCACCGTCTCGGAATAGATAAACCAAATGAGACACACGATGGCAAAGAGCGAAAACGAAACCGCGTTGGAAATCCAGTTGACAGCAATGCCCAACGTGTCGTCCACACCATCCAATAGCACCCAGATCATATCGAATAATATGTACGCGGCAGAGGTGTAGCCAAGCGTGCTAAACAATAGCTGCTGGGTGCTCGAGAACAAGGAGCGACGACTCCGCACGGCAAGCCCGATAAGAACAATCATGCTTAGCAGGAATATCTCAATCTTGAGCGCCTTAACCACCAGGCCCATCTCCCCGCCATCAAACCGACAGCGCTTCTCCGAGCCGCACGCATCACCATAACTCCCCCAATCCAGAGGGGAATGAGGGAATAACACCAGAGCGCCCGGGCGCTCTCACGGCGCGAGTTGCACGCCAGCATCATTGATGGGCGCCGATGGCTACTCGCCATCGATGTCGGCCGCGACGGCTTCCTCGATGGCCTCGACACCGGCGGGCGACAGGTCTTCCTTGCCCTGGTAGAACTTCTTATCGACCCAACCGGTCAGAATCGGAGCCATGATTGCCGTGATGATGACGGCGGTGGCGATCTGAGCGTATGCGGCGGGCGCAAGCTCGGCATAGCGCGGCGCGACCTCGGCAAGAGCAACCGGCGTGGTCATAGCCGTGCCGGCGATAGTGGAACAAGCCACGGCGGCTTTGCCGTTACCGCCGCACAGGCGCTCGAACGCAAAGGTGATGGGACCGACGACAAACAACGTGACAAGGCCCAGCAAGATGCCGGAAATGCCGCCGGTGATAAAGCTCGACAGGCTCATAGACGCACCGAGCTGAAATCCGATGACGGCGATCGCAGGATTGGTGCCGGGAACCAGCAGGTTCTTGATGAACGGGAAGAGGTTGCCCAAAACCATGCCAATCACGAGCGGCAGAATGGAACCGATGATGGTGCCAACGGGAATGTTGGCAAGACCAGAGACACCAAGAATGATCATGGTAACCGCAGGGCCCGCCGTGAAGAACAGGATGCCCACGGCGCCCTGCTCGGACTCGTCGCCAAACTCGCCCATGATGCCCGTGTAGAGCGCCATGTTGCAAAACGTAATGCCGCCGATGATGGAAACCGAGCTCAGGCCCAAAAAGTTGTCGTTAAAGAAATACGCAACGCTCAAGCCCAGCACGGCTGCCACCACAAGCTTAGGAATCAGTACGACGATGCCGGTCTTGATGGCACCCGGCGTGGACTTAAAGCTGATGCCGGCGCCCACAAACAACAGGATCGCGGCGACGATGGTATTGGAACCGCCGCGGCAGGCGGCGGTAAAGAAGCCGCCGATCTCGAAGACCTGCGGGCAGAAGGTATTGAGCAAAAGGCCGACGATCATCGGGTAGATCATGATGTCACCCGGAATGCGCGGTACTTTGAATTTCTTTTGCTCGTTGGCGATCGCTTCCTGTGCCATGAAACCCCCATTTCCGCCGACGCAGAACAAAAGCCCACGTCATGCTTTGCTACAGTAAAGTTTGACCATGGTACCAGAAGAAGCAGACCGGCTCGGTGAGAAATCCGATTCGTTGGGCCCGGACGGTAAACGCACCCCACTCCTATACGAGGCTCAAAACGATATAGAGCCCGATACCCGAGACGCAGCACCACAACATCGACTTTGTCTTGATTGCCACCGCAACGACGCCGACAGCCGCTGCGAAAAGAGCAGGCAAATAAAGAGCGATGTGCAGACGAAACCCGCAATAGCGGTGGGGACATCGACAACGGCGCACCTATCGCAACATTGGTAAGCATCACCGGCCAGACGGTTTTAACGATTTTGAACACCATAGCGTTCCTCGTCCCGACAAGCTTTCCGAGCCGCATTCGACGACATGGCAGAATCATCGCCCGGCGGCAACCGAGTTCACCTACAATTGCCACCGGATCGAAAGACGCAGAAAGACACAGCTTTTTAGGAAGTCATTATGACAGCTATCGATCGAACGGGGGCAATCGCGGCCTTCAGGACCTACACCGATGCCTACGATGCCGCCAATCCGCGTATCGCGCTCAAAATCGAGCATACGTACCACGTTGCCGAGGCATGTGATGCCGTGGCACGTGAGCAGGGCTGGTCACCGCAGGACATTGACCTGGCGTGGCTTTGTGGGCTGTTGCACGATATGGGCCGCTTTGAGCAGCTGCGACGCTGGGACACGTTTAAGGATGCCGAGAGCATGAGCCATGCGAAGTTGGGCCTCGAGGTCCTTTTTGGCAAAAACCCTGCAGACGCGCCCGCGGCAACAAGTATCCGCGACTTTATCGACAGCCCGGCAGAAGACGAGCTCATCCGCGCGAGCATCGCCTATCACAGTGACTTTCGCCTGCCGGCACAACTCGACGAGCGTACACGGTGCTTCTGCGATATCGTGCGCGATGGCGACAAAATCGACATTATGCGCACCATCGCCGACAGCACCGTCGACACCATCCTCAAGGTGGATGAGGACGCATTTCTCGCCAGCCACTTCTCGGCGCCGACGTTGGCCGCCTTTGACGAGCGCCGCTGCGTCGCACGTGATGAACGCGACGAGCCCGCGGACTACCTGGTAGGACTCATCTGCTTTATGTTTGAGCTCGTCTATCCGGCGAGCCGCGCGCTGGCGCGCGAGCAGGGCGATATCTACCGCCTGCTCGACGCGCCCTTTGGTATTACGCAGCCCTTTACCGACCCCGCCACACAGGCAACCTGGAGCCGTCTTAAGGAAGAGATGCGCGACTGGCTGGCGCGCGCCTAGCGCTCAAGCTGGGCTAGCAGCTCCTCGACGACCTCGACGGCATCACCGACAACCTTGTACTGGGCAGCACCAAAGATGGGGGCATCCGGGTCCTCGTTGATGGCGATAATGCATTCCGCCCCACCGATGCCGGCAAGATGCTGGATGGCGCCCGAAACACCGATACTCACAAGAATCTTGGGCGAAACCGATACGCCCGTCTGGCCAATCTGATGGCGATACTCCAACCAGCCGGCCTCCACGACGGGTCGCGTGCAGCCAAGCTCGGCTCCCAGAGCCTCGGCGAGCCTTCGCATCAGCGGCAGGTTTTTCTTGGAACCAATGCCGCGACCTACCACGACCAGGCGCTCGGCATCGGCGATTGAAGCCTGCTGTCCCCACTCCTCGGCGGGAATCGAGATCTCGACACGAGCCTTAGCATCATCCGCAAGTGCTATCTGGGTGATCGTGCCGGAGCGACCGTAGTCAAAGTCGGGCGCCTTAAAGATGCCGGGGCGCACCGTTGCCATCTGGGGACGATGATTGGGGCAGACGATGGTGGCCATCAGGTTGCCGCCAAACGCCGGACGCGTCTGTTGCAGCAGCCCCGTCTCCGTATCCATCGAAAGCACGGTGCAGTCAGCCGTAAGGCCCGTCTGCAAACGCACGGCAACGCCGGGTGCCAGTTCGCGGCCAAAGGCGGTCGCTCCGTACAGAATGGCCTCGGGCTTGCGCTCTGCCACCAAATCGCAGATGAGGCGGGCGTAGACCTCCACATCGTTCTGGCGCAGACGCTCGTCGCGACAGATCAGGACCTCGTCTGCACCGGCGCAAACCAGATGCTCCAGGTCACCGAGAGAACCCTCGGGGCCCATGCCGACCAGCGCCACCAGGCGACAGCCGCGTGTATCCGCAAGCTCACGGCCCTTGCCCATGAGCTCGAAGGCAACGGGAGCCACCGTATCGTGCTCGTCGGTCTGCGCGAATACCCAAATGTCTCGATATGCATCGAGGTCAACCGCGCCGGCGGCCTCCTCGCGCTCGATCGAAATGGCATTGACGGGGCAAGCGTCGACGCACCCGCCGCATAGGATGCAGCCGTCGGTTACGCGGGCGCAACGGTTGGGCCGCTCGCCTTCCACTACGATGCCGCCCGAGGCACAGGCGCGAACGCAGCGACCACAGCCGATACAGGCTTCGCTATCGATAATCAGTCCGCTCATCTATGCCATCCCCTCGATAATCTTGGCAAGTTTCGCCGCCTGCTCGGACGCCGTTCCGTCAACGGTCTCGCACGTTTGGTCGCGGTCGGGCACAAACGATCGTACGACCTGTGTCGGCGAGCCGGCAAGACCGCAGCGCGCGGGGTCGGCGTTCACGTCGGCAGCGTTGACCACGCGCACGTCCGCCTCCTCGGCCGCACGAATACCGGCGATACTCGGCATGCGCAGTTGGCCAATCTCCTTGGCAGTCGTCATCGCGCACGGCATCTCAAGATAGACCGTCTCCTCGCCGGCATCGCAGCCGTGAACAAGCGCCACTGAACCACAGGTCGTAAAGCCCGCACTCTGCACGCAGCTCACGTCGGTCACGCAGGGAATCTCGAAGGCACCGGCAAGCTCGGGACCAATCTGGGCCGTATCGCCGTCCACCGCCATCTTGCCGCAGATGAGCAGGTCGAAGTCCTCGTCGAGCGCCTCGATACCGCACTTGAGGGCATAGGTGGTTGCCAGGGTATCGGCACCTGCAAAGGCGCGATCGGTTAGCAGCAGTGCGTCATCGGCGCCTCGGGCGATGCAGTCGCGCAATAGCGATTCAGTCGCGGGGATGCCCATCGACACCACCGTTACGCGCACGTCCATGCCAAAGCCGATAAAGTCGTCCTTCAGCGCCAGCGCGCATTCCAAAGCGCTCGCGTCAAAGGGATTAATGACCGCCTGCTTGCCATCGCGCACGATGGTATTGGTCTTGGGGTCCATCTTGACCTCGGTGCTGCCCGGCACCGCCTTGACGCACACCACCATATGGAAATCGCTCATCTTCACGCGCCCCCTTTCTGGACGAGCTCATCCAAGAGCTTCTCCGAAAACAGGTTACCGCGGCCCAGCTGCCCGGCAGGATCGAGCTGGAGCTTGAGCCGCGCCGACTCGATCATGGCCTCGTGACCGTACATCGTCTCCAAGAAGCCCGCCTTAATCTTGCCGACGCCGTGTTCGGCGGAGACAGCGCCGCCCATGGCCGTGACCTCGGAAGCCCACTGGGCAAAGAGCTCTTCGCCGCGGCGGTAATCCTGCGCATCGCGCGGCAGAATGTTCACATGCAGATGGTTGTTACCGATGTGCCCCCAGGCGGCAGATTCAAGCCCACTTTCGGCCAACGTGCGGCGATAAAGGGCGATGACATCGGCCAAGTGCGCGTTGGGCACCGACATATCCGACCCCAGCTTGGTAATGGTGGGGTCCGTACGGCGACGCTCGTCGATGAGCATGTTGACGCTCTCGGGCACCGCATGGCGGAAGAATCGCTGACACTCGCGATCGACCTCGGTACGCGCGACCCATGTCGCATCGTCGCTGCCGCCCGCAAGCTCCAGTACCCACCCCAAGTGATACAGCTCCTCAGTCGCCTGGGCTTCGTCGTCGCAGTCGAGCTCCACGTAGACACAGACCTTGGCGTCTTTGTCGAGCGCCGGCAGCGAGGCGAACGCAGTCGACTGCTCGCGCTGACGACGCAGGATATCCAGGGCGCCCGCATCGAAATATTCGATGGCAGCCGCGTGGGACAGGACGGGACGTACAGAATCGGTGAAGGACACGGCCTTGTCTTCGCTGTCAAAGAAGCAGCTCACGCCCCAAACGACCGCAGGCGCCGCCTGCAGGGCAATCTCGAGCTCGGTGATGACGCCGAGTGTTCCACACGCACCGATAAACAGATCGATGGCATCCATATCGTCAGCAACGAAATAGCCCGAAGCATTTTTGGTCTTGGGCATGGTGTAGTCGGGAAGGTCGAGCTCGAGCGTGCGGCCCTGCACCGTGACGAGCGAAAGGCGACGACCCTGTGCAAAAACCTCGCCACGGTGAAGCTCGAGCAGGTCGCCATCGGTCAGCACGACATGAAGGCCCGTGACGTGAGGGCGCATGGGGCCGTAAGCGTAGCTACGGGCGCCGGAAGCGTTGCATGCCGCCATACCGCCCAGGCAGGCAGATGCCTCGGTGGGATCGGTAGGAAAGAATTGCTCGGGAGCTTCCTGGAACTCCTCGTAGGCCTCAAGCGATGCCTGGTCCCAGCCGGCAGTCGGCAGCACTTTCTTGCCCAGTTGCTTGCGCAGCTCAGACAGCACGACGCCGGGCGCCACGCGCAAAAGAAAGCGGCCCTGCTCATCGCGGCGAATGCCTAGGTAGCGATTCATGCGGGAAGTATTGAGAATGTGACCGCCATGAGGCACGGCGCCGGCGGCAAGACCGGTCCGGGCGCCCTGAACCGTCACCGGGACACGCTCGGCATGGAGCTTTTCCATAATGGCGCGGACCTCGTCCTCCGTTGTCGGAAACGAGATGCTCGAGGCCTCGCCCGATGTGCGAGACTCATCGCGACCATACTCTTCGAACTCGTCGGTGAAGGGTTTGATGGTTGCAGACACGCGAACTCCCCCTTTAGCTAACTACAGTGTTTGCAGGGAAATGTTACCGCATCGTTTCACCGACATGTTCGAGACCGTCTCCATAATTGACGTTTTTAACGTTCGCGCAATTCGGCGAACGGTGGAATTTTCGAGACAAGCGACGCTTTTGCCACACGTTGCCGCGCAGCCACAACATGTGCATTTATCAGTCAAAAATAGTTGAGATTTTTTTCACATGCTTTTACCTGCGGGGATATCGGCTCGTCAAGCAATTGGTTAGTTATTGGGCAAGTTGCGGCTGATACGGTCGGCATCGACAGCCAAACCAATAGGAGTTTTGGCCCCAGAGCAGGGAGGTTTCCATGGCATATTACTGGCCCCAATACGGTTTCGCCATCGAAGTCGATGACGACCCCTATCTCTTGCCTTTCGACGAAGATGCATTTCCAGGTACGGAGGTCTACCACGTCACCACCGATGTGATCTGCGACCCCGAGTCGTTCTCGGCGCTCGCCCACCACATCGCGCGTATCCACAACATCGAGCTCCCTCACGACTTCGACGAGCTCATCTACTCGCGCCGCCTGATGCTTCACATGCTCTTTGGAGCGGACCCGTCCACGTTCGCACGTGTCTACACCACCAAGGACGCCGCATGAGTGCGAAGAAGCCGCCCTGCCTTGCAAGACTGGGGCGTCGCAAGAAACTCGTCGTTGTCTGCCTGGCTGTCGTCTGCGCCCTCATCGCCGTAGGGCTATACGCCTGGCAGTCGCAGCCCGTGCCCGAAGCGGGCGCCTCAGTCACGACGGCAGAAGGTAAATCGCGCCAAGAAATCCAGGATGAGCTCGACGCCATCGTCCGCGACAACATGATGACGATCTCGGTCGCGCCGGTCGCACAGTTGCAGGAAGGCGGCAAGTTGCGCGTCAACGTGCAGAACGTCCAAGACAACAAGTTTCCCCAGCGCTTCCGCGTGATTCAAAACGACGAGACCATCTATGAGTCCGGTGTGGTCGAAGCCGGCAAGACGGTTGAGACCTGCCCCGCCGGCGATATCCAAGAAGGCGAGGCATATATCGAGATTCAGGCACTCGATGCCAAGACCTACGACACCCACGGCAATCCGACGCGCGTCAAAGTGCGGGTGGCACAGGCAGAAGGCTAGTGGCCGACGCGCTCGCAGGGGCAGCACCCTGTCCCCATTCGTCCAACCATCACGGAAACAGTCCGTGACGAGCAGAAAGGATCGATTATGAACACACCCATGAACCTGAGCGGAGCCAGGGCACTCGCCGTGGGCGCAGGGCTTACGCTCGCACTTGCGATGGGCGCCGCGCCAACGGCGGCCATGGCAGAGGTGCGCGTTGGAACCACCGATGTGACGGTGAAGGCCGACATTAGCAATGTTTCGTTTAAGGCGCCAACGGTCATCCCTTTTGCCGCCAAAGCCGACGGAACGCTTGTAGGACCCTCCGACAAGACGATTACCATCGACAACCTCTCGGCATACGGCATCCACGTCACCAACATGAAGGTCACGGCCACGAACGACTGGACAATCGTTGCAGACGCAAAGACGGGCTCGGCCCAGAACTCCATCGATTTTAAGGTTGGCCCCGATGAGGCAGAAAAGGATGCCAGCTCGGCGACTCAGACTACGGGCCTCGATCTTTCCAAAGACGCAAGCTTCGACATGAAGTACAAGGACATTGCCGACGGAACGGACAAAATTAGGCTCAATGTGAGTGGCCACGTCGCCCGCGTCACGCGTGACATCTACCACGCCACCGGTACGGGAGATCAAGTGGCAAGCATCACCTGGACGGTCGAGCCCGGTGCGCACGCCACGTCCTAAGGCGATTGCACTGGCCGCCATCGTCGGCATCTTGGCGTCCGCACCCGCAATGCCTTTGCTCAACAAGAGCAAGCGCAGGCGGCCACAGAAGTGACCGTCGATCTTTCGGGCCTTAATCGCGGCAGCCGTCACGAGCCGCTCGTCCAGACGAGCGACACCCGGCAACTCATTGCGGTAGGCGTCGCCACGGTGGGAGCAGGACTGACGTGCCTAGGCCTGCACATCAAACGCAACCAATAGCCAAGCACGACCGGAGTACGCGGAATAGATAGGAGAACCATGGCACCCAAAAACCTTTTGCCCGTTGCCGCGCTCTGCAGCGCACTGGCGAGCGGTACGCCTCTCGCCGCTTGGGCGACGCCCGCCACGGCAAGCTCTTTACCGCAAGCTCCTTACCGCAAGCTCTGAACCCCGCGTCGAATTCGTCGGGTATCGTCGCCTGCCAACGTTTTTCGCTCGCACATGCCACGGTCCGAACCTCGGGATGCCTTCACCTCAATACGGTCGACTCGATAGTCGTGGATATCAATCGACCGGACAAGGAGAACGGCCCCCGGACAGGTTGCGCCATCTGCACATGGAAATCGGCTGCAGTCAACGCCGATGGCGACCCATGCGACTTAGAGCTGCGCATCGATATTGCCTCGGTCGATGACTCGGCGAACGGGGCAAAGGTCGTCTTCGACAGCGCGGCCCATGAAGAAGAAGGGGGTGTATGCCTGGGCTGCGTTCCCTCGAATGTCGATGGCGCGCAGCCCATCATCTCCTTTACGGCGTCGCTGCGGCTGACCAAGGCGGACACCGAAGCCATCGCAACGGGAGATGCGCCTTTGCTGTTCTACGCTGGCGACGCGGACGACCAAAAGGCTCAAAGCACCAGGCAGAAGGGCTCGCTTAACCTCACGCGCGGATCAGAACCCGCCCCCATCAATATCGATGCCCAGGCGCCGGGCGTGCAGCGCATTCTCGCCGATCCGGCGCTGCTCCAAATGACATGGCACGGAGTGGGGTCCGTCGAGATTGCCGCTCCTATATCGAGCGATAATGACAAATCCCCCAAAGACGAGGTCGCAGACGCACCGGCACATGTTGACGATGCATCATCAGAAGACAACGCTGCGGTTCCTCTCGAGAAGCCAAGCGGCAGCGCCACCGAACTAGGCGATTCCCAACCGAAAGACGGCCTGGACTTTGCCGCTCCCCCAGGTGTCGACGAAGGCAACTGTTGCATGATGGTCGCGCTCGACCACACGGAAACCGTCGATGCTGCAAGCATTGAGCCAGTCGCTGCCAATGCGCCCCGCCGCAAAAATATCCTCATCGCATTCCCCAACACCGTCGAGCTCGTCTTTTTGCCTTCGGGCGAAGTCGTCGCGCCTACGGCACTTACAGCAGTGGGAGCAAAGAGCGCATCGAACGATATCCAAGCTATCTCGGCACTTGATGCCACAACGACCGCCAAGTTACACCTTTATTCCGTTGCAGCAGACGGAACGCGAACCGAAGAATTCGACGGAACCAAGCTTTTGGTTCCTCGTCGCATCGGTATCCAAGAAGACGTCCCCTATCAAATGGAACTTGAAGGGTTCGATCGCGCACGAGATGCCGACATCATTGCCGCAGCCATCGAATCCCCACAGCACCTCATGACGCTGCGCTTCGACTTTAGCCCCATCCTGTCCTAGACCGCTAACTGCCGCTTGGCTCGGATACTGAGCGCCCCTCCCCGTTCTGCTACGATTGCCGCGTTGGCATCAATTACAGGAGGGTTCATGCCGGGTTTAGGAACGATCATCAACGTCGCGCTTTTGATCGCGGGCGGTCTGCTTGGCCTTATGGGTGGGCGCTTCATTACGCCTCGCATCCAAGACACGCTCATGAAGGCGTCGGGGTTGTGTGTTCTGTTTATCGGCCTGGGCGGCACCATGCAAAAGATGCTCGTTATCGATGGAGAGGCGTTGGCGACCACCGGCACCACCATGCTTATCGTCTCATTTGCCCTCGGTTCGCTCATCGGCGAGGCCATCAACCTGGAGGCCGCCATCGAGAACCTCGGCGAATGGCTCAAGCGCAAAACCGGCAGCGAAGGCGACAACGAGTTCACCAACGCCTTTGTCTCGGCATCGCTCACCGTGTGTATCGGCGCCATGGCCATCGTAGGATCGATTCAGGACGGTCTGCTCGGCGACTGGTCCACGCTTGCCCTGAAGGGCGCGCTGGACTGCATCATCGTCTGCACCATGACGGCCTCGCTTGGCCGCGGCTGCATCTTCTCGGCCCTGCCCGTTGCCGTATTCCAGGGCACGATCACGCTTTTTGCCGGCTCACTCTCCCCCATCATGACCACCGCAGCCCTCGACAGCCTTTCGCTTGTGGGCTCTATGCTCATCTTCTGTGTTGGGGTTAACCTTATTCGACCTCAGACCTTCCGCACGGCCAACATGCTCCCCTCCGTCGTCGTGGCGGTCATCTACGCCCTCTTGTTCTAAATCTATCTACGTAGCGGTTTCTCGAACACCTGTTTGATGCTGTGCTATGATATGAGGTCACCGAAGCTGCGTTAGGAGAGGAGAAGCGGTGGCCGACCAGGACGTGAAGATGCTCATCGAGCGCATTATGGCCGAGGCCCGGACCCATCAGTCCGCCCGCTTCTCAAACGAAATCTATGCTGACGAGCCGATTCTCAAGACCGGTCGACAGATGCAGAACTTCCTCCCCGACCAGTACCGCAAGATGCGCGAGATATCGCGCTGGCAAGATGATCCCAAAGGCGGCGCGGGACGTTGGCTATCGGAGGCGGAGCTCTTTTACCGCCAAGGCCTGCTGATGGCCGACTTCGAGGACGATTGTCCCTACAACGGCACCTTTAAGTCGTACTTTCCCACCTACAATGCCATGAGCGATCGACAGTTGCGCGGCTACTTTACCTGGCGTGCCCAAGTGCGCCGCGGAACTGTCGAGGAAACGTCTACGTCCTTTGCCTTCCTGTATCTCTATGAGCTGATCTGCGGCATTGGCGTAGATGACCCACTCGATGGCTTTAGCAAGATCAAGGCCTTTTGGAATGCCTATCGTGCCTTCGAGCCCGGCATCGACCGGTTTGCACGCGTGTGGTTGCAAGATTACGCCGTTTTCCACGGGCTCGACCCCAAACTGCTTCGCGACTCTAAAACCGTCATGTTCGATAACGCCCTTATCGAGCTGCGGCGCGCGGCTCGAGGCCTTGCACCTGCACCGACGCCGTCGGATCTGCCGCCTGCGCGTCGTAAGACCTCCGAGCCTACGCTCCCCCTCCCGCCCGACGAGGCGGGCGAGGAGCGACTCATGGCCGCTATCAACGCCCTCTCCACGTATAACCTCGATAACTCTAGACTCGATCGCAGCCACCATCGCGACCTACGCCACGTGGCATGTGCCGTGTACGTCCGCATGGCGCGCTACTATGACACGCATCGAAAGACCGGTATCGTGGCAAGCTTGTTTGGGGAGGAGACGGCCATGCCCTATACCATGTTTGCCTCGGCCGTGTTCTTTGCGCCCGAGCGCCAAGAGGACTGCGAATACCGTCTTGACCCCATCCATATCTACCGCTGCCAAAACGGTTTTTGGGAATGCATGCGAATTCACGGCAGCAGGCAAAAGAGCAGCAAGCTTGGTGAGATGATGCGCGCCTGCGACCAACGTCTGCGCCTGGCCCTAGCCCCCGCCCACCCCCTGAAGGAGGAGAAGGTCCCCAAATATCTGGCCAAAATCATCGATGACGAGATCGTGGCATGGCTTTCGTGGGATGCCGCACACCAGCCCGTCAAGATCGATATCGATTTGAGCCAGCTGGGGCACATTCGGAGCGCCGCCGCGCAAACGCGTGAAGCGCTTTTGATTGATGAGGAGCGCGAGGACGGCACGCCCGTGGAAGCCGAGGCAACGTTTATCGAGCAGCCGGGCAGCGAGTCTGCGCCCGGCATGACTGCCGAACCTGGCGAGATGACCATACAGCAAGACGAACCCGACGAGCCGACTGTCTCCGCCGAAGAGTTTGGCGTCATGGCACCGCTCCTCGTGTCTGCGCCCGCACCCGTAACGCCCGCGTCTGCCGAAGCTACGAACAAACTCGCGCCCGCCGAAGATGCCTTTCTTCGCGCGCTCCTCGAGCAAAACACAGCGCAAGCGACATCGGCAGTGGAGAGGTCGGGCCAGAGCGAGGATATGCTCGTCGACAGCATCAACGAGACGCTCTTTGACCTGGTGGGAGACACCGTTATCGAGTTCGGCGCGGCAGGACCGCAAATTATCGAGGATTACGAAGCAGACGTGAGAGGATACCTAGACCATGAGTGATACCGCATCCGCAGCACCCCGCGTGCCCAAGCGCGTCGCTGCCGTCATTCTCAACTCACTCAAGGGCGGTGTGGTCCCGCGCATCGGCCTTCCCTATATCACCGTAGGGCGCGAGGTCGAGATCCGCGCCCTGCTCACCGATTTGAGTCTCATCGCCGACGGTGGCGCGAGCTTCCGGTTTCTGGTCGGTCGCTACGGCGCAGGCAAGAGCTTTTTGCTCCAGACCATCCGCACGCACGCCATGGGCGAGGGGTTCGTCGTCGCCGATGCCGACCTGTCGCCCGAGCGCCGCCTGCAGGGCGGTCAGGGGCAGGGCCTTGCCACCTACCGTGAGCTCATCCGCAACATATCGACCAAGACGCGCCCCGAGGGCGGTGCGCTCAACCTTATTCTGGATCGCTGGGTCGCCTCGTGTGCCGACGTCGACGAGTCGGTCGTCAATGCCCAACTGGCCCCGCTCGAGGAGATGGTCCACGGCTTCGACTTCGCCCGCATGCTCCGCCGCTACCGCACGGCCGTATCCGAGGGCGATGAAGAGGCCATGAGCCGCATAACCAAATGGATCCGCGGCGAATACCGCACCAAGAGCGAGGCTCGCGCCGAACTGGGTTCCTCGACCATCATCAGCGATGACGACTGGTACGACTACGTTAAACTCATTGCGCGCTTTTTGGTCTGCAGCGGCTACAAGGGCATGCTGGTGCTCATCGACGAACTCGTGAATCTGTATAAGATTCCCAACGCGATCACGCGCCAATACAACTACGAGAAGATCCTGACCATGTACAACGACACGCTCCAGGGCAAGGCGCAGTACCTGGGCATGATCATGGGCGGCACGCCAACCTCCATCGAAGACCGCCGCCGCGGCGTGTTCTCCTACGAGGCCCTGCGCAGCCGACTCGCTCAGGGCCGCTTTGCACGCGAGGACCTTAAAGACATGCTCGCGCCCATCATCCGTCTGCAGCCACTCACCTACGAAGAGTTGCTGGTGCTGATCGAAAAACTCATGCAAATTCACGCCGGCTACTTTGGCTGGACGCCAACGCTTACCGAGAGCGACCTGGTGGACTTCCTCAAGATTGAGTTCGGTCGCGTGGGAGCCGACACGCATCTGACGCCGCGCGAAGTCATTCGTGACTTTATCGAGCTGCTCGACATCCTATGCCAAAACCCCGACGCCAACGTGGCCGAGCTGCTGCAAAGCGTCGGCGGTGACGCGCCGGCAGCCGCAACAGACGACACCGGCACCGCAGGCGCCGACCGCAACTTCGCCGAATTCGCCATCTAACCTGCCAAAAAGGGACAGGTTTATTTTGGCAGGTTTTATCTGGGCAAACATTGAAGCAGTCATGCAGCAAGCCACTGCCCGCCGCGTTGAGAGATTCGCTTTTGAAAGGAGGCCCCGTGAACGCCTTTGACCGCTACGCCCCGTTTATCCAAGACTTCATCTACTCCCACGATTGGGAGAGTCTCCGCTCCATTCAGGTTGCGGCGGCAGATGCCATCTTTAACACACAAGACAATGTGCTCCTGACGGCATCCACGGCTTCCGGCAAAACCGAGGCGGCCTTCTTTCCCATCCTGACCGAGTTTTGGGAGAAGCCGCCCGCGAGCGTGGGCGCCCTCTACATCGGCCCCCTCAAGGCGCTCATCAATGATCAGTTCGTCCGCCTTAACGACCTCTGCGAAGAGGCCGATATCCCTGTCTGGCACTGGCATGGCGATGTCTCGCAGTCGCACAAGGCTAAGCTCATCAAAAAGCCGAGCGGCATCTTGCAGATTACGCCCGAGTCACTCGAGGCGCTCCTGATCCATAAGCACATGGCGATCCCGCGCATGTTTTGCGACCTGCGCTATGTGGTCATCGACGAGGTCCACTCGCTCATGCGCGGCGACCGTGGCGGGCAGACGCTCTGCCTTATCGAGCGACTCTCGCGCATGGCCGGCGTGCAGCCTCGACGCATTGGCCTTTCGGCCACCATCGGCGACCCCGAGCGCACGGGCGCTTTTCTCTCACAGGGAACGGGACGTGAATGCGTTATCCCCCGTTTTGAGGAACCGCGCCGCGTGTGGCGCATCTCCATGGAGCACTTCTACAACTCGGGTCCCCAGGCACAGCAGCGGGGATTCGAGAGCATGGGTCCTCAAGAGGCCGAAGTTCTTGCTTCCGAGCGCATTGAGGCAGCGGCACCCACGGCGCTGCCGGCCGACACCCAAGGCACGAGCCACAGCGGACAGCCCACACAGGAGGAGCGCCGTCAACGTCGCAAACGGGCACAGGGTAAGGCTACCTCCGGGAACCGCTGCACTTCTTCGGCCCCCGAGGGCGAAGTCGACATCCCCCGGGCCGCCGAGCAAGCGCTCCTCAACCCCACCGACACCGCACCCGACAACGCCGATCCCGGCATGGGCTATATCTTCGAACACACCCGCGGGCGCAAGTGTCTGGTCTTTGCCAACTCGCGCGAGGAGGCAGAGGCCGTATGTTCCATGCTGCGCAGCTACTGTGAGAGCCGACACGAGCCTGACCGTTTCCTCATCCATCACGGCAATCTTTCGGCATCGTTGCGCGAGACGGCAGAAGAGCTCATGCGCGATGAGGAGCAGGCACAGACGACCGTCACCACCTCTACGCTTGAGCTTGGCATCGATATCGGCCGTCTGGAGCGTGCATTTCAGATCGATGCGCCATTTACCGTCAGTTCCTTTTTGCAGCGAATGGGCCGCACGGGACGCCGCGACCTTCCGCCCGAGATGTGGTTTGTCATGCGCGAGGAAGAGCCCGAGCCGCGCACGATGATGCCCGAAACCATTCCGTGGAAGCTCCTGCAGGGCATCGCACTCGTACAACTCTATCGCGAGGAAAAGTGGGTCGAGCCGCCCGAGCTCGATCGACTCCCCTACAGTCTGCTCTATCACCAGACTATGTCGACGCTTGCCAGCACCGGAGAGCTCACGCCGGCAGAACTTGCCCAGCGCGTGCTCACGCTCAGTTATTTCCACCGCGTCTCAGCCGATGACTATCGCGTGCTGCTGCGTCACCTCATTAAGATCGACCATCTCCAGGTCACCGAGGGCGGCGGGCTCATCGTGGGCCTCGCGGGCGAGCGCATCATCAACAATTTTAAGTTCTACGCCGTGTTTCAGGAAAACGAGGAGTTCACCGTCCGCAGCGAGTCGGCCGAGCTGGGCACGATCGTCAATCCCCCACCACCCGGTGAGCGCATCGCCATCGCCGGGCACTGCTGGATTGTCGAAGAAGTGGACTGGAAGCGCCACACCGTCTTTGCCACGCAGGTCAAGGGCCGTGTGCCGGCCTACTTTGGCGATTGCCCCGGCGACATCAACACGCATGTACTCGAGCGCATGCGTAAAGCGCTCAACGAACATGCCGCGTATCCGTACCTTATGGGCAACGCGCGAGCCCGTCTGGCGCAGGCTCGCCATACGGCCGAGATTTCGGGTGCGGGCACTAGGCCGCTCATTAACCTGGGCGGCGACACCTGGGTGCTCTTCCCCTGGCTGGGCAGCTATGCCTTTTTGGCGCTCGAGCGCATGCTCAAGATTAAATGTGCCGCGGAGCTGGGCCTTCGCGGACTCGACCCGTCGCGCCCGTACTTTATGCAGTTTAAGATGAAGGCCGACGAAGAGACGTTCTTTGAGGTACTCGCCGCCGAGGCCGAGAAGGACTTCGATCCCATCGAGCTCGTCTATCCCGGCGAGGTGCCTTACTTTGATCGTTACGATGAGTTCGTTCCCGAAGAGCTCGTGCGTAAGGGCTTTGCCGAAGGCGTGCTCGACATAGATGGCATGAAGCAGCGTGTCCGCAGCTGGCGCGACCACGCATAAAACGGGGCTGACTATATGAGCAGTCAATTTGGGACGGGGCTATTTTAGCTGCCCTTGCAGGTAAAGCGAAAGGTTTGTCCGATTAGTGGCAGGGATAGCTAAAATAGCCCCGTCCCAAATTGACTGCTCCCGATGTGGAGCGAGCCGGCATCCGAGAGCAGCTAAAAAGCCCCGTCCCAGAAAGACTGGTCGCAGAAAGACGCGCTAGTCGTGAAGGACGGCGCCGAGGAAGTCGGCGTCAAAGGGCACGGCTTCGGCAAAGGCATAGTTCCCGTCGCTGGCGATGAGCAGGTAGTTTTCCTCGCCGCCGAACTCTGTATCGCCACAGGGGACCACCCAGCCGTGGGCGAATACCTCGAGTGCCGTGGCAGCGCAGTCGCGCAGGAACGTTACATCGCTCCCCTCGTTTGCGCTCACGATATTGGCAACGTAGATACCCCCGGGGTTCAGGCTGCCCCGCACTAAACGCAACGCCTCAACCGTCGCCAGCTCGCGTACGGGCTCGGCACCGCCAAAGCAATCGCTCACGACCACGTCGTAGCGACGATGGCCCACGCTCGTCACACCCAGATACGAGCGAGCCTCAGCGGTTATCACCCGCAGGCGATCGCCCGCCGCGCGCTCTAGCTCGTCTAGGTAGAACCAGCGGCGCGCCAGGCGCGTAATCTCTCCGTCATACTCGATAACGTCCATGCGCAGACCCTCGTGCGACATCAGCGCAAATTTGGGATAGGCAAACCCGCCGCCACCTAGCATAAGCATACGGCTGATACCGTGACCATAAACGTCACGCATCGCATCCTCGGCCTCAAACACGTCGTCAAACGCGCGATAATACGCAAAGACGGGCTCCGCCCAGCGCTCGCCGACGTAACTCGCGCTTTGGTAGACACCGCCTTGCACCAATACGCGGACTTCATCGCCGCCCTCATCGTGCACGCGTTTCACACGCGCCAATCCATTGCGGGTTCGCGCGACCTGCAGGCAGGCAGCGCGAACAGCGACGGCAGCCGCGCCCAGCGCCGCGGCTCCCAGAGCAACGCCGGCAACAACGCCGGCAGAAACACTCGGTTTGTTCATCTAGAGCTCCTTTTGCAGATAAAGGCCATGGTCATAAAATCCAAGATGGCGATAGTACTCGCGCGTGCCAATCGCGCTGATCACGTTGATGCGTGCATACCCCGCATCCCGGGCAATCTCGCACGCACGCTCTACGAGCAAACGCCCCAACCCGTGATGCTGCGCCGCCTGGCCCTGGTCGCCCACGCGCGCCGCCATGCCGTACACGTGCACCTCGCGAATCATCGCCTCGTCCGGCATCGTCGGCAACTCGTCCGCATGCGCGGCAACAAACGAATGGTCGGGCAGCGACAGGCGCAAAAAGCCCGCAATCTTGCCCTGCGGCGTCACCCACTGCAAAAAGCGCTCGTGCGTCACCGGCGTCTCGTACGCCACATCCTCGTCAAGGGTCAGCTCATCCAAGTCGGCACCCGCCGTGCTGATCTCGCGATAGCGAATCTCACGCACCGTCGCACCGTCACCCCGAGCAGCCAGGCGGTTCTCAACGAGCTGACGCAGGTTGGGCTTCTTGTTGCCCACCATAATGTCGTCGGAGCTAAAATCGCGAATCATGCGGCTGATACGGCAGAACGGCGGCGTCACCACGATGTCATCGGCTAGCACGTCGAGTAGCTCCTCCTCGGTATAGGGGCGCCACTCGCCGCGCTCGTAACAGCCCACCAGACGCGAGCCCTCGATGAGCGCGCACGGGTAGACCTTGACCTCGTCGGGCATAAAGGCCCCCTCGGTCATAAAGCGCTCGTAGTCGCGCTTGTCCCCCTCGGGTGTGGCACCCAGCAAGTTGAGCATAAAATGCGCGTGGATCTTAAAGCCAAACAGGCGCGCAAGCGAAAACGCCCGCTCGATTTGCCCCACCGAAATGCGACGCTCGTTGATATCGAGCAGGTACTGGTCGAGGCTCTGGATGCCCATCTGGATCTTGGTGCAGCCCAGGCGGCGGATGAGCGTAAGCGCCTGCGGCGTTACGGCATCGGGGCGCGTCTCGATAACGAGTCCCACCACGCGATGCTTCGCCGTCTCGTTGATGCGCTGCTGACGCTCGAGCTCCTCTATCGTTGCCGTCTGCCACTCGGTGACCTCGCCCCACGGCGTACCGGGGCCGTACAGACGACGCACCGCACGGTTATAGCCGCCCACGGCAGCATCCACACGCTCCTGCTCGTCGGCAACGCCGGCAGCGAGCTCGGCCTCGTCTGTCGCAATGCCGGCAGCCCGATAGCGCTCGCGGCGCTCCGCTACCACCGGCGGCAGCGCATCGGCGGGTGCATCGTCGAGCAGACGCCCCGCCTCGGCACGGCTGATACCCGGACGCGCCAGCATGGGGTTGGCCGCCACGCCGGCGACGGCATCGTCATTGAGCGCACGGAAGAGCTCCGACATAAACCACGTCTGATAGCCTTCCGGATAGTCGCTCCAGGTGCCACCGAGCACAATGAGCTCAATCTTATCGGTCGCATGCCCCATCTGCGAAAGCGCGGTCAGACGAGCGCTCACCTGCAGATACGGATCGAAGCAGTTTTGCTCAGCACGGGCGCACGCGGGCTCGGCATGCAGATAGCTCTTGGGCATGCGCAGATCGTTGGGACAAAACAGACAATCGCCCGAGCACGGCCACGGCTTGGTGATGACGGTAATGGTCGCTACGCCCGAAGCCGTGCGGCGCGGCTTCATGCGTAGCACCTGCAGCAGTTGACGTTCCAGATCGGCATCGACATTCCACGCAGCCCAACGAGCCGGATCCTCACGTTTAACCCGCTGGTAGAACGGCAGCAGACGGCGCTTGGCCAGATCGCGCTTGTCGGCACCCTCACGGCGCGCCTCGGCATGTATCAGTTTGACGAGCGCCTTGTCGTCTACGGTCTCGCCGCAACGCAGAGCCTCGAGTATGTTCAAGATAATCTGTTCCATGCCCCCATTGTAAAGGCAAAGGCGCCGGAGCCCGTCACGGCCCCGGCGCCTCCATCAAACAGTGCAGCTATGGTTTATAAGTCTTCGATAGCCGTCTGTCACTCCGGATCAAACGACATGTCGCCCGAACCGACCTTAAAACGATACGTGGCAGACTTATCGCCGTTATCGAATTCATGATTCAAAATAGTCTCGCCATCGTAGCCAAGCGGAAGGAAATCGCTCTCGAAGTCGCCGCTGCCCACGGTAAGGCTCGCCTTAAAGCCCGTAGAATTCGGAACCGTCATCTCCACATCGCCCGAGGCCACGCTCACGTCCATCGACTTCGCGGGGGCCTGGTAGAGCTCGAACGTCGCATCGCCCAAACCGACCTCAGCGCTGAGCGCATCAGTCACGCTGCCCGTAAACTCTACATCTCCCGCACCCAGGACAAGATCGAAACCATCACAGATGACACCGGCAATCTGCAGATCACCCGAGCCCACGTGCGCGTTGACTCCCTTCAGATGTTCGGCAACACGGCGTGGCAGCTCAACCGTAACTGAGCGATCGATTGCCTTACCGTCATCACTTCCAAACTGGGAAACCTTGAGCGTCGAGTCCTCGACGGATGCGATGTTTTGCATCGCGGCCTTGGAGGCATCCATACCCTCGGCAACGCGCCCCCGCTCTATAACGCGAGCCTTGTTGCCATCAACAACCTTGACGTCCACCGAAGCCGCATTGATATCGAAATCGAGGTAGCGGAACTCATCGGCATCAAAAGTCGCACTCGAAAGTTGCTGAGGCCGAGCGGAATAGTTTCCGCTATTCAAGGAATCGTCCTCGTCAAACATATCGTCAAAATCAGACAAATGGCCAGATAGAATACCGGTCGTACGCACCATATCGGAATGAGCCAATAGCCGCGAAATGCCAAAGACAAGCCCAATGATGAGCACAAACGCTCCGACGCCAACGCCCAAGCGTACCTTGGATTCATGCGAAAGCTTCATCATTCATCACCCTCTTTGGCAATCGGCTCAGCGGTGGTCGCGGTAGCCACGTCAGTATCAACCGCAGCGGAAACATTCTGAGCCCTAGCTGTCACCGGTGCCGGACCAACCTGAATATCACCGCGCGCCCAATCGCCATCGAGCGCACGCGCCACCCAGTGATAGATAGGGATCGTAAAGAAGATCAGCGCAGCAAAGGGGCCGGCGCCAAACGGGAACATCAGCAAAAAGAACAGTAGCCAGCACACGGCCCAATACGGGAACGACTGGAACGGGCCCTTCACCGGAGTCGAGCCAACTGTGCCGCCACTCGTCGCCTGCGCCGTAGCAGCATTGGCGGCCTGCGCACTCCAGCTTGCCGCTTGCGCCACCTTGGCCGCAGCATCACTCGCCTGTGTTGCCGCCTCGGTGGCACGTGCCGCCGCCTCATGGGTGCGTGCGCGCTCTGCCGCCTCGGCCTCGCGCTGGCGGGCGCGGTCCTCGTTCTCAAACTCGATATCGTCCTCGATCTCATCGCTCGGATTGAGCAGCTCGTCCAGGCTCACGCCATAGAGCTTGGCGAGCGAGATCAGGTTCTCGGTATCGGGCGAGCTCTCCGCGCGTTCCCATTTGCTGACCGCTTGGCGCGACAGTCCCAGCTTTCGTGCCAGCCCTTCTTGACTAAAGCCTTTGCTGCGGCGAAGGTCGGCGAGCCGCTGCGCAGTTTCTACATTCATGGTTCCTCCTATGTGATGCCAGCCGTGCCGCCGGACCGTTTTTGTTCTTAAGGCGCCTTGCACAGTTAAAAATCTATCCGCCACCGCCAAAAGCATGCCACCTATTCTAGTGAGATTTTTGACAACCGGCGGTTGCGGGTGCATATGAGCTGCGGAAATGTGTCCAAACAAAGCAATGGCACCTAGCTTGGTTGTCCCCGTTGCGGCGTTAACGGTAGTATGGTCGTACTGTTAATTCCGCACCGCCAACGGAGGGAGTTCCGCGCCGTGAACCGCGATTTCGCCTCATCGCTCATCCAGCTCAACAACACGTTCTATCGCGAGCACTCCGCCTCCTTTTCCGATACGCGTCAGGCCCCGTGGCCCGGCTGGGTGCGCACCATGGACATCGCACTCGAGCAGCTCGACGTCGCCACAATCGAGCATCCCGTCCGCGTCTTCGATCTCGCCTGCGGCAATATGCGATTCGAGAACTTTGCCGCCGGCGGCGCACTTGCCGCCAAGGGCGTCGACGGCGCAAACTCCTCGGCAGACGCCAGCTGCCCGTTTGAGTTCTATGGCGTCGACTCGTGCCAAGACCTGGCTATCGATGCACGCGGTCACGCCCTGCGCATTCCCAACCTGCACTTCCAGGAACTCGACGTGCTCGATGCCCTCATGAAGCTCAACCCCGCCGAGACACCCGACGTGCTTTTCGACGCCCCGCTCGCCGACATCTCGGTCTGCTTTGGCTTTATGCACCACGTGCCGTCGTGCGAGTACCGCGTACGCGTGCTCGACGCCCTGGTGCGGCAGACGCGCCCGGGCGGCATCATCGCCATTAGCTTTTGGGAGTTTATGAACGACGAGCGCATGGCGCGCAAGGCCGTTCGAGCCGAGGCCCGCGCCGAGCTCACCCCGCCGTTTGAGGGTTACGATTCAGCGCAGTTTGAAGCCGGCGACCACCTCATTGGCTGGCAAAACGACCGCCACGCCTACCGCTATTGCCACCACTTTGACGATCAGCAGATCACCGACCTGGTGCGCGGCGTTCGCACGTTCTACAAGAGCGGCGAGGTCCCCGTACGCGAGCTTGAGCGCTTCCATGCCGACGGTCGCAGTGGCGAGCTCAACCGCTACGTGATTCTCAAGCGCCTGTAGGCGCCGACGACTCGCCGTCGAGCCGCACCGCGTCTTTCGGGCAAGCTATGCCTACCCTTTTTTCAACCCATTGATGGAACGCGCAGCTATGCGTTCCATACTTATGACCAAGGAGCCTCATGGGAGCCGTCCACGTTCGCACGCCTAAGAACTTTGTGCTCGAAGAGCGCCTGGAGCGCTACGCCGATGCGATTGAGACGAACCCTGAAATCTATGCCGGAGATTGGCGCGAGGCCTGTGCGCCCGCAGGCAGCAAGTCTTTCGAACACCTTCACCTGGATCTTGGCTGCGGCAAGGGAACGTACCTTGTAGAGCGCGCGGCCCACGAGCCAAACACGCTCTTTATCGGCATGGACCAGGAGCCCATCTGCATCGCCTATGCCGCACAGAAAATCTGCGAGCAAGAACTGACCAACGCACTCGTCCTGCCCCGAGGCGCCGCATCGTTGCCGCAGCTGTTTGCCACAGGCGAGCTCGATGCCATCACCATCAACTTTCCCACGCCGCAGCCTAAGGCCAAGTACGCCAAAAAACGACTCGTCCATGTCGACCATCTGATGCTCTACCGCCCGCTTTTTTCAGCCGGCGCCACCGTCACGCTGCGCACCGACAGCAAGCCATTGCGCGACTACGCCCTGGGGCAGTTTGCCGCGGCCGGCTACGACACACTATGGGTAAGTGACGACGTTCGCCGCGACCATCCCGAGCATCCCGAGACCGAATACGAGCGCCGCACGCGCGAGATGGGTGCCGCCGTCTATGGCATTTGCGCCACTCCCGACGCGCTGCCCAGCGACGAACAGCTCACGGCGGGGCGCGCGCAGGAGCAAAGCCTTGCGTGCTACCTGCCCGACAATCTCGATGAGCTCACCTACGTGCCCCTCGGCATGGAAGAGGCCGTCGAGAACTTTAAAAACCGCGCCCGCAAGGGCAAGAAGCGCTTACCGCAGGAGTCCCAGGGGCCTCTGATGGTCGCGGCTTCGGCAAACAAGCGCAAATAGGCGCCAGCAAACGACCCTCAAATCTAAGTGAGTAGACTTTATTGCAATAGCCAAGCACAACCCACGTAACCAATAATAAAACCGCAGGTAGAGCCTTTGCGCAAAAGCCATGTGCTCGCGATATTGCAAAAAGTCTACTCACTTAGTTGGCAACTGCACCAAACAGCTGGGCAGAACGCCCATTTCCTGCATTTTCTTGCCTGCGAACGCATCGATGCGACGCTACGCCATAATAGTTGGCGGACAATCGCGAGAGAAAGCAAACACATGGCACAGACCACGACAGATACCGCCGCCAGCACCGTCTCCGGTGCCGGCGCCGCCAGCTCGTTCTCGGGCGGCACGGGAGCCGAAGCCGAGTTTGGCTCGCTCGGCGCGCTCTCTCCCACCTGGTGGGAGCCCGAGGACGGCAGCGAGCCCGAACCATGGCTCACGCCCGATCAGGCCTTCGAACGCTTCTTTGAATGGACGAGCGACCGTGGCATTGAGCTGTGGGATCACCAAGAAGAGGCCCTCATGGACCTGGCCGCCGGCGATCACGTCATTTTAGGCACACCGACCGGATCGGGTAAATCGCTCGTCGCACTGGGCATGCTCTTTATGGGCATGGCTCAGGGCAAGCGCTGCTATTACACGGCCCCCATCAAAGCCCTGGTCAGCGAAAAGTTCTTCGACCTGGTACAGGTACTCGGCCGCGATAACGTCGGCATGATCACCGGCGATACGCATATCAATACCAAGGCGCCCGTCATCTGCTGCACGGCCGAAATCCTTGCCAACGATGCGCTGCGCGAGGGCGAGGGCGCCGACGTGGGCTGCGTGGCCATGGACGAGTTCCACTACTTTGCCGACCCCGACCGCGGCTGGGCCTGGCAGGTACCGCTGCTCACCCTGCCCCACACGCAGTTTATGCTCATGAGCGCCACGCTCGGCGATGTCTCCGCCATCGCCGCCTCGCTCGAGGAGCACACCGGCGCTGCTTGCGACTTGGTTGTCGATGCCCCGCGTCCTGTTCCGCTGAGCTACGACTATGTGACGACCTCCCTCGAGGGCACGGTCGAGCTCGCCATGCGCCGTGGCGAGGCCCCGCTCTATATCGTGCACTTTAGCCAGGATGCCGCCCTTGCGACGGCACAGTCGCTCGCCAATTTTGGCATCGCCAGCAAGGAGCAGCGCGAAGCCATCAAAGAAGCGGCAAAGGGAACGAGCTTCTCCACGGCCTTTGGCAAGATTCTCAAGCGCCTGCTTGGATGCGGCGTCGGCGTGCACCATGCTGGCATGTTGCCGCGCTATCGCCTGCTGGTCGAGCGCCTGGCGCAGCAGGGCCTACTGCCCGTCATTTGCGGCACCGACACACTCGGCGTCGGCATCAACGTGCCCATCCACACCGTGGTCCTCACTGCGCTCACCAAGTTCGATGGTTACAAAATGCGTCGCCTGCGCGCCCGCGAGTTCCATCAAATTGCCGGTCGCGCCGGTCGCTCGGGCTTCGATACCGAGGGCATGGTAATCGCCGAGGCACCTGAGCACGAGATCGAGAATGCCAAGCTTATGGCCAAGGCGGGCGACGACCCCAAAAAACTCCGTAAGATTAAAAAGAAAAAGGCCCCCGAGGGCTTTGTCTCATGGAACAAGCAAACTTTTGAGCACCTGATCGAGACGCAACCCGAAACACTCAAGCCACGCCTGCGCATCACGCACTCTATGGTGATTAGTGTGGTCGAGCAGGGCGGCAATGCCCGAGCCCGCGTACACGACCTCATCGAGACAAGCCTGCAGACCCCCGAAGAAAAGGCCAAGCTCGAGGTTCGCACCGACGAGATCTTCGCCACGCTCATCGACTCCGGCGTCGTCGTGCGCACCGAGGTGCCGCCCGCACCCGACGCTCCGGCTGACGCCGCGCCGGACATCGACTACGCGCTGACGGTCGACCTGCCCGAGGACTTTGCGCTCGACCAGCCGCTCTCGCCGTTTTTGCTTGCCGCGCTGGAGCTGCTCGACCCCGAAAGTGAGACCTATACCATGGACCTCATCTCGATGGTCGAGGCCACGCTCGAGGACCCCAAGCAGGTATTGCGTGCACAGGAGCGCGCCGCACGCGATCGCGCTATGGCCGAAATGAAGGCCGACGGCATCGAGTATGAGGAACGCTTGGAGCGCATTCAAGACGTCACGTACGAAAAGCCGCTCGAGGATTTGCTCGACGCCGCTTTTGACAAGTACTGCCAGGAAGTGCCCTGGGCAAACGACTACCAGCTCTCTCCCAAGAGTGTCCTGCGCGATATGCTGGAAAGCGCGAGCGATTTTAAGGGTTACATTCAAAAGCTCGGCATCGCCCGCTCCGAGGGCATTTTGCTTCGCTACCTGGCAGAGGCCTACCGTTCGCTCGACCGCACCGTACCCATCGAGAAGCGCGACGAGCGCCTGCGCGACATTATCTCGTGGCTGGGCTTTGTGGTGCGCTCGGTGGACTCGAGCCTGGTGGACGAGTGGGAGAACGCCGGCAACCCGGCAGCCCTCAATGCCGCGCCGCCACAGGGCATCGACGAGGTCGTGGCGGACCGCCGCGGCTGCACGCTGCTGGTGCGCAACGCGCTCTTTCGCCGCGTGACCCTTGCCGCCCGTGAGCACGTTCGCGACCTGGGCGAGCTCGACAACGACTGGGGCATGAGCGAGATCCGCTGGCAAAAGGCCCTCGATGCCTACCATGAGCTGCACGAGGAAATCCTCACCGACGGAGATGCCCGCAGCGCCGCGATGTTTTCCATCGATGAGTCCGACGAGAAGACCGCGCACGTATGGCACGTGCACCAGATCTTTGCCGACGAGGACGGCGACCACGACTTTGGCATCATGGGCGATGTCGATCTGGACGCCACGCAAGACGGCGGTGAAGTCATCTTCAAAAACTACCGCGTCGGCTTTATCGAAGACCTGCTCGAGGACTAGTCGAACATACTGGAACGAAACGAAGCGGGGCCGTTGGCAATATCGCCAGCGGCCCCGTTTTTGCACTATACGCTATGCCTTACTCGGTATCCTCGACCTCATACGAATCCACCTCGGCTGGCTCATCGTTTGTCTCTGGCGCAGCCCCGCGCGCCTCGTCAAACGCCGCCTTCATGGTCTTGTTGCCCCACGTGAGCTTGCGAATGGTAAGATCGTCGGCCTTCTTGTTGGCTAGGCGCAGATTGTTCTCGGAGGACAGCAATGCCTCCTTGGTTTTCTGCAGATGGCTAATCGTCTTGTCGATCTCATCGATTGCCGTTTGGAACTTGCGGCTCGCGATCTCGTAGTTGCGACCGAAATCATTCTTGAACTTCTCCATCTTGGCTTCGAAGTTCGTGACGTCGATATTCTGCTGTTTGTACTCCGCCAGCTCCTGCTTATAGCGCAGTGAGCCCATGGCGGCGTTGCGAAGGAGCGTGATCATGGGAATGAAAAACTGCGGGCGAATCACGTACATCTTCTCGTAGCGATAGCTCACGTCGACTATCCCTACGTTATAGAGCTCGCTCTCGGGCTCGAGCAGCGTGCAGAGCACCGCGTACTCACAGCCTTTCTGGCGACGATCGTGATCGAGTTTCTTAAAGAAGTCCTCGTTTTTATGCTTGGTCGCGGTCTCGTCGTTCTCGTTTTTCATCTCGAACATAATCGAAATGACCTCGTTGCCGCTCGCGTCGCACTCGCGGAAGATAAAGTCGCCCTTGGTACCCTCGGACGCATCGTTATCCTTCTCGAAGTACGCGTTGGGAAATGCCGTCATGCGCAGACGGTTAAACTCGGTCTCGCAGTGCTGCTCGAGCGACTCGCCCACCATCTTGGTGGACAGACGGACCTTCATGTCCTTAAGGCGCTCGATCTCTTCATCCTTGTAGCGAATCAGGTCATCGCTCGCGCGCTTGGCCTGCGCAAGCTCGAGCTCGTGTGCCGCCTTGGCCTGTTCCTCGCGAGAATCGCGCACCGCCAGCTCGCTCGTCAGTTTGGCACGCGCCTCATCGCGCTCTCGCTCCGCCGCGGCGACCGCCTTCGACAGCTCCATTTTTGCAGAAAGTTCTTGCTCACGAAGCTGTGCACGAAGGCCCTCGGCCTCGCGCTCAGACTGAGCCTTTGCGGCGGAAAACCTCTCTTGTACCTTCGCGCGATAGTCAGCAAGCGCGCGCTCGGCCTCGCTGCGAGCGGCATCGAGCTCACGCTGCGACTCTGCCGCGGCAGCGGCAAGCGCCATCTCCTGGGCCTTGTCCGCCGCGGCAAGCCTGGCCTGCAGCTCGGCAATCTGAGCATCACGTGCAGCTAAATCGTTTTGAGCGGCATTGCGCGCCGCCGACTCGACAAGCTTGGCTTCGTCATCTTTGCGCTCCAGCTGCGCACGCAAATTGTCAATCTCGCGCTGGAGTTCGGCATTCTCCTTTTGAGCGTTGGCTCGTGCCTCTACCGCCGCGCGCTGGCTTGCACTCTCGCGCTCTGCGGCAGCGCCCTCGAGCTTGGCACGCAGCTCGGCGAGCTCAGCATCGCGCTTGGCAACCTCTTGTGCCAGCTGTTGAGCCGCAGCGTTCTTCTGCTCGGTAAGCTGAGCGTTGCGCTGGGACTCTGCCTGCTGCAAGGCAGCCATCGAACGCGAGCGCTCAAGCTCCAGCGCTTGCTCGCCCTCGCGCTGGACCGCCTTCACACGCTCATCCAGGTCGCGCGAAAACTCGGCATCGCGCACTTGCTTGACGATATCCGCATAGCCGGACGCGTCGACCTTAAAAACTTCGCCGCAATGTGGGCACTTGATCTCGTTCATAGCAGCTCCTCGAAGGACGCAAATTTCAACCGCCTACACTCTACCGCGCCGCACGGACAAAAAAGGTGCCGCCACCATAATGGCAACGGCGCCAGAACCGCCACAAAGGTGCCCGTCCCCTTTGTGGCGTTTTGCGTGACGGTTCGAGAATTACAATCCAAAGAAGCCTAGGATTTGGTCACGGCTTACGGGCTTGTACTCGTTGGCATCGAGGCCGACATCGTAGCGAAAGATAGGACGTTCGCGATCGCGGTTGCGCGTATTGGTGCGGTCTCCCCTGCTGTGGATATGCCCGTGCAGCATGATGGCGCCACGTGCCTTGCCATTCCAGCTGAGCATGGGGTAGTGGCTCATAACCAGACGATGACCCTTGGCATAGCCGGGGGCAATCTCCAGGTAATCACGCACGTCTTCCCAAATCTGCGGCACGTCGGGATCTTCCCAGTCGCCGTCATGGTTACCACGGATGAGCGTCACGTTCTGGCATTCGATGCGCTCGCGCAGGCGCACGGCATCCGCTAGGGGCAGACGATAGGTAAAGTCGCCCAGAATATAGAGGCGGTCGTCCGCAGCCACGCACTCATTGATGACATCGATGACCTTGCGGTTCATCTCCTCAACCGAGCCAAACGGTCGGTCCATGTCGTGCAAGATATTCGTATCGCCCAGGTGCAGGTCGGCGGTAAACCACATCATCGTCTCAGTCCTCATTTCGCAACGCGTCCAACTCGTGCTAAGTATACAGACGCAGCGATGCGGCAGTTGCCCAAAGAGCCCGCCAAACAGTCCGCGACGGCGCTTGTCTATTTATTCGTACCTTTACCCTGGGCGTTCTTATCCTTTTGCTTTTTGCGATCCTGCTCCAGCTCATCGTCGTCGAGTAGCATATCCCACTCAAACGAATCGTCCGTCAAATCGAACAGGTCATCGTCATCAAACATGGCAGCCTCCCTTACCGATTAGCGGGCATCCACCACATAGAGGCCAACGCGCACCTGGTGCCACGGGCTACGCTCGGGGGCAACCTGCTGCACGCGGGCCTCAAATACGTCCTCATGGCCGTAATACATCATCAAGGACAGCGGACCGACCTCGTTTCCCGGAACATAGCCAAGCTTGGTGTTGCCGTAGTAGATCGCAACCGCCTCGGGATCATGGGGATTATCGCGCTCGGCGCACAGCGTCAGTTTATCGCCCGCTTTAAGATCGCCCAGGACCAAAGCGCCGTCGGCATACTGAAATCCCGCAATGTGAAACGACAGAAGAACACGTGAAGGCTCGTACATAGCAACTCCCCTAACGGCCGGATAAACCGGCGTTTAACCTTATTGAGAAGTCTACGGGTCCGTGCGGACACAAATTCATCCTGTCTGCGTCTTTTCGACCGTTTGTCCCTACGCCATCTGATTTTAATGCACAAACATGCGCACGAATTTGTGCTTCCAGTTTGCGTAAGGGGCATAGCGGAATGGCACGTCCAGCCACGTTGCCTTGTTCACGATGCTCTTCTTGTGGCTAAACGTATCGAAGCTCTCGCGTCCATGGTACTGCCCCATACCGCTCGCTCCCATGCCGCCAAAGCCCATATGGCTCGTAGCCAGATGCATGATCGTGTCGTTGACGCAACCGCCACCAAAGGGCACGTAACGCACAAAGCGCTGCTGAACCTCACGGTCCTGGCTAAAGATATACAGGGCCAGCGGCGTCGGACGATCCGTAATAAACGTCTCGGCCTCGTCTAGGCTCTCAAACGTAAGCACCGGCAAGATGGGGCCGAAAATCTCCTCCTGCATCACGGCGTCATCGGGGGCCACGCCGTCCAAAATTGTCGGCTCAATCTTGAGCGAAGCCTCGCGCGCAGCACCTCCAAGCACGACCTTATCGGGATCGATCAGCCCATGCACGCGCGCAAAATGCTTGGCATTGACGATATGCCCGTAATCCTCGTTGTCGAGCGGATGCTCGCCAAACATACGGCGCGCCTCTTCCTTGATGAGGCCCAGCAACTCGTCGTGCACACGCGTATCGACCAGCAGGTAGTCGGGCGCCACACAGGTCTGCCCCACGTTGAGCCATTTACCAAAGGCGATACGCCGTGCCGCAACCTTCAAGTTTGCCGTCGCATCCACGATGCAGGGACTCTTTCCACCCAGCTCAAGCGTCACGGACGTAAGGTTTTTACTTGCGCGCTCCATGACGAGCTTGCCGACCGGAACGCTACCGGTAAAGAAGATCTTGTCCCAGCACTCATCGAGCAGCGCTTCGTTCTCGGCGCGCCCGCCCTCGACAACTGTCACCAGGCACGGATCAAATGCCTCTTCGCAGATCTGCTTGAGCACCGCACTCGATGCCGGAGCATAGGCGCTCGGCTTGATGACCACGGTATTGCCCGCGGCAAGGGCGCCGGCGAGCGGCTCGAGCGTTAGCAAAAACGGGTAGTTCCACGGGGCCATGATGAGCGTGACGCCATAGGGCACGGCTTGCGTTTTGCACACACTCACGGCGTTGGCAAGGTCGCACGGACGCAGGCGCGGACGGCTCCATCGAGCCACATGTGCGATCTGATGACGAATCTCGGAAAGCGACGTGCCGATCTCGCACATATACGCCTCGTCATGCGACTTTCCCAAATCGGTCTTGAGCGCATGGGCAATATCGGCCTCGTGGGCCCGCACCACATCGCGTAAACTCACGAGCGCACGACGTCGAGCATCGACATCAAACGTGGCGTGCGTCTTAAAGTAGACGCGCTGGTCTCCGACAATGCGCGCAATTTCCTCGGTGTTCATGGACCCTCCTAGTTCTCGCCCTCAAACATACCACCCGCGACGACCTCGTACATGCGCATCAGCTCCAAACGGTCCATCAAAAGTGGAACGGGGTACAGCGGATTGGCCTCGGCATCGGCATGCGCCGCCATCTCGGGAATGTCAGAGCGGCGAATGCCCGTCACATATTTGGGAATGTCCAAGGCGGCGTTCATTCGAACGACCCAATCGATAAAGGCCTCGACGGCATGCGTCAGGGCGCCCATGCCCGTCTGCCCCGTAATGGAGGCGGGCAGACCTCGCGTGAACTCGGGGTCGTGCACCGCAAAGCGTGGGATAAGCACAAAGTCGTTAATGGGGTACTTGTGGTGCGTCTCGTCATCGGTGATAACCGCCGCGAGCGTGACTTCGCTTCCCGTACCGGCGGTAGTGGGAACCGCAATAAGCAGCGGCAGGAGACGGTGGACGCGCAGCAGGCCGCGCATCTTGTTGATGGGCTTGTTTGGCTGCGCGATTCGTGCTCCCACGCCCTTGGCACAGTCCATGGCCGAGCCACCGCCAAAGCCGATAATGGCCTGGCAGGCGCTCTCTCAGCATGCTCCAGAATGCGTGTCTCGGTATAGGGCAGCACCGGCAATGCGATGCGAAAAACCGTTTGATACGTTCGGCACCAGGCGCAGCGGGCTAGATGCATAAAGGAAACTCCCTCATTTGTTGATTGGTCAACATTTGTTCGACCGATTGTACTCATCAGAGGTCGCAGGCGGCCTGCCAATCGTTAATCAATCAACATCCTCATCTCTCAAAATTGTTTTATCAAAAATCATTCCTAATAGGCTTCACATTTTGTTGCATTTATGGATAATAGAACTCGTCAAGACGCACGTCCGGAGAGGGCCCTTACGGGATCGGACAAGCGCCCCATCGCCATCCATCGAAAGGATCGAATCATGAAATTTGTTTGCCCCGTTTGCGGTTATGTGGAAGAGTTCGACGGCGACCAGCTGCCCGAGGATTTTAAGTGCCCCCAGTGCGGCGTTCCCGGTTCTCGTTTCCTGAAGCAGGAGGAGGGCAAGCTCGAGTGGGCTGCCGAGCACGTCGTGGGCGTCGCCAAGATGGAGGGCGTCTCCGAGGACATCGTTGCCGACCTGCGCGCCAACTTTGAGGGCGAGTGCTCTGAGGTCGGTATGTACCTGGCCATGGCTCGTGTCGCCCATCGCGAGGGCTATCCCGAGATCGGCCTATACTGGGAGAAGGCTGCCCACGAGGAGGCCGAGCACGCCGCCAAGTTCGCCGAGCTCCTGGGCGAAGTCGTGACCGACTCCACCAAGAAGAACCTCGAGATGCGCGTTGAGGCCGAGAACGGCGCCACCGCCGGCAAGACCGATCTTGCCAAGCGCGCCAAGGCCGCTGGCCTCGATGCCATCCACGATACCGTGCACGAGATGGCTCGCGACGAGGCTCGCCACGGCAAGGCTTTCGCCGGCCTGCTCAAGCGCTACTTTGGCTAAGCCAACCGCCTGAGAGATAATCTCTAACTTTAAAGGGCCCGAACCGCATGGTTCGGGCCCTTTTTCGTGTCTCATGAACTCGTTAACGCCCTGAAATAGGGCCACTTTCGGCATCGACTTCTTGTCAAAAACTAAGTGAGTAGACTTTTTGGAACTTGCCGAGCAGACCATCCATATTGCTCTATAAAGCCGCAGGTAAATGACTTGTTGCAAAACGGCCTGGTCGCCATCACGCCAAAAGTCTACTCACTTAGATCCGCGCTGTCCACGATCGAGCTGCTTTGTGTCCAATGGACATCTTTCCGTCGATTACTCCCAATTTTGTCCAGTCAACGAATAGTTCAGACCGGAGTAATGCCTCAACCCTTTGCTCATCCGAGCTTTTATCGCGATATTCAACATCGAGCATCCTGCATACGGCCTTAACGATCGCACGGAATCTATCCTCATCGGATATCTGTCCGTGTGTCAGGAGAAGCACGTCGTAGCCCATGGCTTGAAGCGCCGTCATGCGGTCAGCGTCACGCAAGCCATCCCCCGCGCGCCCGTGCGAGGCCTTTCCCTGACATTCAATGGCCACCTGTCGCCTCCCGTCCGGCGAGGAAAGAAGTAGATCGATATATACGCGGGTCTTTCCTACAATCGCTCGAGCACTTGTGCTTAGCACCACTTTGACATTGAGCTCTATGCCGCAAAACCCTTCACCTCCCAGGGCTCGCGGCAGTCCAAGCAACAAATACGCCTCGACCTCAAAAGGCGAAGCGGCACCCAATGGAACGAGATGCGACACCGCCATAAATCGATTGCCGTAACGCATCCCGCAAACATCTGAACAAAAACGGTCAAGGTCCCCATCCAAAACCAAAGCGTCGCGACGCCATAAATTTGAGGCGGTGCCGCCCTCGGACGGGCAGCGCACCCAACCCAACGTTGTCGAAATCGCACCCGAATCAATTGCATGCGAAAGCTCCACCTCAAGTGGCGCCGGCAGGGCGCATACCGCAAACAAGCCGCACATCTCCGCCAATACCAGAAGAAGTTGGAGATCCGTCAGATGTCGAGACATGATAAATGCCGTCAGTAGAGGAGACGTGACCAAAAATCCATGCTCCGTTTCCAGCACGGATTCCCTGGGGAGTTCACCAAGAAACAGCCGCTGCCTAATGTTGGCAGGGCAAGTCCGTTTGTTTCTCGTCCGAACCAATGTATACAACGGAAAACCGAGCGCGACCGCAGCCGTCGGGTTGCGGACGAGGTCATATCGCTGCCGGTCTTCATCCGGCCGCGGAAGCGGAGGACACAAAGCGCTGACTTGAGGGGGCAAACGCCAGTACCTAAAAGCCGATATGTCACAAAGTAGATCCTTCATAGGCACAGGAAAGCACGAATTTCAACCCAGTGGTCTCTCATTGGGGCGAACGCACCAAAAATGGCTCCGAACGAACTGCAAGGTTTTCAACAGCCCTCCCCAACTGGCCAAAAGCTTACCGAGAGCTGGACGAAGCCCTGTTGAAAACCCCATTTTTTTTCTCATGCGGTAGCTTTGCGCGGCAAGTGAGTAGACTTTTTGGGACATCCCGAGCAGACCGATGATCCCACTTCTCAAAACCACAGGTAGATAGCTTGTTACAAAACTGTCTGGTCGCCAAAGTGCCAAAAGTCTACTCACTTAGGTTACAGAGTGCCCCATTAGCTGCGATTCCAGGGTATTAAGCACCTCCGGACTCAGGTCGTCATACTGGACAAGAATTTGAATTGAGTTTTCAGGGACAGATGCGCCATCGGCACACCAATAACAGTTACTGATATCGATAAAAGGGATGCTCGAGAGCGTGAGGGCCTGCGCAAAAGAGCTTCCGCCCGTTCCCCGCTCCGCAACCACGGTGCAGTAAAGACCTGCGTCTGCATGCTCGATCGAAACCTCTCCTGCTGTAAACGCATTCCGTACAAGCGCCGCCAGGCCATCACGCGCCTCACGAGCACGAACGCGCACGCGGTTCACATGTCGCTCGTAATCACCCGATTCCAGCAAACGAGCCAAAGCGACCTGGTCGACAGAGCTCACCGACGAGGCGTAGAAACCAAGGTTGCACCTAAACCGCTTCATCAGCTCATCGGGCAACACCATGTACGCTAGACGCAACGCCGATGAAAGGCTCTTCGAAAACGTGTTGGTGTAGATGACCGATTGAGCGGCATCGATCGAAGCAAGCGCGGGAATCGGCTTGCCGGCCAGACGAAACTCGCAATCAAAGTCATCTTCGATGAGATATCGACCTGGTCGCTCGGCGGCCCAGCTCAGCAGCGCATAGCGACGCGCAATGCTCGTCACCAGGCCGGTCGGATACTGATGGGACGGCATCAGGTGAAGGACATCGGTCCCCGTTTTCTGCAGAGCGCTCAAGTCTACGCCCTCATCATCCAACGGGATATGTCGAACTTTGCAACCCATAGCCTGATAGATGCGCGTCAGGCGCAAATAGCCCGGGTCCTCAACGGCATACACCTTGTCGGCGCCAAGCAACTGAACCAACATGGTATCGAGCAGCTGGGCGCCCGCACCGATAACAACGTTGTTGGGGTCGACATTCATGCCCCTTGTCCCGCGCAGATGGTGGGCAATTGCGCGTCGTAGCCGAGTGGTGCCCTGTGCCGGCGCGGTCGAAAAGATTTCGCGCTCGTCTTCGGATGCCAGCGTCGCCCGCAGCGCGCTTTGCCAAAGCCGCGCCGCCTCCAAAGCAGAAGGAGAAAGTGCATCGAATCGCTCGACCTGTCCGTTGACATCATGCGCGCCGGAACCCGCAGAGACGGCATCCCGGTCGATGCCCTCTGCAGCCGAAGCCAAAACCGGTGCATCCGGAAGCTCGCAAGCGTAGTAGCCACGACGCGGCATTGAGCAAATATAGCCCTCGGCAAGTAACTGGCTATATGCATTCTCGATGGTAATGACACTGATTCCCAGATGATTGGCAAAGGCGCGCTTAGACGGAAGATGCTCCCCCGCCGCAATGCGTCCAGCAACGATATCATCTCGAATTTGCTGGTAAATATACTCATAGAGCGATGCTTCGCCGCGTTTTTCCAAATTGTAGTCAAGCATGAGTTTATCACCTGACCTTATTGAGTCATTCAATCTGGTATTAGTCTGGCCTTATTATTATCTCTAAAACTGAGTATTTCGCCATACCCAGCTCCCCGATAGGATGTTCCGTCAAGCAATGCACATGCCAACCAAGGGAGCAACCATGGCAGAACAGACCAGCAAGGCAGATCGCGTCAAACTCAATCGCGAGCTCGCGCAGATGCTCAAGGGCGGCGTCATCATGGACGTCACCACGCCCGAGCAGGCACGCATCGCCGAAGAGGCGGGCGCCTGCGCCGTCATGGCACTCGAGCGCATCCCGGCCGACATCCGTGCCGCAGGCGGCGTCTCACGCATGAGCGACCCCAAGATGATCAAGGGTATCCAAGAGGCCGTCTCCATCCCCGTTATGGCCAAGTGCCGCATCGGCCACATTGTCGAGGCGCAGGTCCTGCAGGCCATCGAGATCGATTACATCGACGAGTCCGAGGTTCTCTCCCCTGCCGACGACGTCTATCACATCGACAAGACCCAGTTTGACGTGCCGTTTGTCTGCGGCGCCCGCGATCTGGGCGAGGCGCTGCGCCGTGTTGCCGAGGGCGCCACGATGATTCGCACCAAGGGTGAGCCGGGTACGGGCGATGTCGTCCAGGCCGTGCGTCACATGCGCAAGATCCAAAAGCAGATCCGCGACGTTGTTGCCCTGCGCGATGACGAGCTCTTTGAGGCAGCCAAGCAACTGCAAGTTCCGGTCGAGCTGGTGCGCGAGGTCCACGCCACGGGCAAGCTTCCCGTCGTGAACTTTGCCGCCGGCGGCGTAGCGACCCCCGCCGACGCCGCGCTGATGATGCAGCTGGGCGCCGAGGGCGTCTTTGTGGGATCGGGCATCTTTAAGAGCGGCAACCCGGCCAAGCGCGCCGCCGCCATCGTCAAGGCCGTGGCAAACTTCACCGATGCCAAACTCATCGCCGAGCTTTCGGAGGACCTGGGCGAGGCCATGGTGGGCATCAACGCCGACGAGATCGAGATTATCATGGAAGAGCGCGGGCGCTAGTCCAGCAGAAAGGATCGCCCATGAGCGATTATGCAGACCAAACGGTCGCCGTGCTGGCGGTCCAAGGCGCTTTTGCCGAGCACGAAGCAAGACTATCCGAGCTGGGCGCACACTGTATTGAGCTGAGGCAGGCGGCCGATTTGCAGCAGAACTTTGACCGTCTGGTACTTCCCGGCGGCGAGTCCACCGTTCAGGGCAAGCTACTTGCCGAACTCGATATGCTCGAAGATCTTCGTACCCGCATTGTTGAAGGCATGCCTGTACTGGGAACTTGTGCCGGTCTGATTCTGTTGGCGCGCGACCTTGCCGCCCACGATGACAAGGGAACACCGCGCTTGGCAACCATGGATATACTCGTTGAGCGCAATGCCTATGGCAGGCAGCTCGGCAGTTTTCGCACCAAGAGGCAGGTAGACGGTATCGACGGTGAAGTGCCGTTAACGTTTATCCGCGCACCCCGCATCGTCGAGGTGCACGGCAATACCAAGGCCCTAGCCGAAGTCGATGGCCGCATCGTCGCCGCCCGTCAAGACAATCAGCTCGGCGTCACCTTCCACCCCGAGCTCGACGACGACACCCGCCTCCACGAGCTCTTCCTCCAAATGTAGGCAGAAAACAAACGAACGTGGATTTTCGGACGCATAGCAAATGAGAGTGGAAATCTCCCACTTTGAGCTTGGATGCAGGCTCAAACCGGGAGATTATCCACTCTCATACTATGTAGTCGTTGGGGACGTTCTCAACGACTACATTGCGAGAGACGGCCACGTTTGCCCAGATAATACCGACCAAAATAAACCTGTCCCTTTTTGGCAGGTTTGGATCAAGGCAACGCCGGTGTCTTGGCAACGACAGACACTATGACCCAATCCGAGGGCACTAAAAAGATAGGAGCCCCCGCTCGTGACCGCGGGTCGGGGCTGCGACAATGATGTTGAAGTGCCATAGGCGCAGCCGCGCCGCAACGAGGTTGGGAGGCTCCCATGCCAAAGTATTCTACCGCGTTCGGGATGGACGTCCACCTGAGGTCGACCACCGTCTGCGCCCTCGACGCGGACACCGGCGAGGCCGTGACGAGGAGGTTCCCCGGCAACCCCTGGGGCGAGATCGCCGGGTGGATGGATGGGTTCCCCGGGCCGTCGCTCGCGGCCTACGAGAGCGGCTACCTCGGCTTCGCCCCGCAAAGGGAGCTCGCCGGGCTCGGCGTCGAGTGCGTCGTCGCCGCGGTCTCGAAGATCCCCAGGTCGGCCGCCGACTCGGCCTCCAAGAACGACAGGAACGACGCCGCCAGGATGGCCAAGGCGATACTCGCCCACGACATCTCCCCCGTATGGGTCCCCTCCCCCGAGGTCGAAGGCATCAGGGACCTCGCCGGCGCCTACGACGGGGCGACCGCGCGCCTGGCGACCGCCAAGCAGCGGCTGCTCGCCTTCCTCGCAAAGCGGGGGTTCGTCTACGGCGGCACCACGCCCGCCGGCAACCCGAGGAAGTACTGGACCTACGACTTCCTGAGGTGGCTCGACAAGGTCAGGCCGGAGGACGATGGCGGGGTTCGGACGCTCGCCGCCCTGAGGAACGAGGTCGAGGCCGCGGCGGAGGCCCGGGCGGACCTGCTCTCCGAGTACAGGGCCGCCGTGGATGCCAGCCCGATCGCCGCGGAGGTGGCCGCCCTCCAGTCGATCAAGGGCTGCGCCTTCGCGCTGGCCGCGGCCTTCTCGGCCGAGGTCGGCGACTTCACGAGGTTCCGTTCCGGAAGGCAGGTCACGGCCTATTTCGGCCTCGCGCCGAGTCAGAGGTCGAGTGGCGACTCCGTGCGGCTCGGAGGCATCAGCGGTGCGGGCAACGCGCTCGTGAGGAAGCTGGCCGTTGAGGGTTCATGGTGCTGCGCCGCGGCACGGCACCAGCCGAAGCTCATGCCAAGGGACACGGGCGTGCCCCTCGAGATAAGGATGCACGGGAGGAAGGGGTCCGAGCGGCTCCTGCGGCGGCGCGAGGAGATGCTCGCCCGCGGCATGCCCGCGGCGAAGGCCAACGCGGCCACCGCGGCCGAGCTCGTGAGGTGGCTCTGGGCCCTCGGCATGATGTGCCGGGAGGGCGCGGAATAGACATAGCCCCCGTCCCGGCGAGCCGGGCGGCCTTCGGGGATACCCCCTATTTCGCTGTGCGCGCGGAGCCCTCCGCATGCGCCTCGACAGACTTGGGGAACCCCGCCGAAGGAATGGAGTGCGGGCCGACAGAACGGTATCCGCGGATATGAGACTGAGCCGAAGGCGTCGATGACATGCCGGGGGCGGACCGGGACGGGTTCAACGGCAGGCCCCGCCGACCGATTGCAAGCGGTCGGCGGGGCCATTGTGGCTCTTGACAGCGGATTGGGTCATATGAGCAAAAACCCGCCAGAGCGAGCAAGGTGCCTTGAAGCGAGGCGGCATTGACCTTCTGGTCATGCCGCCGAAGTTGAAAGGCAGATTGCCGCTCTGGCGGGCTTGCAGCGTCGGCCCGTTACGGCGTTTGGTAAAACGCCGTAACTAAAAACGGTTGCCGCGGAAGCCACCGCCGTTGCGGCCGCCACGGTCGCCGCCTCGACCGCCGCGGTCGCCGCCACGGTTGCCGCCGAAGCCGCCACGGTTGCCACCGCGGTCGCCATAGCCACCACGGTTGCCGCCAAAGCCGCCGCGACCGCCACGATCGCCGCCACGGTCACCAAAGCCGCCACGGCCACCGCGACCACCACGGTCGCCGCCACGGCCACCGCGGTCGCCAAAGCCGCCGCGACCGCCACGGTCGCCGCCACGGCCACCGCGGTCGTCACGGCCGCCGCGAGGACCGCGATCCTCGTCCAGGCCCATGGCGACGAGCGGAGCGATAACCTTATCGAGCGCGGCCATCAGCTCGGTGGCCTCCTCGTAAGAAAGCTCGGGCAGGAGCTTCTCCTTCTTGTTGGCAAGCTCGACCAGGCCCTCAGCGGCATCCTCGGCAGCGAAGACGACGATCTTGCGCATATCGCCCTCGGCGTTGTCGATGCGGCCGACCAGATCGGCAGCCTCGGCCTCGGCCATCAGGCCATCGAGCTCACGAAGGCGCATGCCCAGCAGATCGGACATTTCCTTCTGCTCCATCTTGGGCTTGAGGTCAAGGAGCTTGATGGCGCGCTCGATGTTCGCCATACGCTCGGCCTTAGCCTCTTCCTCCTTGGAAATAGCAAAGCGACGGCTACGCAGCAGGCGGGCGGCCTTCTGCATCTTGTCCATCAGCTCTTCGTCATCGTAATCAACGGCGGCCTCGACAACCTCGTCCTCCTCCTCGGCGGAAACCTCGTCAGCAGCCTCAACCTCGGTAGCTTCGGTCTCCACGGTCTCGACTGCCTCGACCTCGGCAGCCATGGTCTCGTTCTCGGTCTCGTTCATGATCTCTTCGTTCTCGGACATGAGACTCCTTCTTGGCCCTCTCGGGCATCATCGCCCCATTCGCGGGGCCCGTCGCGCACTCTTTGCGCTTTAAACATTCATGCCTCTCGGCAAAACGTCCATTAGTTTATGGTGTCGCCATCCAATCTAGCTGCAGAATCTATGTGCACACATTAATGCGACATGTCGCGGTATCATGGCCTGAACCAAACGTGTCCACCTTAAGGAGCCCGCCATGATTAAGCCCATCATGAAATCCGAGTTCTTTTTGCGCCTGCCTTCCGAAGACGCAGGGCCCGACGATGCCGTGATCGGGCAGGACCTCCTGGATACGCTCCACGAGCATGAGCACGAGTGCGTGGGGCTCGCCGCCAACATGATCGGCGTGCGCAAACGCATCATCTGCGTAAAGGACGGCAACAGGACGCTCCTGATGTACAACCCTCAAATTCTTGAGCAGGTCAATGCCTATCAGACCAGCGAAGGATGCCTCTCGCTGATCGGCGAGCGTCCCTGCACCCGCTATCGTCGCATTAAGGTGGAGTATTTGGACGAGAACTTCGTCCACCGCATCAAAAACTTCTCGGGCTACACCGCCGAAATCATCCAGCACGAAATCGACCACTGTAACGGCGTCGTTATATAGTTCCGCGAGTCAAGGAAAATGATCTGTTTTCCTCCGTCCCCTTTGGATCATGGTAACGACGCAGGCTGAGCACACGACAGCGAGCGAGCCGCATTTGCGCCAAGGTGACGTGAAATGAGAGGGCGCTGACCTTCTGGTCGCGCCCTCGAAATTGAACGTCAGATTGGCGTGAATGCGGCTCGCGTAGCGTCAAGCGGTCCGCCGTTCGGTAGAACGGCGGAACCAATTAGGACTGGCGGTAGTGATCAAAGAAATCGGCGAGGTCTTCGAGCGACTCTTTGAGCACTTCCATGCGCGGCAGGTACACGATGCGGAAGTGATCGGGCTCAGCCCAGTTGAAGCCGCCGCCACGCGTGATGAGAATCTTCTTCTCGTGCAGCAGGTCGAGGGCAAACTGCTCGTCATCGGTGATGTTGAACTTTTTAACATCCATCTTGGGGAAGATATAAAACGCCGCACGCGGCTTGACCACCGAGATGCCGTCGATCTTGCTGAGCGCCTCATACACAAAGTTGCGCTGCTCGTAGACACGACCGCCGGGGCGGATGTAGTCGTTGACCGACTGATGGCCGCCAAGCGCCGTCTGGACGATCGACTGGGCCGGCACGTTGGAGCACAGGCGCATGTTGGAGAGCATGTTGATGCCCATGATGAAGTCGCTCATGCAGCGCTGGTTGCCCGAAAGCACCATCCAGCCAATGCGATAGCCCGCGATCATATGCGACTTGGACAGGCCGCTAAACGTAATGCAGGGCAGGTCGGGGGCGAGCGATGCAATGGAGACGTGCTCGTAGCCGTCCATGCACAGGCGGTCATAGATCTCGTCGGCAAAAATCATGAGCTGGTGCCTGCGCGCGATCTCAACGATGCCCTCGAGCACCTCGCGCGGATAGACCGAGCCCGTGGGGTTGTTGGGGTTGATGATGACGAGGGCCTTGGTCGCGCTCGTGACCTTGGACTCCATATCCTGCAGATCGGGATACCAATCGGCCTGCTCATCACACAGATAGTGCACTGGATGTCCACCGGCAAGAGTTGCGCACGCCGTCCACAGCGGATAATCGGGGCTGGGAATCAGAATCTCGTCGCCATTGTCGAGCAGCGCGTTCATCGAAAGCTGAATGAGCTCGGACACGCCGTTGCCCGTGTAGATATGTTCCATCTGAACATTGGGCAGGCCCTTGATCTGCGAATACTGCATGATCGCCTTACGCGCAGAGAACAGACCGCGCGAGTTGGAATAGCCTTCGCAGTCGGGCAGCTGCTGGCGCATGTCCTTGATGACCTCATCGGGCGTGCGGAAACCAAAGGGCGCCGGATTACCGATGTTGAGCTTGAGGATGCACTCGCCTTCGTCCTCCATACGGGCTGCCTCGTCGACAACGGGGCCGCGCACGTCATACAGAACGTTCTCGAGTTTGGTGGATTTAGAAAAAGTACGCATGGTGGTGCTCCTTGCAATTTGAGCTGAGGGATAGGGTTCGGGCTTGGAAACGTTGTGGGTCGATGATGTCTCGCCTTGATCGGCGTCACCGGCGAGCAGCCAGGTAACATCGACCTCCAAAATGCGGGCGAGCAGCTCTGCCACATCGCGCCGCGGAATCGTCTTGCCGCTCACATATTGGCTCATCTGACTCTTGCCGAGTTTTTTGCCGAGCATCTCCGATGCGCGGATTACGTCCGACTGGCGAACGTCGCGATCGGACATAGCCTGTCGCAGGCGATCGCTAAACGTCTCTTGGGTCACAGGAACCTCCTTGCTGGCAAAGTTCAATTTACAGAACACGAATTGAACCAAGGTTCAATTTAGCAAGCAGTATAGCGCCGTGCTATTTCTAAAAGTTCAATTTCAAAAATAACATGACCTAAACCTCAAGATTTATCCCAAGGCGATAACGACGTGCGCCCATTTAGAGGTATTCGAGAAAACGGGCGGCGGCAAGCGAAACATCGGCCGTTCGATATATGGCGTTGATCTGCCGATGGGGATGCCCTTCGAGCGGACGCACGGCAACATCGAACTGACAGCGGCGCATGATGAGAGCGGGAAGAATGCTCACACCCAGGCCGTCCTCGACCATAGCCATAATCGCATAGTCATCCCAGGTCGACAGTTTTGAGTGCACTGCCAGTCCCGCCCGACGAAACAGCGGCGTAATCTCGTCATCGGTGCCGCGTTCTAGCAGAATAAACTGCTCGTTGGCCAAGTCGGCAAGAGAGACGACCTCCGCCGTGGCAAACAACGAGCCTGACGGCACTACCGCCATTAACTCGTCGCGCACCAAAGGCAGCGATGTCATGCCGTTTTCTCGGGGCTCACGAGGGATAAAGCCCAGATCGCAGCGACCCTCTGCCACCCATTGTTCAATCTCTGAATAGTCGCCCATCAGCAACTCGTAATCGACGTCTGGATGATCAGCACGAAAACGCGCAATCACCGGCGGCAGCACGTGGGTCGCCACGCTCGAAAACGTACCGATGCAGATTTTGCCGCGCATGAGCCCGCGCATCTCATCCACCCGTCGCTGCAAGCGAACGAATTCCTCGCAGAGCGCCTCGACAGCCGGCATGAGCTGCCGCCCGTCGGCAGAAAGAGCAACACCTTCACGACTGCGGTCGAGCACCTTAAAGCCCCAATCGGCCTCAAGATCGGCCACCATGCGGCTCACGCCCGATTGCGAGTAGCTCAGGCGCTCGGCAGCACGCGTAAAGCTTCCAGCGCGCACGGTCTCCAGCAGCACCTGCATCTTTTGAATATTCGTTTCCACGACATGCCTCCACCTTTGCATGAGTTTTTGTCATGTTTTCCATGCATTATATTCGCTTTTCTTCTAAAGCCAGTTCAACCATAGTGAACATGCACGGATATAGAGGGGACGGCAGCGCATGAACAACGGATTGATTACGTATTTAGCAGCATTGTTGTTGTTTGGCTCCAACGGCATCATCGCTGCGGCCATCGCACTCCCGAGCTCCGATATCGTGCTGCTACGCACTTTTCTGGGAGCCCTTTCGCTTGTCACCATCCTCGCCATTACCCAACGCCATAAGCTGCAGGCGCCTTCTCGCCCCCGCGAAGCCGCAGCCCTCCTCCTCTCGGGAGCCGCGCTGGGCGCCAGCTGGATTTTTCTGTTCCGCGCTTATCAGACGATCGGCGTCGGCGTTTCTTCGCTGCTGTACTACTGCGGCCCCATCATCGTCATGGCCCTCTCTCCGTTTATCTTTGGCGAAAAACTAACCGGTGGCAAAATCGCCGGGTTTATCGCAGTCGCCTGCGGCGCTTTTCTCATTGCAGCGCAAGGTCTAGGCGGCAATATGCCCATTGCGGGCATCGTCTGCGGAATCGCCTCGGCCTTCTGTTATGCATTGATGGTCATCGCCAGCAAGGGCGCGCCGCACATAGAAGGCCTCGAGAACTCCGCGCTCCAGGTGAGCGCCGCCTTTGTGACCGCGCTGGTCCTTACACTCGTCACCCAAGGCACCCCCTCATTCCTGTCCGCCAGCATCGCCGCAACCATCGATTGGCGCGCCGTCGCTATGCTCGGCGTCGTCAACACCGGCATCGGTTGTCTGCTCTACTTTAGCGCCGTCGCCAAACTGCCCGTGCAGACCGTCGCTGTCGTCGGCTACCTCGAGCCGCTTTCGGCCGTCGTGTTCTCGTCCGCCCTTTTGGGCGAAGTCATAACACCGGTCCGCCTGATGGGCGCCGTGCTTATCATCGGCGGCGCGATCTTTTGCGAACTCGCCGGTAAACGCTCAGGCGCCAAGACCGGTATCGCTCAGGCAGCACGCGTCTAAAAGTTCCCTCTTCAGTTTCAAAGCAGGAGCGCGTCCGCAGTTATTACATTGCAGCAAAGCCATACAGCGGATGCTCCCCTGTTTTGAAATGCTACCTGCGTACATAAATAATCCCCAGCTGGGGATTATTGTCTACAATTACCCGATGTGCCAAACAGCTCTTGTATGTATAAAGACGGCATAAAAGTTATCTGTCCAAGACAGATAACCGGATGTCCAAGGGAGTCCACGTGGCGCACGCCAAACTGGAGGCAAACCTCCAAGACCAGCACGGTCAAGTACGTGGTAATCGCCATGAAGGCCGACAACCACAACGAGGGCGGCATCTTCGCCCTGTTTAGCCTGGTGCGCAAAGTGGCGCCGTGGCTGATCCTACCTGCCATGATCGGCGGCGCGGCGCTGCTCGCCAATAACTCCAGCTCGAGGTTCAGATCGAGGAAGCCGAGGAAATGGATGTCGGTATCTTCTCGGACGAGCTTGGCAACGGCAACGAAGCCGGTAGGGACATGAACGTCGACCCCACCGAGCTGCTCGGGAGCGTCACCGATACGCCCGAACAGCAACAGCTCGACGGCCTCGAGAGCGAACAACTCAACGACGCCAACTTCTAACGACGTCGCGCGGCGACGACAGCGGCCCTGCGCCTCACAGGAGGCGCAGGGCCGCTTTGCATTGCAGTAAAACCGCCGGCTACGAACGACGCGGCTCGGGAACCACGAGCCTATCGGGGCTCGCGCCCTCGGCATCCATCAGGCTCACGTAGCGAATCGACGGATCCTCATACGTTGAGTAATAGTAATTGCCCGTGCGCGCGCTAAAGCATCCGGTGTAGATAGTCTTCTCGAACTTGCCGTCACCCATCTTGGACGCACCCTCGATCATCGCCACCCCCTCGAGCGAGCGGAACATGCGAATGACGTTCTCGGCCTCGCTGTCTTTTTGCGGGTAATTGGCATTGAGGTATGCCGCCTTTACAAAACGGCTCGGCGAATAGCAGTCACCCGGAATACCGCGCATGCCGGCACCCGCGCCATAGGGCTTGAGCTCGGCGCCACGCCATGTCGCCGTCTGAGGAAAATCGCTTGTGGCGGTGATATAGGTGCGCAGGTTTTCCATGTGCCACGGGAAGGTCGGCTGATTGGCAAGGGTGTCGACCGGATCGTCGTATACATGCAGACCGTCAGCCATCATCTCGACCACGATGCTGCGCCGGCTGTCGCCGATAATCCAATGGAGCAGCGACACACCCAGCCCCTCTCCGGCAGATTTGGCAACAATCACCGTGTCGCGCAGCGCAGCCTCGACCTCGTCGACCGTCGAGAACGTCGCTGCCACCCACAGGGGAAACTCATAGGCCGCGATATTGGTCTTGCCATCAACCGGGTCCTCGGCATACTCGGCATAACCGGGAAAGTTGAGCCCTGCCACAGCCAGACCCGCATCGTTACCACAGTCGAAAAACATAGGATAGTTCTTGTAATCGATGCACATGCCGATTACCGCGTGTGCCGCCGACGCATCGTCGATAAACGAATACGGGATATGGAACCCGCGGGGCATCACGCGAACCTGTTGGCCGTAGCTAAAGCTCCAGTCGAGGTTGCGACCCAGATACATGTTGCCGGAATTATCGGTAAATCGAATGCTCGTGCACATGGCGCCTCCTAGCCATACGTCCTTGTTAAGCTCATTGTTACCAAACAAATAGGCGCTAAACACAAAAGCCCGGACATGACAATAACGTCACGCCCGGACCACACAAGCAAGATAAACTCAACCAAGTCAACCTCGCAGGTCGTCTAAGGGGTCAAAGTACCGCAGATTGCCACGAAAGAGGAGCGAAGCGTACTTAAGGTACGCGAGCGACGATTGAGCGGCAAGGTGCGGTACTTTGGTCCCCTTAGACCAACTTTCCAAGACAGTGATCGATCATATGCTGGATCATCTGTGCCTCAAAGCCCGTGTAGTCGCGGCGGCACTCCTTCATCTTGCCGTCGACGATCTGGTCAAAGGCAACCTTGCACTTGATATAGCGCGTGGACTTGGTGATTTCGTCGTGCGTCAGGCAGCTCTCCTCCATCTTGCTGGCGCCCAGGCCAAACACCAGACGGGGGTTGTAGAGCACGTGGGGCTCGCCGGCGTCGTCCAGATAGACGCAGACCTTCTTGGTGACGCCAATCTGGTTGGCGGCAAGGCAGCCGGCGTCCTCGAGCGACTTGATGGTATCGATCAGGTCCTGTGCGACCGACTCGTCCTCGACAGTCGCAACCTCGCAACGCTGGGACAGGATAGCCTCGTCGCGGCAGAGCTCTTTAATCATACGTTCCTCCAAAGAGTTCAATGTAACTGCTTAAGTATACGGTACCTACACATTTTCATGCGAAAAATACCGTCCGCCTGTTACAAAGCGCCGAACTTCAACATGCGAGAAACATCGACCTTCCAAAGGCGATATAGTAGGTAAGTTCGTGTCAATCGGCCTAAACTCGGGGCCGAACAAGGAAAGGGTATGCATGGACGAACTTTTTCACGTCAGCGAGCGCAAGTCCACAATCGGGACCGAACTTCGCGCTGGACTGACAACATTCCTGGCGATGGCCTACATCATCGCCGTCAACCCTGCGGTGCTCTCGGGCGCTGGCATCGATGCGGGAGCGCTCGCCTGCGCCACCTGTCTGGGCGCCGGCATCATGACCATCTGCATGGGCATCTTCGCCAACCGCCCGCTCGCCTGTGCGTCGGGCCTGGGCATCAACGCCATGATTGCGGGCATCACCGCCACCATGTGCGGCGGTGACTGGCACGTTGCCATGAGTGTTATCTTCCTCGAAGGTATCATCATCTTGCTGCTCGTCCTTTGCGGTCTGCGCGAGGCCATCATGGACGCCATCCCCGTGGTCCTGCGCCACGCCATCTCGGTGGGCCTGGGCCTGTTTATCGCCATGATCGGCCTGTGCGACGCCGGCATCATCACCGCTGGCGCCGGTACGCTCGTCGGCCTGGGCGACATCGCCTCCCCCACCTTTATCGTCGGCATCATCTCCATCGTCGTGACGGTTGCCCTTGCTTCCCGCAACGTGCCGGGCTCGCTGCTCATCGGCATCATCGTCGCCGTTATCGCCGGTATCCCGCTGGGCGTCACCCATGCGCCCGAGGGTCTCATCGCACCGCTCGACTTCTCGACCTTTGGCGCCCCGTTTGCCAGCACTGCTGATGGCAACATGGCCATCGTGAAGGTCCTGACCGACCCGATGCTGCTCGTCGTTGCCTTCTCGCTGCTCATGAGTGACTTCTTCGACACCATGGGCACCGCGATGGCCGTCGCCAAGCAGGGCGAGTTCTTGACCGAGGACGGCAATGTCGAGGACATCCGTCCCATCCTGGTCGTCGACTCCGTGGCCGCCGCTGCCGGTGGCTTTATGGGCGTCTCCTCCATCACCACCTTCGTCGAGTCCACCTCTGGCGCTGCCGACGGTGGCCGCACGGGCCTCACCTCCGTCACCACCGGCGTGCTGTTCATTCTCGCCGCGTTCTTCTCCCCCATCGTCACCATCGTTTCCAGCGCCGCCACCTGCGGTGCTCTGGTCTACGTCGGCTACCTCATGATGAGCGAGGCCTCCGAGATCGACTGGTCCGACGTGTCGCAGGGTTTCCCAGCGTTCATGATTGTCGCCGGCGTGCCCTTCACCTACTCCATCTCTGCCGGCATCGGTCTGGGCTTTATCGCCTACGTGGTCGTCTCACTCTTTAAGGGCGAGGCCTCCAAGATCAAGCCGCTCATGTGGATCGCAGCACTCGCCTTCCTCGTCTACTTCTTTGTAGCGTAAGGGCAAAGCTGCTAAAGCAAAACCTCAAGGCGCAGAGTCGTATCAAGCGGCTCTGCGCCTTTCTTTTAGCGACGGTCCCTACGCCGACGTGCGACAATCGTATTTGTAGATGTCGAAATGCAGAGAGAAGCTTGTCATGGAAGCGCGTCAAAAGCAGATAACCATTCATTCAAAACATGTCGAAAGCGCGCCCGTCATTTACCTTCCCGCGGTCATGGGTGACGGCACCGAGGTCTATAGCCGTTGTCTTGAGCTTGATTGCCCGCCATTCACCCTGGTCGCCATTGGCGGGCTCAATTGGAATCGCGAGCTGAGCCCTTGGGAATGCGACGGAACCGTGCGCGATGCCGAGCCCTTTGGTGGACAGGCGTCCGAGTTTCTCGATGAACTGCTGAATCGGATAATCCCAGAGGTCGAGCCATCACTTCCCTGCCCGCCTACCTGGCGCGGCATTGCCGGTTACTCATTGGCGGGCCTCTTTTCGCTTTGGTCGCTCTGGCAGACCGATGCCTTTGACCGCGCCGCAAGCGCATCGGGGTCCCTATGGTTTCCCGGATTTCTCGATTACGCACACGGGCACACGATGCCAGCCGCGCCCAACGCCGTCTATCTATCACTCGGCAAAAAGGAGACCAAGACGCCCAACCGCATGATGCGGCACGTACTCGACGACACACGCGCAATGGAAAAACTACTCGGCGACCGAGGCATCCCCGCGACCTTCGAGCTCAACCCCGGTAACCACTTTGCCCAAACCGGTCTGCGCATGGCCCGCGGCATACACTGGATACTGACGCATTAAAAATGGCGCCCACGCGTACGCACGGGCGCCATTTTTTTTGATTTAGCTGAACACAACTACTACTCGACAGTCTCCTCGAGTTCAGAAACGGCGAACTCAAAGTCGTTGCCAGGCAGAATCGCGTTGAGCACGATGCCCACCAGCGAGCCCACGGCAAGGCCCGAAAGCGAAATCGTCACGCCGAACAGCTTCAGCACGATGGCACCGGCGGCGCTGTAGGCAATGCCGAGTGAAAGCACGAGCACCAGAGCGGCCACCAGCACGTTGCGGTTGTTCTGGAAATCGACCTGGTTCTCGATGAGGTTACGGACGCCCACGGCGCTGATCATGCCATAGAGCACGAGCGACACGCCGCCGATAACGCATGCCGGCATGGCGGCGATCACGGCAGCGAACTTGGGGCAGAACGAAAGCACGATGGCGCAGCACGCGGCAATGCGAATCACGCGCGGGTCAAACACACGCGTCAGGGCGAGCACGCCGGTGTTCTCGCCATACGTGGTGTTGGCCGGAGCGCCAAAGAGCGAAGCCAGAATCGTGGCGAGACCATCACCGAGCAGCGTGCGATGCAGGCCGGGATCGGCGATGTAGTTGCGCTCGCAGGTGGAGCCAATAGCGGATATATCGCCGATATGCTCGATCATGGTTGCAAAGGCCAGCGGCATGATGGTGATGATGGCCGTCGTGGCAAGGCCGCTATCGAACTGCGGCCCAAAGAGTGCAAACACCGTGTTGTCCCACACGACAGGCAAGCCAAGCCAGGGAGCGGCTGCGACGCCGGAGAAATCGACCTCGCCCAGCGCAGCCGCAACGGCATAGCTCACCACGACGCCCAGTAAAATCGGCACGATCTTGACCATGCCGCGACCCCAAATATTGCAGATGACGATTACGGCGACGGCAACCACGGCAACGAGCCAGTTAGTCTGGCAGTTGGCAATAGCGGAACTCGCCAGGATCAGACCGATCGAAATGACAATGGGGCCAGTCACCACCGGCGGGAAGAAGCGCATGACGCGCTTGGCACCAAACGCGCGGAAGAGCGCCGCAAGCACTGGGTAGAGCAAACCGGCGCAGGCAACGCCCAGGCAAGCGTAGGGCAATAGCTCGGCCTCGCCGTTGGGCGCGATTGCGGCATAACCGGCAATAAAGGCAAACGATGAGCCCAAAAATGCGGGGACCTTACCGCGTGACAGGAAGTGGAAGAGCAGCGTGCCCAAGCCGGCAAACAAAAGCGTTGCCGATACCGAAAGGCCGGTGAGCACGGGCACCAGCACCGTGGCACCAAACATGGCAAACAGGTGCTGCAGACCGAGCAGGAACATGCGCGGGCGGCCGAGCGACGAAGCGTCGTAGATGGCATCGGTGACGGCGGGCGTCGAGGACTGGGACATGGATGTCCTTTCGAATGGAAGGGCGCTCGGGCATAGCGGATAACCTGCCCGAACGATACGGTCCGAACCATTGTACGCGATACACCATGTCTCGCACGCGCCGTCACTTGCAAACGGTACCGCTATTTCCAAACACGTTCGGCAATACGCTTGACCAGCGCGATCTTTGCCCACTGCTCGCCTTCGGTCAGCTTGTTGCCAATCTCGCAGCTGGCAAAGCCACACTGCGGAGACAGATACAGATTCTCAAGCGGCACGTACTTTGCTGCCTCATGAATACGCTCGACGGTCGCGTCCTCGTCCTCGAGCTCGGCTGCCTTGGTGGTCACCAGGCCCAACACGACCTTCTTACCGGGCGCAACATACCTGAGCGGCTCAAAACCACCGGCGCGCGGAGTGTCGAACTCCAGATAGAACGCGTCAACGTCCTCATGCGCAAACAGGTACGGGGCGATGGGATCATAGCCGCCCTCAAAGGCATAAGTAGAGTGGTAGTTGCCACGGCATACATGCGTATTGATCACCAAGTCGTCAGGCTTGCCCGCGATGGCGGCATTGTTGAGCGCCACGCCCAGCTCGCTCACCTTTTGCAGGTCAACCGGGCTCATGCCGGTCTTGGACACAAAGTCAGTGTCGCAATAGATGCCCCAGGTGCAGTCATCAAATTGGATGTTGCGGCAACCCGCGGCATACAGATCGGCAATCACGGTGCGGTATGCTGCGGTGATGGCATCGGCGAGCTCTTCGTCGGTCTTGTAGACGGCGCGCAGGCTCTCCTGCTGGCCATCGCAGCGGTCGAGCGTGACTTCGGAGAACGTCTGGATCGGCGCCGGAATGGTTTGCCGCGCGACCTGGCCCTCGCCCTCGAGCGCCTTGACAAACTTGAAGTGCTCGACGAACGGATGGTTCTCGCCGCTAATAGGTCCGGTCACCACGGCGGTGTCGGCGGTAGTCTCCTCATCGTGGAACATATAGCCCGTACGCGAGGTGCGGCGCTCGATGCCGTTGAGACCCCACATAAAATCGAGGTGCCAGTAGCTGCGGCGGAACTCGCCATCGGTGATGACCTGCAGGCCGGCGGCCTTTTGCTTTGCCACCAAATCGCGAATGGCCTCGTCCTCGACTGCCTTAAGTCCCTCGGCATCAAGCGCGCCTGCCGCATAGGCAGCGCGGGCGTCCTTTACGGCCTGCGGACGAAGAAAACTGCCGACGATATCGGCGCGAAACGGCGCTTTGAGCTGGGTGGAATTGCTCATAGGAATCTCCTTTTGCATGGAATGCTTTGGCGAGAAAGAGTATGAGCGCACTCCTGGTTATCGTAAAATATGCGTTTATATATGTTTGCCATATAGTTTTCCTATAGCCATTTCGACAGCTCAAGACAGCAACATCAAACGCTACCGGTTAGATATGCCTCCGGATGGCCTCGACATAAGCCTGTCCATAGCGCGTGAGCGTCGTATTCTTGCGCGTGATAATGCCAATCTCCATGTATTCATCTACATCGAGCGGAATCGAGATAATACCGGGGCCATTAAGCTCGTGGCTAATCACGCCCGAACACACCGTGTAGCCGTTGAGGCCCATGGCTAGGTTGAACAAGGTCGCACGGTCGCGCACGCGGATATTCTTGCGGCGCTCAAACGTCGAGGTCAGTTCCTCGGAATAGTAAAACGAGTTGTAGCTGCCTTGCTCGTAGGACAAAAACGGATACTCCTCGAGGTCATCGAGCGTCACGCTGGCGTGGTCCGCCAGTGGATGGTCGGCGCATACAAAGACGTGCGGCGTGGCGCAGAAGAGTCCTTCGAATACGAGCTCGTTGGCCGCCAGCATGCGCTCGATAACCTCGCGGTTATGTTCGGATAAGTACAGAATGCCCAGTTCACTCTTCATGTGCGCGACATCTTCGATGATCTCGTGAGTCTGTTCCTCGCGCAGGGTAAAGTCGTAGCGCGCGGCATCGAACTCACGGATCACGTCGACAAACGCATTAACGGCAAAGGAATAATGCTGACAGCTCACACTAAAGTGCGGCACTTGCTCGGATGCGCCCTTGTACTTGCCCTCGAGCAGGTCGGCCTGATCGAGTACCTGGCGCGCGTAGCCCAAGAATGTCTCGCCTTCCTCGGACACAATGACGCCCTTGTTGGTGCGCTCAAAGATGTGCACACCCATCTCGTTTTCGAGATCGCGAATCGACGCGGTAATCGAAGGCTGCGACACAAAGAGCCGGCGCGAGGCCTCGGTAATGCTGCCGCATTCGGCAACCTTAACAACATACCTGAGCTGCTGAAGCTTCATGACTTTCTCCCTAGACGTTCGTGACGCCATGACCCGTCGCGTCCACCTGGCGCATAAACGACGGCATCGCCCCCGTCGCGGCGCAGGCGGCAATCTCATGCAGAGCCCCGGCAACCGCATCGTCTGCCGCAGCACCGATATGCCAACGCGCGGAAGCCGTGACGGCCTCATTGGCATTGGCGACTGCAACGGAGTTGGGAACGGCATTAATCATGGGCAGATCGTTATCGGAATCGCCGAACACCGCCACCTCGTCGGGCGTTAGGCCCAAAGCACGCGCCAGCTCCAGCGTGGCACAGCCCTTGTCCCAACCAGCCGGAAGAATGTCAAACAGGCGCACTCGGTTGTTGGGAAACACAAGCGAGAGTTCCGGCACCTCGGCGGCAACGCGCTCGCGTAGCTCCGCGAGCCCTTCACGCGAACGGGCACTCCAGATATTCGCCTTGAACACCGGCGCGTCACCGACAACGGGACGGCACGGGGCCTCTTCGCCTTTGAGCCACGCGTTGCCGCCCGACTCCATAGCGCGATGCACGCGCTCGGGGTCGCTCGTCACACAATAGGCGTCATTGTCCCAAAAGTCATCACCCAGGCTGTAGACCTTCAGATAGGTATCATCGGTCTCTTGCTCCAAGTAGTCAGCCAAGCGAATAAGGGCGGTATTGTCGGTCGCATGCGAGGCTACCACCTCACCGTCGACAAACATGACCTGGCCGTTGCAGAACGCACCGGTCGAGAAGCACTCGGAGCGATTACGAAACATCCAGCCCATCGCGGACGGCTGACGGCCCGAAACCGGGCCAAAGTGCAGGCCCGCCGCCTGCATGGCATGAATGCCCTCGATGGCGTAGTCGCTGGCGCCGTCATGCCCGGCTGGAATCAGCGTATCGTCCATATCGGTCAGCACAAGTTTGATCATAGAGTCCCCCAGTCATTTTCACCGTATCCATTGTAGCGACCTGCCAATAAGGGACAGGTTTATTTTGGCAGGTTTTATCTGGGAAAATGCGACACCCCAGTTGCCACCTACCAAAATAAACCTGTCCCTTTTTGGCAGGTGCGCTAGTATAGGGAACAACAGATTCGATGCGGGAGTGCCGGCGGTGCAAACCACAAGGCTGAGAGGGCATGGGGCCCAATCCTTTGAACCTGTCAGTTAATGCTGGCGTAGGGAGCATGCCGCCTTTACAGGGGCGCTGTCTATGCACAGCGCCCCTTTTCTATGCCAAGGAGGCATGTGCAGTGATTGATTCGAAACAGCTTAAACAAAATGTGGTCAAGGCCGTGGAGGAGATTCGCGCCACCAACCCGATGGCCGGCTCCATCACCAACACGGTGACGATCGACTTTGTCGCCAACGCGCAGCTCGCCGTAGGCGGTTCGGCCGCCATGGTCTATCTGCCCGACGAGGGCGAGGCGCTCGTTGCCGGCGGCGGCGCCATCTATCTCAACATGGGCACGCTCTTCCCCATCTACGCGCAGACGATTCCCCGTGCGGCCAAAGCGGCACACGACGCCGGCAAACCCTGGGTGCTCGATCCGGTGGGCCTGGGCATCGGTAGCCTGCGCACCCAGCTGGTAAACGAGCTCAAGCAGTACAAGCCCGCCATCGTGCGCGGCAACGCCTCCGAGATCATCGCGCTCGCCGGCCTGTGGGGTCTTGAAGGCGAGGCGGCTGACCTGAGCCGCGTGCGCGGTGTCGATACCACCGATACGGTCGACGCCGCCCGCGGCGCTGCCGTGGCACTCGCCCGCTACACCGGCGGCGCCGTAGTGGTCTCGGGCGAAGTCGACCTGATTACCGACGGCACGACCGTGGCCAAGTCCCACGGCGGCAGCCCGCTCATGTCCAAGATTACCGGCTGTGGCTGCTCGCAGGGCGGCGTCCTGGCCGTGTACGCTTGCGCCGCCGATCCGTTTACGGCAGCCATCTGCGGTACCGCTGTCTACAACGTTGCCGGCACGCGTGCTGCCGCTGTCGCTGATGCCCCGGCAAGCTTTAAGGTCGCCTTTATCGACGAACTCTACCGCGCGACCGCTCAGGATATTGCGAATAACCACCTCGAGCTCGAGGAGGCATAAGCCATGTCCGAACCCGCAACCGCTGCCGACATGAACACGCTCGTCGCCGTAGCCATCGCCCCGTGCGGCACAGGCGACGAGCTGTCCGCCGAGGTCGCCGAGGTCGTGCGCGTCATTCGCGAGAGCGGCCTTCCCAACCGCACCACCTCGATGTTCACCGAGATCGAGGGCGACTGGGACGAGGTCATGCAGGTCGTACGCGACGCAACCTTTGTGTTGGCAAGCAAGGGCATCCGCACCGAAGTCGTGCTCAAAGCCGATATTCGACCCGGTTTTACCGACACCATGACCGGCAAACTCGAGCGCATGGAAGCGCAGATCAAAAAGCAGGAGGAAGCACGATGAGCATCCGCGACAACCTTGATATCTCGGCCTATCTGGTACTCGGCCCCGAAAACACGCTGGGACGTCCCGTGGGCGATGTGGTAGCGCAGGCGCTGGATGCCGGCTTTACCTGCATCCAGGTGCGCTCCAAGGTGGCAAGTGCCCGCGAGATCATCGCGCTGACCGGCGATGCCGCGCAGGCTATCGCTCGCGCCGGCAAGACCGGCAAGGTCGCCCTGCTTATCGACGACCGTCTGGACTGCGTACTCGCCGCACGCGAACAGGGTATCGCCGTCGACGGCGTGCATGTGGGCCAGAGCGATATTCCCGTCGAGGTCTGCCGCAAGCTTCTGGGCCCCGATGCCATCGTGGGCCTTTCGGCCCGTTGCGAGGAAATGCTCGAGTACGTCAAGACCGCCGACATGAGCCTAGTCGACTACCTGGGCATCGGCCCGCTCCACGAGACCGAGACCAAGCGCGACTGTGGACGCGCGGCAGATGGCTCCATCATCACCAAGAGCTTTGAGGACCTGGCCGCGCTCCATGCGGCAAGCCCCGTTCCCATCGTGGTCGGCGGCGGCGTCAAAAAAGACGATCTGCCGCAGCTCAAGGCCACCGGCGTCGAGGGCTTCTTTGTGGTGAGCGCCGTCTGCAGCGCTGACGACCCCCGTGTCGCAGCCACGGAGCTTGTCGATGCCTGGCAACAGGCATAGGCATAGGCCGAGCAGCTGATTCGCAGCCTCATATCTTCAATAGCGCAAAGCGCATCCCAGTTTGGACCTCCATTCTGGGATGCGTTTTCCATATAGAGAGTCAGCGGGAAACTGTGTCCCAGTCTAGACGTAGATTCCGGGATGCACTTTCCGGAATCCGCCGTCTGGGAAACTGTGTCCCGTTCTGGGCGCAAATTCTGGGACATGCTTTCCGAAATCCGCCCAACGGGAAACTGTGTCCCAAACTACGGCCGAAAAGTGGGGCACGCTTTCCCGAGCGGTCTCCATGGGAAACTATGCCCCATTTCGAAGGCTCATTCTGAGATGCATTTTCCGCCGAGTCAGCGACCGTGGCTCTACCCTGCCAGATACACCTCTAGTGCGGGCAACGTGGCCTCCGCATCACGCCGACCGACCTGGTAGATACGTTCGAGCTCCTCTGGCTCACGACACAGCGATGGCACCTTCACCGATTCGCTCGGACGCACCACAAAAACCTCGTCGCCGGCCTCGCGACGCGTCAGGTCATCGAGCGTGGCGTTATAAACCTCGTGCCGGTGCTCAAGCGCCGCGACAAACTCTGGATAGCGGCGAAACACGCGGCGCAGCATAGGCATCAAGCTATTGGGTTGTTTCACAAAGCCCGCCGGCTGCGTCAGCACCACGATGTTACGGTCATACCCCTGCGCAAACAGCCATGCGCTGGGAATAGAATCGGCCACACCGCCATCCAGATATCGATGTCCATCAATCCAGACGGGCTTGGTCGCCACGGGAATCGCCGACGATGCCCGAATCCACTCGATATCGCGCTCGTCGCCATACGGCAGATCGTGATAGACGGCCTTGCCCGTCTCGATATCGGTACACACGCACGTAAATCGCATGGGGCAGGCGCGATACGCCTCCAAGTCGATGGGATCGCGCTCGATAGGCACCTCGTGATAGGCAAAATCGGCATTGAACATATCGCCGGTTCGCAGCCAGCTGGTCACGCTCGCATAGCGCTTGTCGGCACAATAGGCTTTGTTGTAGCGAATGGCGCGGCCGATCTGGCGCGATTTAAAGTTGTAGCCAAACGCCGCGCCCGCCGAGACACCCACCATATGATCGCAGGTCAAACCGTGCTCCATCCAAACGTCGAGCACGCCCGCCGTATACATACCGCGGTAGCCGCCTCCCTCGAGCGCAAGCCCCACTGTGTGTGATGTCTCCGGCTGTGCCATGCAACCATCTCCGTTCCCATGCTTTTGAACTCAACAAGTATATCTGTCAACGTATGCCGTCAGAAACGTGTTTATAAGCATTTATCGAACGTTTCCCAATGCATTCCCCATGCCGTACCGCAATGCCCCTAGATGGCCTTAGGCATGAACGCCCTTAAGAACGTTGCGGGATAAACATCGCCCGCACCATGCCAACGTCATCGCACGCAACGTGAGATAATTCTCAGCAGAAGTCACCGACAGCAGAGGGAGTTTGTGATGAAGGTTCTTTTGGTCAACGGCAGTCCCAAGGCAAACGGAAACACCGCCCGGGCGCTCGCCGAAGTCGCCGAGCAGCTCAATGCCGAAGGCATTGATACCGAGGTATTTCAGCTGGGCGCCAAGCCCATTCGCGATTGTATCGGTTGCGGCCAGTGTGGCAAGCTTGGGGGTCGCTGCACCTTTGACGACGACGTGGTGAACGAGCTCATCGCTGCCGCTGAGCAGGCAGACGGCTTTGTCTTTGGCTCACCCGTCTACTATGCGCACCCCAGCGGACGCATCCTTTCGGCCCTCGATCGCGCCTTCTATGCGGGCGGGCACGCCTTTGCGCACAAACCCGGCGCCGCGGTCGCTGTCGCCCGTCGCGGTGGCACGTCGACCACCTTCGATGTGCTCAACAAGTACTTCACCATCAACCAGATGCCCGTGGTCGCCTCCACGTACTGGAACAACGTCTTTGGTCGCGTGCCCGGCGACGCCGATGGGGATGCCGAGGGCCTTGCCACCATGCGCAACATCGGCAAGAACATGGCCTGGCTCCTGCAATGTATCGAAGCAGGACAGGCCGCCGGCATCAGCGCGCCCGAAGCCGATCGCGAGCGCACCAACTTCATTCGATAAGTCCAGCGGTGGTCACCTCGATGTTCTATCAATGTCAGCGAAAAGCCAGCTGATGAGGCAAGGTGCCTTGAAAGAGGAGGGCGCTGGGCTGTTGCCCGCGCCCGACGATTGAAAGGCAGATTGCCCATCAGATGGCTTTGCAGCGTCGAGGTGACCGCCGTTCGTTAGAACGGCGGAACATGCTATGAACGTGCAAATCTTCGGCACCAAAAAGTCCTTCGATACCAAGAAGGCCCAGCGCTATTTTAAGGAGCGCCGCATTAAGGTGCAGTTTATTGACCTTAAGGAAAAGGAGATGAGCAAAGGCGAGCTCACGAGCGTGATGCAGGCGGTCGGCGGCATCGACAATCTGCTCAACCCCAAAGCCAAGGACGAGGAGACACTCGCACTTATCCAGCACCTCACTCCCAGCCAGCGCTTTGATAAGCTGCTCGAGAATCAGCAGGTACTGGCCGAGCCCATCGTGCGCAACGGCAAAAAGGCCACCGTCGGTTATTGCCCCGATGTATGGGGAGCCTGGGAGTAGCCTGTGTTATTTGCCGGCGCGTGGGTATAAGAGCAGGCGTTTGGCATAAGATTCAGCTGTAAGCCATATCTAACAAAGGAGGGCACATGCCCAACAAGCCCGTGAAGATTATCATGCTTACCGGATACCTCGGTGCCGGCAAGACCACGCTGCTCAACCATATCCTCGCCAACGACGGCGGCATCCGCGCCGCCGTGATCGTCAACGATATCGGCGAGATCAACGTCGACGCCAGCCTTATCGCCGACGGTGGCCTTTCCGAGACCGACGACCTCATCCCGCTCACCAACGGCTGCATCTGCTGCACGCTTTCGGACGACCTGGCCAACCAGCTGCAGGGCATTGCCGATTCGGGCAAGTTCGACTACATCATCATCGAGGCCTCCGGTATTTGCGAGCCTATCCCCATCGCCTACACCATCTCGAGCTTCTGCGACGAGGCTAAAGTGGGCGGCGAGCCCAAGCTCGCGCTCGACAACATCGTTGCCGTGGTCGACTGCGCCCGCATGTACGACGAGTTCAACGGCGGTCGCGACCTGCTGGCCGAGGATATCGACGAGGACGACATCGAGAGCCTGCTCATCCAGCAGATCGAGTTTTGCTCCACGCTGATCCTCAACAAGACCGATACCGTGAGCCCTGAGCAGATCGCCGAGCTCAAGGCCATCGTGCGCAGCCTGCAGAAGGACGCCGTGATTGTTGAGGCTCAAAACGGCGAGGTCCCCATGGAGGAGCTGCTCGATACCGATCGCTTCGACTTTATGCGCGCCTACAACTCCGCCGCCTGGATCGAGGCCATGGAGCATCCCGAGGAGCACGACGACCCCGAGGTGCTCGAGTACGACATCGAGACCTTTGTGTACTCGCGCCGTAAGCCGTTTGACCTGCAGAAGTTCACCGATTTTGTTGAGCAGGAGTGGCCCGACGAGGTCATTCGCGTCAAGGGTCCGCTGTGGCAGACCGGCGATCCGGACATGTGCTACATGTTCGAGCAGGCCGGCCGCCAGATGCGCCTGATGGAGAACGGCTTGTTCGTTGACTCGGCGCCCGAGGGCGAGAAGCAGAAGATCATCGACGAGAACCCCGAGATCATGCAGATTTGGGACGACGAGACGGGCGACCGCATGACGAGCCTGTGCATCATCGGCCGTCACATGGACAAGGATGCGCTCATCGCCGCCCTTGATGCCTGCCTGACCGACTGGCACCGCGCTTAGGTTATCCAAGTGGGCGTTTTCCGCCCACGTAACCATCAAACCACCACGAAGGCGACTGCCCCTTCGTGGTGGTTTTTCGTTCTATGCCAAGGAGATTCATGTTCAATATCGTGCTGTATGCGCCCGAGATTCCGGCCAATACGGGTAATATCGGCCGTACCTGCGTGGTTACCGGCGCCCGCCTGCATCTGGTGGAGCCACTGGGCTTTTCGCTCGACGACAAAACGGTGCGTCGCGCCGGCCTGGGCTACTGGCAAAACTTGGACGTGACGACCTATGCCAGCTGGGAGGATTTCCTTGCGCGCAATGACCTCTCCCCCGCTGACGACCGCTTGCATCTGCTGACCAAAAAGGCACGCCGAACCTATGCGCAAAGCACTTACCGTGACGACGACTATTTGGTCTTTGGCAGCGAAAGCTCGGGGATTCCCGAAGGGCTGCTCGTCGCAGCGCCCGAGCGCTGCGAGCGCATTCCCATGCTGCGCGATTGTGACTCACTCGACAACGCCGAGGCCTGGGAAGCCCACGAGGAATCGCTCGGACATACCGAGAACGGCCATGAGGCCATCCTTCGGCAGGATATCTGCGGCAACTTCGTCAATCCGGACGACTACCGCATCAGCGCACTCAACCTCTCCAACAGCGCCGCCATCGTCCTCTACGAAGCCCTGCGCCAGACAGGCTTTGCCGGCATGTAAAAACCTGCCATTAGGGGACGGGGCAGAAATGGTAGACTTTCAAACTCTCTAGTCCTTGACAAAATGGTTTTGACATCAAATGCGGCAAAGGGACAGTCCCTTTGCCGCATTTGGCTGCTAGCAATTCACGTCAGAATTCAACTTCAAATACAAATGACTGCCGAAGTTCTCGCTTAGCTTGGCTTGTCAGGCTCGAATTCGCCCTTATGTTCAGCTTGCTGCATGCCTCATCGATAGCCATAGCAAGCGATACGGACATGGTCATGGTCGTCTCGCTTTTCAATTCAACCCGATAGCTCTTCGCCTTGTTTTTATCCTCTCCACCGCATCTCGTTTCGATTAACAAGAGAATGTCAGAGTCATGGGCATACCAATGGAGTTCAGGGCGCTGTGGAACCATGTCTCCCTCAAATTCCTGTGTAAACAGGATTTTCTTCTCATTTCTCGTTAAATCGCTCAAAGAGCCGTTGATTCGAGCCGAGCCCTTCTTTCCCGCTTTGGCATTTCCCTTAACCTGGTGGCCTCTCCGAGTTTCCTCGTACTCCGTCACCTCCAACTTGCAGCGCTTCGCGCCAAGCATGAACGCAATCCGTCTCAACTCGGCCATCTTGTCTTGTTGCATGGTTGCGAAATAAGAGTCAAGATCAACAAAGCGAGACCGATCAAAAGCATCTATGTAATATGTGGAATAAAGAGATGGTTTAGGGTAGAAAGACAATTCGCTATCCCCGATTGCCTCGCGGTACAGATTGAAAATCTGCGTACCCTTAACGGTATCCAGCCAACCAATAGCATCCCTACAGGCGTCGATGCCCCGACGCTCATTTCCGTCAACAATTCGAATCATATTCGGCAAATAAAATGAAGGACTCTGATAGGTCTCCTTGGTTACCGGCCTGTATCTATTAAGCTGCTGCTGGTATGCCCAATCGTTGATGGCGTCACCGATATCCGCGGCAGCACCTGCCGCACCATCGGCCGCATCAGCAATAGCCGCCAAGGCGTCATCGACCATCGGAGTTGCAGCACACATTACACCATCGGCAACTTTCTGTACGGTTGCAACCGCGCCCGCCATCGCGCTTCCGGCGCCATCAACCAACCCGGCAGCGGCCTTACGGATATCAAAACTCTGCTTATGTCGCGACAGCTCCTCCCTTTCGACAACAGCTAGATCGTCTTTATCCTCCATAGTGACCTCCTATTTCCGATAGTCGAAATCAACCGTATATTCATCGCCAAATGCCGAGTTGAACATCGCACGGATATTTGCTTCGGCGTTCACTCGAGCCTCTTCGAGCAGCTTGCCATCCTTGATGGCCTCGCTTTCACTCCGCTCCTTGCACTGCGCTTCAAACGCCGTGACATCTTTGACCTCAATGGGGTTGAGGATGTTGTTGCGTTCCTCGAGAGCACCCGACTTATTCATATTCGGCGTGTTCGAGATTACATAAGGCTCATCCATCGTAATGGTCAGCTTTTTCTTGTTTGTATGTATCTCTGCCGTCTCGAGATTCACACCCGCCTTAATGGTTCCCACATATCGGTACCAAAAGCTGTTTTCCGTAAACGGGATATCAAACCAATCGAAGAACCTCTTGGTATCCGTCACCTTATCGACAATCGCATAGTTCTGCGATGCAGAAACCATCTCGTTCTGGGAAGCGATGCGTTCAAACACGACCGACGGGGAAAGCGTATTGGGGGTCGTTTCTTTCGCGCCCGCAGCTTTGCCGTTACTAAAGATGGTAATGAAAAGTACAGCCACAATCACTCCGCCAAGCGCCAGGCCCGCAAAGAATACCTTGGGCTTTGTCAGGATTCTCCCGAGTTTCGCTTTCAGCGCCCCCATGCCTTCCTCCATCTCATCCATCCCCTATTCCTTTCAAAATCCCTGTTATTTAAGAAACTGCCGTGGGTTATACCTCATGCCTTAATTGTCGTTTTCAGCATGTCTTTAGACGAGGGCAGTTGTTTGCAATCCGAAATAATACACATTCGTTCGCAGCACTTGTTGTTCAATATTTGGCATAAAACGGGCAGGTCAACCATTCATTGCCGATTAACCCGCCCCTTCCGTGCAGAACTTATTTATTTACATCGTAGCTGGAAACAGATGCGACAACGCGCGCAGCGTCAACATCGGACATTGCCTCGAACTTGACTTTCTCACCCGGCGCCCACGAAGAAGTGTCCGCATAGGTCTCCTCCGCTTTGATGTCATCTGCATCATAGAGAGCAAGTGTCAGGCTGACGTTAGAGAACGACATACCAGAGGTGTTCTCAACTACCGCCGTATACGTATACAGACCGTAACCGTCATCCGATTTTTCGAAATTTGCTCCCTGAATCAAACTGTTGATGGCATCCTCATAGCAGGTCTTCTCTGTTACGGACTTTCCATTCTTAATTAAGTCGTTGAAATCATCCTTATATTTTTCCCCTACTTCCAGCCCGTAATTATCAACAAGCTTCTTGAGTTGCGCAGACCGCTTATCGTAGACTTTATTCCACTCTTCGTAATAATCCGCAGACGATTGCGAGTAGTCCTCGGTCACCTTAAGCTGGTCATCAAGCAGATTCAGATACGTGATTACGTCCTGTTGCATCTTGGAATCCTTAAACCTAGCGTTCTTGAGTTCCTTGTCGTTCTTGATTTCGGCCTCAATAGCTTCCTGGATGTTCTCGGTTGAATGAGGATCATCATCGTTTGCATTAGATTCAATGACGTCGAACCTTCTCTCGAACCCGGCGGCGATAACATTCATCGCCTTATCGTCGACATATTTCGACTTTGCAGCGTTTGCATCATTCTGTGAACAGGCCGAAATGAACCCCAGAGAACAGGTGAGCAGAACAAGCAAACCCATCACGGGCATCTTATTAGTAATATTTCGTTTCATGACTATTTCCCTTCGATTGACGTTACAGCTCATAACCCCTCGTCAAAAAGCAGACGAATTGGCAACGCGGTGGCACTATTTGGTTCCAGGGCGTGAACTGGATAAACATCGAGGGAAGGAGTGGCTCTGTGCAATAAACTCCCCTCTTCAAAATGTCTAGTTAAAGAGGACGGACAGACGGCGAACGGTCATATCAGTTCGTGTCCGCCCGTCTCCAACGATCGAACGTCGATGCGCTGACGTTCAGGGGCGTTGCGGCCTCTCGCCTCGTAACTTCATCCCCTTCGAGTGATTTGATTACATCGTTATAGCCATCCGGGCGTTCGAGCGCCGGCCTCCCAAATCTCACGCCACGCAGGCGCGCCGACGCGATACCCTCCGCCTGGCGCTGCTTGATGTTCTCGCGCTCCAGCTGCGCCACGTAGCTCAAGATCTGAAGGACCAGATCCGCCATGAACGTTCCCGTGATGCCATCGGGTTGCTCGCGCGTATCGAGTAACGGCATATCAAGCACCACGATGGCAGCACGCCTATCCACCGTGATGCGTCGCCATTCATCGAGGACTTCACGATAATCGCAACCTAAACGGTCGATACTTTTGATCACGAGAACGTCACCCTCGCGCAACCTGCGAAGAAGACGCTGGTACTGGGGACGTCTAAAGTTCTTACCGCTTGCCTTGTCAGCGTAAATCTGACCCTGTTGAACGGGAAACCTTCCCAGTGCGTCTAACTGGCGGTCCAAGTTCTGGTCCGCGGAAGAGACACGCACATACCCAAAGATTCGATTGTCCATAATTGCCCCTATCGGCCGCCTCTTGGCAGCATCGGCTCAAGCGAGAACCCACTCACTATAGGGCGTGCAAATTTCGCGAATGGGCTGAGGTCATTTTGGCCCTCGGACACAAGCTGTTCAAGTGCTACGTCGACAACATGCTAGCTTTTAACGGTAATTAACTGCTTTTAACTAGAATTGGCTAGAAAAGAAAAGCGTGATGCTGACAGGCTTTGCCGGCATGTGACAAAGGGACTGTCCCTTTGTCACATTCGGTTATAGGTAGCGACCGGTGATGCTCGCGGAGCAGGCCACGATGTCCCCCGGCGTGCCGGCGCAGACGACTTGCCCGCCCGCATCGCCACCGCCCGGCCCCATGTCGATCACATAATCGGCATTGCGGATAAGGTCGAGATCGTGCTCGATCACGATAACCGTGGCGCCCTTGGCGACGAGGCCGTCAAACACGTTCAGCAGCACCTGAACATCGAGCGGATGCAGGCCGATCGTGGGCTCGTCGAATACGAATACGGCATCGTCCTGCACGCGGCCCATCTCGCTCGCAAGCTTTAAACGCTGCGCCTCGCCGCCCGAAAGCGCCGGCGTGGGCTCACCGAGTGTAAGATAGCCCAAGCCCAGGTCGTGCAAGGTCAGCAAGCGCGCCTGAACCTTCTTGAGCCCCACCGTGGCGTCGAGAGCCTCGTCCACGCTCATGTCCATGAGCTGCGGCAACGTAAGCTTGCTCCCGTCCTTGCCCTCGCGATGGATATGCGAGGCGGCCTCGGCGTAGCGCGAACCACGGCATGCCGGGCAGACGATTTCGACGTCGGGCAAAAATTGCACGTCGAGCGATATCGAGCCCGTGCCATCGCATGTAGGGCAGCGCAAGGCGCCAGTGTTGTAGCTAAAGGCACCCGCCTTGTAGCCGGCTGCCTTGGCCTCGGGCGTACGGGCGAAAGCGCGACGCAGCTCATCATGGATGTCGGCATAGGTCGCTACCGTCGAGCGCACGTTGGCGCCGATAGGTGTAGCGTCAATCAGGTTTGCGCGTGCGATGCCCTCGGCGTCGACCCAGCGCACATGACTTGGCAGGCGCTCGCCAGCTGCCTGGGCCTTAAGCGCCGGGATGAGTGTCTCGAGCACCAACGTCGTCTTACCCGAACCCGAAACGCCCGTCACCGCGACAAGGCGACCGCGCGGTATATCGACTTCGAGCGGCTTGACGGTATGGATGGCATCGGTTGCCATGCGGATGTGGCCCTGATCGAACATTTCCTCGTCAGTCACCTGCGGACGCATACGCTTGGGGTCTGCGCGCAAAAACGGGGCGATGCGGCTGCCCTGCGATTGTTCGACCTCGTCCACCGTGCCAGCGGCAATCACATTACCGCCGCCTGCTCCGGCAACGGGGCCCATCTCGACCAGATAGTCGGCTTCCGCCAGCACACGTGTATCGTGGTCGACAACAACCACGGTGTTGCCGTCATCAACCAGATCGCGCATCACGCCTACCAGACCATCAACATTGGCAGGATGCAAGCCAATCGAAGGCTCGTCCAACACATAGAGCACGCCCGTCGATCGGTTGCGCACCACGCGGGCGAGCTGCACGCGCTGACGCTCGCCCGTGGAGAGCGTGGCGCCGGCGCGATCGAGCGAAAGGTAGTCGAGACCCAGATCGACCAGGCGACGGGCCGCGCTCAAAAACGAATCGCAGATATCCATCGCCATGGGCCGAATCTCGGGCGGCAAGGATGCGGGCACCCCGTGCACCCACTCAACCGCATCACCAAGCGTCATGGCCGCGGCCTGCGCCAGATTGATACCGCGCACCTGGGGCTGGCGCGCAGCCTCGGAGAGGCGCGTGCCGCCACAGTCACGACATGGCCCCTCGCGCAAAAAGCGCGCCACGCGTTTTAAGCCCTTATCGTCTTTGACCTTGGCGAGCGCGTTCTCGACGGTATAGACGGCATTGTAATAGGTAAAGTCGAGCGGCGTAGCACCCTCGCCGTTTTTGGGAACGTAGAGAATGTGCTTCTTAACCGCCGGACCGTGGAACACAATGTCACGCTCTTGAGGCGTGAGCTGGTTAAACGGCACGTCGGTGCGCACACCCATCTCGCCTGCCACTTGCTTCATCAGATCCCACATGAGCGTGCCCCAGGGAAGCACCGCGCCTTCGTTGATAGTCTTGGACTCGTCGGGCACCAGGCTCGCCTCGTCCACCTCGCGCATGACACCGGTGCCGCCGCAGGTGGGACACGCGCCGCTGCTGTTAAAGGCAAGGTCCTCGGCACCCGGCGCGTAGAACTCACGGCCGCACTCGGGGCACGTGAGCGACAGGCCCGCGGCCACGTTAAGACTCGGCTCCACGCGCGCCCCGCAATGCGGGCACACGTGATGGGCGCAACGGCTAAAGAGCAGACGCAGGCTATTGTTGAGCTCGGTCATGGTACCAAAGGTCGAGCGCACACCCGGCACGCTGGGGCGCTGATGCAATGCGAGCGCCGCCGGTACGTGCAGCACCTCGTCCACCTGGGCATGTTCGGCCTGCGTCAGACGACGGCGGGTATAGGTGCTAAGCGCCTCCAGGTAGCGACGCGAGCCCTCGGCGTAAAGAACGCCCAGTGCCAGCGAACTCTTGCCCGAACCCGATACGCCAGCAATACCCACGAGCTTTCCCAGCGGAATATCGATATCGATGTCCTTGAGGTTGTGCACACGCGCGCCACGTACCTCTATAGCCTGCGGGCTCATCTTCTGTTCCGTCACCTTTATCACCCTACTCATGCCATAAAACGCGGTCGCGGATGTACTCGCCCAGCATGGGCACGGTAAACCGGACGAGGCCGTATCCGGCAGCCTCGATGACGCGCTCGCGAATCAGGCTTGCGCGATATTTACTCGCCCAGCTTTGGGTGCGGTCGCAGCGCTCAATGATGTCAGCCATGCGCGTCGGCTTGCCCCCATCAGCCGCCATGGCCTCGATAAAGAGGCGCTGCGGACTGCGCAACCCGTAATACAAAGGGGCGTCGACTGCTTCATAGAACTCGGAGATGGCATCCGTGTGCCCAGCCTCAACATCGCGCTCTTCAATGACCCGCGAGTCACGCCGGACAGCAGACCTCCACATGTAATATCCCACCAGCTGAACCATATAGGGATGCCCCATGCTCTTGCGCGCCGCAAGGTCCGCCGTCTCCGCATCAACGCAAAGACCAGTGCCTCTGACCGTCTGGATATATGAATCGCGCACTTTGGGCAAAGAAATCGCCCCCAGCGTACGCTGCTGGGCGCGGCGCAAAAACGTTACGCTCGGCTCTTCGAGCAAGTCATCGACCATGCTGGGCAAGCCGGCAAAAACCAGCACAAGACCGCGCTGGTCGCTATCGGGCAAGCCCGTAGCATCCTGGTCTCCGAGCACCTGCTGATAGAGAACGGCCAGCGCCGCCAGCTCCTCGATAGATGCCGATTGGGCCTCGTCAATCGCAAACAGTAAGCCCTTTCCCGGCCCGAGTTTCTTGAGGCGTTCGTTGACTAGCCCGCGCAACGTCTCGCCTTTTGCCCGCGCCGCCTCGACCGACATTCGGCCAAACGACGGACCAAACTCCATTGACGTCACAACGGGTTTATTCGAGCGAAGCGCGTCGGCCAAGCGGTCGCATAGGCCAAGCGAGGCGGAATCGGAGACAACCGCCCATCCGCGCTCGCTAGCTAAACGCTGCAGCTCCCGCAAGAGAACTGTTTTGCCACAGCCGCGGTTTCCCGTAATGAGCATGAGCCTGCCCGGCGCTCCGGCGCCGTTATCGAGCCCTTCCTCGAAATCTTCGATGACCGACTCGCGGCCGATGAGTATCGGAGGCCGCTTGCCAGCCGTGGGCTTAAAGGGATTTGGATTCATGTCGGCCTCCTCGGATTGGCAAACCCTGGTAACAGTTATACCAACTTATACCGAGTTATACCAACAGGATGCGACAAAGAGACTGACCCTCTATCACCTATGGCCGAAAAACTCGACGTCCGCCGCTCGCCAGGGGCGGAAGGTGGCGGGATCGACCTTTACGTGGGCTGCCTCGGGGACGTCGTACCACTTGACCGTGTAGCCAGCGCCGTGAGAGCAAAAGATCGAGTCGGGCGTGTTGGGTAGATCGGCCTCGGGCTCATAGGCGACAGTCTCGATGACGCGCTCGGCATCATGGCATGCCGCATAGCCGGCAAACTCCAGGTACAGATGCCCGCGACCGCTCGTGTAAGCGGCCACCTCCAGCGCATAATCCTGCACCTCGGATGCCGGCACGCGACCCACAAGCTTTGCCCGTTCGCCCGCCATCGTCGGCGGCTCGTACTCGGCACCCATACGCGTGGCGTCTGACAACGCCCTGCCCACACACTCCCCCGGCACCTCGAGCTCAAAGCGATACCACGGCTCCAACAGCACCGCCGCGCCGGCCTCACGCGCCTGCATGAGCCCCTGGCGAATCGCGCGGTACGTGGCCTGGCGAAAGTCGCCGCCCTCGGTGTGTTTGGCATGCGCACGGCCACCTGTGAGCGTAATGCGCACATCGGTGATGGGCGAGCCGGTCAGCACGCCCAGGTGATCGCGCTCCATGGCGTTTGTGAGCGCCAGGCGCTGCCAGTTAAGATCGAGCTCGTCGGTCGAAGTCACGGTGCCAAACTGCACGCCCGAACCCGCCGGCAACGGCTCTAGGCGCAGATGCACCTCGGCATAGTGGCGCAGCGGCTCAAAGTGGCCCACGCCCTCGACCGGCTGCGAAATAGTCTCCTTATAGAGAATGCCGCCGGGCTCAAACGAAATCGAAAGGCCAAAGCGATCGGCCAACACCCGCTGCACGACCTCGAGTTGCACGGCGCCCATCAGCTGCAGGTGAATCTGCTCCAGATGAGTATTCCAGCTTACGCCGAGCATGGGATCTTCGTCCGCCAACTCAGTCAGCGCTTTAAACACCGCATGGACATCGTGTTCACCCGGAAGCACCGTATAGGTGAGGACCGGAGCGATGACGGGCGCATCACACACGGGCTCCGCACCCAAGGCGTCCCCTGGGCGAACGTGCGCAAGACCCGTCACGGCACAAATACCGCCAGCAGCAACTTCTTGGGCAAGCTCATACTTTTCGCCGTTATAGATGCGCACCTGATCTACCTTCTGCTCCCATACCTCGGCACCGGAACGTCCGCTGATCATCTGTTTTGCACACAGTGTGCCGCCGGTCACTTTAACCCATGCCAAGCGCTCGCCGCGATCCCCGCGGCTGACACGATAGACGCGCGCGGCAAACTCCGGAAGCCATATCTGTTCGCGCATCAGCACGCATATACCATCCAGCAGCTCGCTCACGCCCTGGTCCTTGAGCGCCGAGCCGGCAAAGCAGGGAAAGAGCTTGCGCTCGGCAACCATGCGCGACAGCGTTGCGACGGAAAGCTCACCTGCCTCAAGAAACTCCTCGAGCGCCGCCTCGTCCAACGCAGCAGCGTCCTCCTGAACGGCGCCGCCCTCCAGCAGTTCGTTGGCATCCAGGCAGCCTTCGGAAAGACGCCGCCCAAGTTGTGCCAGCAAAACATCGCGGCCGGGATTCTCCAAATCGATTTTGTTGATATAGATGAACGTCGGAATGTCATAGCGTGCAAGCAGGCGCCACAGGGTTTCGGTGTGCCCCTGCACGCCGTCGTTGGCGCCCACAACTAAAATCGCGTAGTCGAGTGCGCGCAGCGTGCGCTCCGCCTCGGCAGAAAAATCGACATGCCCCGGTGCATCCACGAGCATGACGCGGGTATCACCGTGGTCGAGCACGGCCTGCGACGAGAAAATCGTAATGCCGCGCTCGCGCTCGATCGCGTTAGTGTCCAGATGCGAATCGCCATCGTCCACGCGGCCGCGCTTACGAATGCGACCCGCATCGAACAGCATGGCCTCGGCCAGCGTGGTCTTGCCAGCATCGACATGCGCCAAGATTCCAACGACCGCTTGCTTCGACATGGCTCTCCTCTTATTGCAAGCCCGTCGCACGCGGAAACGGGCGCTCTCATTCCACACTGGATGATACAATTTACGGGCCGGCGGGCGAAGCGGGCCCTATCCCCCGACCGAGCTCATCGCCCCGCGTTGCCGTGCGGCGATTTTCGTAGGTTCGCGCCTTGCGAAAGCCGGCACCTCCCCTTTTTGCCTGCCCGGGCTCATCCGGGGCGGCAACAACGCGAACCCCACAACAGCGAGGAGTCACCATGAAGACATTGCTCAACGAGTTCAAGGAATTCATCAATCGCGGCAACGTGATGGACATGGCCGTCGGCGTGATTATCGGCGGCGCATTCACCGCCATCGTGACCTCACTTACCGATAACATCATCAACCCGCTTATCTCCGTGATTGCCGGCGGTAGCGCTACCGAGATCTCGGGGCTGGTGGTGCCGGGCACTAATATCGACTTTGGCGCCTTTATCGGCTCGTGCATCAATTTTTTGATTGTGGCGGCAATCGTCTTTGCCATCGTCAAGGCATTCAACAAGGCGCAGGAAATCGGCGACAGGCTCGCCGGTGCCACCGCCGAGGAAGCCGCACCGGCGCCCGTCTGTCCGTATTGCCTGGAAGAGGTGCACGAAGGCGCGACCAAGTGTTGCCACTGCGGAAGCGAGCTGCCCCGAGCGTAGGTGCCTTAGAGCCGACAGCGAGCGACATCTACCACCTTGCAAAACAGCGCAGAGATCAAAATGGCCCCACCCGGGGCCATTTTCGCTTACACGGAGCGTAGATACGCGCCCCCGCTCTTATGCCTCGCGCAGCCAGTCAAATGCAACACGCGGCGTGCCGTCCGACACATACACGACGCCGGCACGCTCAAACCCCGCTTTAATACTCGCGCCCTGCATGGGCAGGTTGTCCCGATGCGTATCGATACGCAGATGGTCGGCACGCTCTTTGGCAAAGGCGAACATCGCAGCCGCGATACCGTGCACGGTGCCGTCGGACGCCACACGGTGCAGCACGGCGTACGGAGTGTCGCTACGCCATTGCCCATCCTCAATTACGTCATAGCACTCGTCCGGGCCCGGTAAAAAGGCAAACGTCGCCACCACGCGGCCGTCGACTTCGAACACATAGCTACCACCGGCGGCGATATCGGCAGCCAGCTGCTCGGCAGAAGGCGTGCCCTCGGGCCACTGCGTGGCGTTGCCATGCGCGCGCATAAAGGCACGGGCCGCGTCATAGATAGCCATGACGGCGGGAATGTCGGTATCGAGGGTTTTTCTGATCATCACGCGGCGACCTCACGTTTATTGGTATCACTTTGATTGAGCAATGATACCAGCGTTTGAAGAGGGGTGAGAAGCAGATGGGAAGCAAAAAGCGAGCCGCCTGGTCAAAGGCCAAAAGCGAGTTTTTGGGCGCTGCCACCGGCGGCGCTATGAGCGACCTGTTTGCGCGCGAGGACGAGCGCCGCGACGCCCTGAACGCCGAGCGCGATGAAGCCTGGCGCTACAAGTCGTGCGAGCGCAAAAACCGTTACGACACACGCGCCGAGGCCGAGGCCGTTATGGCCGACTGCGAAAACCGCGGGCGGCGTGGTTTGGCCTGCTACAAATGCGAATACTGCGGCGGCTGGCACCTGACGTCGCACCCTTGGAAATAGGCCCCGCATCGGCACGGCACTGACGGAGCGCCAACCATCGCACGCAAGCTACGGGCGCGGCGGCACCAAAACATCGTAACGAACGGCCTTGCCCGCAAGTTGATAGCTCGGCTTAACGCCGGCAAGCAGCGGCCCCTTCACCGGCCGCTTGATAACGACCTTGCGCGGGCGCACCGCAAGCGCAGCTTCGACCAGCGTCTCCTCATCGGCACACGGCTGTTCCAGATGATGCAAGAGTTGAAACTTCTTTTTAACCGCCGCGCTCTTTGTGCGCTCGGGAAACATGGGGTCCAGATACACCACATCGGGAGCGGTGAGCTCGCCCTGCCCGATCAACTCAGTTATATGGTGAAGGCCGGCAATGCTGTCCTCGCCCGCATGCAAGCGCATGTGGGCCACGGCAGTCGCAAGCGCCGGATCATCTGCCGCGCGATCCAAGGCATCCTTGAGGAGCGCCGCGATCACGCAATCCTGCTCATACAGATCGACGGTAAAGCCCGCAGCCGCCAGCAGCAGCGAATCCTCGCCAAAGCCTGCCGTGGCATCAATCGCCCATGGGCACTCGACGCCTTTTGCGCGCGCAGCCTTTACCAACAGCTCTTGCTGCAGACGACCCTGTTTGAGCCGTGGCAGCATGCGGACAAAATCGGCACGCAACTCCATCGTGCCGTCGGTGAGCGTGAGGCCCGCGGACTTCCCGATCAGCTCAAGCCCCGCGGCCCGAGCAACAGAAAAGGGATCGACGACGCCCATGGGTACTCCTTAACAAGCAAAATGAATACGTGAGCGCCGTTTATGCCAGCACCCAACCGTCCGCTATTGTCCCACATGCGACATGGCCCACAGCATCCCAATGCAAAGCACCGCCATCAATCCCGTGCACACGGCAGCGATCACAGAATCGCCCATGCGCCTTCCCAACGACCGCGGCTCATGCACTCGCCCCGCTCCGTACATCATGGCTCCTCCTTAAGAACAGCTCCTTGTTACGGTCTCATCATCGCAGCGCCGCACATGAGCTGCCATCGATTTGGCTTACGTCCAGCTTTCCTTTTTGAAAGGTCGAATTGGGCTGCGCGGGCTCAAAGCGCTTTCAGGCGCACGCATCGCTGCGTTGAACTACAATGTGCTTCACCATATGTGCAGCACATGGGCTACGCCAGATCGGCGTACTCGTATCGAAAGGACCAGCCATGAGCTCCGCTCGCAAGACTCTCAAAATCCTTGCCCTCATCTACTTTGTTTTGGGCATCGCCAGCCTCGTCATCGCCGGTATCGGTATCGCCAGGGGCAGCCTCGATTCCACGTACGGGTCGAACGCCATGCTCGCCGCGGTCGTGCTTGTCGTCAAGGGCATTGTCGATCTTTCCGCAGGTGTTGCGGGCATCAAGGGCGCCAACAAGCCCTCGCAGGTGGATAGCGCGTTTAAGCTCGGCATCGTTGCCGCAATCGCCACGATTGCGCAGGCCGTGCTCACGCTTCCCGCACTCGGCGGCAGCGCCGTCAATATCGGTGCCTTTGTCATCGTGGTCTACGACCTGTTCTTTGTTCAGCAGGCGCACGCCGTTAAGGCCGAGAACAAGGACCGCCTGTAGGCACTCGCTTCTCATAACCCCTGCAGCCAAGCAACTAACATGGGCCGATCGCGCAGTAACGCGGTCGGCCCTTTACATTTGCCCAGATAAAACCTGCCAAAATAAACCTGTCCCTTTTTGGCAGGTTGGTTAGCTGTGGCGGTACTCGGCAATGATGAAGTCGATGTCGGTTTTAAGGGTGTCCAGGTTTGCCAGGCGCTCTTTGTCGGTAGGGCGTGTGCGGTAGTAGTACGGCGTCATCTGGAACACCGCCTCGATGTCGGCCTGGGTCTGGAGCGTAATATTCGCGGACACCCGCTGTGTGCCGACCAGTTTAAGCTCCATCGTCTTCGGAAGCTTTTCGTCGTTGAGGTACGGCGTGTCGTAGAGCACCTCCTTGAGCCCAAAGAGATGACGGGCACCCGGCACCACGGTGTAGAGCGAACCCTCCGGCGCCAACACGCGGGCAAACTCGCGCTCGTTAAAGGGAGCAAAGAGCTCGGTCACCATATCGAAGGCGCCATCGGCCACTGGGATGTCTTTCATGTTGGCCACAAAATAGGTCGCATCGCCGCGCTTGGCGGCCAGGCGTACCATTTCTTTGCCTAGGTCAAAGCCATAAGCGTCCACGCCCGGCACCGCGCCCATGGCGCTGGTGTAGTAACCCTCGCCGCAGCAAATATCGAGCAGCGTCATGGGGCCGCCTGTAGACGCAGCACGCCCAGAAACCCGTTTGCGCACCAGCTCGACCATTGCATCGCGCAGCGGCGCATAGTAGCCACGGTTCAAAAAGTCACGACGGCTGCGTGCCTGCGACTTGGGATCGCCCATGGAGTCGCCGCTCTTGGACGAACGTAGCAGATATAGATAACCCTCGCGCGCACGGTCAAACCGGTGTCCGCCCGCGCATGCAGCACCGCGCTCGTCGTCCACCAACGGCTCATGGCAAACGGGACACAACAACATGGCAACTCCTTAGCGCGAACAACACAACGCACACCATTGTCGCACGCCTTCCCCACCTAGTCATTGGGGACGTTCTTGAATGACTAGTCGTTTAAGAACGCCCCCAATGACTAGGTGATTAGGAGTATCATCGTCTGCGCAAATAAGCACGAAATAGCACGTTAGAAATTGAGAGCGTATGGCTGATACCGCATCTAAGCACATCGACATGACCACCGGCTCGCTGTGGCGCAATATCCCCCTGTTCGCCTTGCCCGTGGCCGCCACGAGCATCTTGGAGCAGCTGTCAAACCTCATCGCCACGGTCATTATCGGTAACTTCTCGGGCGACCAGGGAACCCTCGCCATGGCGGCAGTCGGCTCCAATGTTCCGCTTACCAGCCTTATGCTCAACCTGTTTATTGGCATGTCGCTTGGCTCCAATGTGGTCATCGCCAACGCTATCGGCCGCAACGATCAGAACATGGTCAAACGCGCCGTCCATACCTCGATTTTAATGGCGCTTGTAGGCTTTGCCGTCATCGCTCTGGGCGAGATCTTTGCCGAGCCCATGCTCGCCGCGCTCAACGTTCCCGCCGAGACCATGCCGCTCGCTTCGCTCTATCTACGCGTCTTTTTGCTCAGCATGCCCTCAATCTTGCTCTACAACTTTGAGGCCGCGATCTTCCGCTCCGTCGGCATCACCCGCATGCCGCTGCAAGCGCTTGCCGTGTCCACCGTCCTCAACATTGGCCTGGACCTCATCTTTGTCCCCGTACTCCACTGGGGCGTCGCGGGTGTCGCCATCGCCACCGCCATCGCCTACACCGTCAGCGCCGCTACACTCTTTATCCGCCTGCTCAAGACCGACTCCGTCGTCCGCGTCACCCCGCGCGACCTTGCTATCGACCCCGTCGCCCTCAAGCGCATCGTCAAGATCGGCCTGCCCGCCGGCATCCAAAGCGCCGTCTTTGCCGTCGCCAACATCATCATCCAGTCCGCCATCAACAGCCTGGGCACCGAGGTCATGGCGGCCTCGAGCGCCGCCATGAGCCTGGAGTGCGTGTGCTACAACCTGCTCAACAGCTTTAGCCAGGCTTGCACCACCTTTGTGGGACAAAACCACGGTGCCCGTCAGATCGACCGCTGCACCAAGACCCTTAAGGTCTGCCTGGTCGAAGGCGGTGTCGTCGCGCTCACCACGATTATTGTTATTGTCGGCCTGGGGCGCGAGATCCTGTCGTTGTTCAACAGCGATCCCAACATCGTCTCAATCGGCTATATCCGCGTGTGCTCTATCTTCCCTGCGTACGCCTTTATCATGCTCTACGAGAACATGTCCGGCTACCTGCGCGGCTTTGGCATCTCGCTCATGCCCGCCCTTATCACCATGATCTGCGTCTGCGGCATCCGCTTCTATTGGGTATTCTGCGTGTTCCCGCACTTCCGCACCTTTGCGAACATCATGATGGTCTACCCCATCAGCCTGGGCACCACGGCGTTCTTTATGGTCGTGGCGGTACTACTCTGCCACCCGGCACGCACCCATCGCGCCACCCAAGCCAAAGCGACAGCCTGCTAAACACCGCACTCAACGCCACGCCAGTCATTAATTGACAATATGCGAGCTCATATGGTCGATAAAGCGCCTCGTGGCGATAGGCATGGTGTCCCAGCTGCGCCAGGCCGCCACTACGTCGCGTGAGGGGGCGTGCACGATGGGACGTACGCGAATATCGGCCCGCATGCCCTCCACAGTACGACGGTAGAGCATACTCACGCCTAGACCCTCCTCCACCATCGCCATAATGGTGTAGACGGCGGTGGACTCGCCCCTCATACAGCCGCGGCATAAAGGCAACCGGTGCGCCTTTACAATAGATGCCAACATAGCATTTGCCATAAAGGAGCTCCATGGACACCGCAACTCGCAACCGCAACATAGCAACTTGGTTGGGCGATGCGCCGCAGCCGGTACGTGACACTACGAACCAGCTGCTCGAGCGCATCGCCCTTTTGCGTGCCGAGCAGACCATCTACCCGGCACAAGACGACATCCTCAATGCCCTCGCCTACACGCCGGCCGACCAGGTCAAAGTTGTCATCTTGGGCCAAGATCCTTATCACGGGCCCAACCAGGCCATGGGGTTATCGTTCTCGGTCCCCGCGACGCAAACCAAGTTGCCGCCAAGCCTGCGCAATATCTATAAGGAACTCAAAGCCGATCTGAGTTGTCCCATTCCCGCCACGGGAGATCTGACGCCATGGGCACAACAGGGCGTCCTGCTCCTCAACACTACGCTTACCGTGCGCGAGCATGCCGCGAACTCACACGCCAAGCTGGGCTGGAGTACGCTCACCGACTACGTTATCGAACGCTGCTGCCAGCTACCCCAACCGGTAGTCTTTTTGGCATGGGGCCGCTTTGCCCAGCAGATGGTTGAGGGCAAGCTCGCCGCAATCGACGCGGGCAAAACAACCGGCAAGTTCTGCCTTGCCTCCACTCACCCCTCGCCGCTTTCGGCCAACCGTGCCACGGCAGAACTCCCCGCTTTTATGGGGTCGCGACCCTTCTCGGCAGCCAATCGGCTACTCGAACAGCACGGCTCGACCCCCGTCAACTGGACTTGTCTCGGCTAAAAATCGATACATCAAAAACGCGCCCGACGGCTTTCCATCGGGCGCGTTTCCTATTCGGGCCAAATAAATTGTGTGCGGCCGGCCTCGCCGCCATCAATGAGCAGGCTCTGCCCGGTCATAAACCGGTTGGTCACGCCCACAAAGTAGATCCATTCGGCGATCTCTTGGGCGGTTGCCCAGCGTTTAAGCGGTGTAAGCTCCATAATCTGGTTCCACAGGTGTTCGTCTTCCATCACGCAACGGTTGAGCGGCGTGATAACGCCACCCGGGTCCACACTGTTGGCGATGGCCTGCGGTGCCAGGCGGTTTGCAAGGTTCTTGGTGTAGGCGATAACGCCGCCCTTGCTGGCAGCATAGGCGGGAAACTCCGATCCCGTATGCCCGCTCGCCGACCCCACATTGACCACGGATTTGATAGCGGGCGCCGGCTTGGCAGCAAGCCCCTCCCCCACAAAGGCGTAGCACTCGGTCACGTTGATGGTGCCACACAGGTTGGCGGCGATGTCGTCAGCCGAATCCTGCGTACCCGCAACGTTCACGATTACCTGGGGTTCAAGATCGCCTGGAAACGAGTCAGGCTCGCGTACATCAACGACCAGATGGCGGTAGCGCTCATGTTCGATCACCGCCGGCAGCAGATCAAAGCCCACGACCTCGTGGCCCTCGTCCAAAAAGCGCTGCACGCACGCGGCTCCGATACCGCCCGAAGCGCCCGTAATCAAAACCCGCATACTTGCTCCTTAGGCGGTTGCGTGGCGCTCAAGGTACTCGGCGCCCACATTCTCACGCTCCCAGCCGCGCACGACCTTGTAGCCCACGGGGCTCAGGAAGACCTCGCACAGCAGCTCGGCAACAGCGCCGGTCAGCGAGCACATAAGGACCTGCACCCAGGTCCAACCAAAGAACGTGTGGCTCACCACAATGGCAAAGACCAGGTTGTCGATAAACTGGCCAACACCCGTGGACACATAGGAGCGGAAGGCGAAGCTCGCAAAGTTATTCTTTTTGAGCATACGGCCGAGCGACTGGTTGAGCGTGGAGTTAACCACGGCAGAAACGAACATTGCCAGCGAAGAGCCCAGCACCACGTACCAGGTGCCGCCGATGGTGGCGTTAAGGGCGGTGTTGACCTCGATCATGCCCGTGTCGTAGTAGGCGCCCCACATACCGGGTGTGAGCGAGCACGCCCAAAAGCACAGGCTCACGGCAAGGTTGACCGCCAGTGCGAGGATAGAGATTTTGATGGATGCCTTGGCGCCAAAGCGCTTGCAGATCATGTCCTGGCACAAAAACGAGACCCAGCTCACCACAAAGCCGCAATCGAGTGCCAGATACGGCAGGCTGATGAGCTCTTTGTTGGCCAGCAGGTTCATCATGATAACGCTCACGAAAAACAGCGAAACCGTTGCCGCGGGAATGCTCCGCAACAGGACCTTGTAGTCCTCCATGACCTTCTTGATCATTATGTACTCCTTTGGTTTTAGGTTTAACGAGCAGGATATCGGACCCGAACTGCTCGGACGCCCCGGTCTTGAGACGACGGTGGGCATGATAGCCGCTTACGCGGCATCAGGCAAGCAGGCAGCGCGGCAGCCCCGCAGGGCCGCCGCGCCGATGCGTTAAAAGACTACGTTGCCAAACTCCGACAGGATAAGGTCGGGATTGTGGTCGGTTGCCCAATCCACGTTCCACGGGCTCGTAAACAGCAACAGCTTGCCACCGCGCATGTCCTCGACGCGCAGTGTGTCACGCGTGAGCGAAAGGCCCGGGATATCGATGGTGTCGGGGTCGTTCTGGATCCAGCGAATGTCCGTATAGGGCAGCGGCTGGCGACGAACCTCAACACGGTACTCGGCCTTGAGGCGGCGCTCGAGTACCTCAAACTGTAGCACGCCGACCACGCCCACAATGACGCTCTCCATGCCGGCACCAAGCTCGCGGAAGATCTGGATGGCGCCCTCCTGGGCAAGCTCCTCCATGCCCTTGACGAACTGCTTGCGCTTGAGCGTGTCGACCTGCGTAATGCGAGCGAACATCTCGGGGGCAAACGTCGGGATCTGCGGATACTGCACATGGCGCTTGCCGGAGCACACGGTGTCGCCGACGCTAAAGATACCCGGGTCGAACAGGCCCACGATATCGCCCGCGTACGCCTCGTCCACGATGGCGCGGTCGTCGGCCATCATCGACGTGCCCGTGGCAAGCTTAAGCTTGCGGTTGCCCTGCACGTGGAAGGCATCCATGCCGCGCTCGAACTTACCCGAGCAAATGCGCACAAAGGCGATGCGGTCGCGGTGGTTCTTGTCCATGTTGGCCTGGATCTTAAACACAAAGCCGCTAAAGTCGTCGCGGCAGGGATCGACCGGTTCACTGGTAAGCGTATCGGTATAGGCACGCGGCGTCGGGGCCAGACGCAGGAACTCCTTAAGGAAGGGTTCCACGCCAAAGTTGGTAAGCGCCGAGCCAAAGAACGCCGGGCTCAGCTTGCCGCAGGCCACGGCATCCAAGTCGAGCTCGTCGCCGGCGCCATCGAGCAGCTCGATGTCATCCATCAGGTTCTTATGGTTCTCCTCGCCGATGAGCTCATCCATGGAAGAATCGCCCAGCTCGGCCTCGACCTCGGCGACCTTCTTGGTGGCGTTGGCGTGACCGTCGCCCTCAAAGGCAATGACGCGACGGGTCTGACGATCGAACACGCCGCGGAAATTGCGGCCGCTGCCAATCGGCCAGTTCATGGGATACGTATTGATGCCCAGGACATTTTCTATCTCTTCCATGAGCTCAAACGGATCGCGAGCCTCGTGGTCGAGCTTGTTCACAAAGGTGAAGATGGGAATGTGGCGCAGCGTACAGACCTTAAAGAGCTTCTTGGTCTGGGCCTCGACGCCCTTGGCGCCGTCGATGACCATGACTGCGGCGTCAGCGGCCATAAGGGTACGGTAGGTATCCTCCGAAAAGTCCTGGTGACCGGGGGTATCGAGGATGTTGACGCAGGCGCCGTTGTAAGTGAACTGCAGCACCGAGGAGGTGACGGAAATGCCGCGCTCCTTCTCGATGTCCATCCAGTCCGAGACGGCATGCTTGGCCGAGCTCTTGCCCTTGACCGAGCCGGCGGTCTGGATGCTGCCGGTATAGAGCAGCAGCTTCTCGGTAAGCGTGGTCTTACCGGCATCCGGGTGGCTGATGATCGCGAATGTGCGGCGCGACGAGATTTCATCCGACAGGCTTGCCATGCGGATCCTTTCTTGCATTGAGTGCATTACGTCGTTGTAACCGCACTATTGTAGCCGCGAAATTCCGCTCTAGGGAGCCTATCAGGACAAATTCATCAGTTGGGGCCTGTGTAGCAGTCGATGACGGCACTCCGCAGCAGTTTGTCTCGATCAGTAACATCTAGACGGTTTTTGAACCTCTACCTGTTACAGATTTAGACAAACAGGTGGGCGTCCCAGAAAGATCTCGATCTGTAACATCTAGCAGCCAAAAACTTCTCCAGTTGTTACAGATTGAGACAACCAGGTGGGGCCCACCAGCAAAATCTCAATCTGTAACAGGTAGCCGTCCAAATCGGTTCCAGATGTTACAGATTGAGATGAATGAACGAGCGGACAATCCCTATTTACCTCTTGCATAACTGTGCATAGTGTATATATACTGTGCTTACCGGTTATATACACGTGTAGCCCAACAGCTAAGGAGCCACTGTGGACATCATCCTATCCAATTCGAGCGACAAGCCCATCTACGAGCAGATAACCTCGCAAGTCAAAGCTCAGATCTTATCGGGCACGCTCGCTGCGGGAGCCAAACTCCCCAGCATCCGTGCACTCGCGAGCGACCTGGGTGTGAGCGTCATCACCACCAAGCGCGCCTACGCCGACCTAGAGCAACTCGGGTTTATCTGCACCGTGCAGGGCAAGGGCTGTTTTGTCGCCGAGGGCAACCAGGAGCTCTTGCGCGAAAACCAGCTATGCCATATCGAAGACCTGCTTGCGAAAGCGGCGAGCCAAGCCGAAGCCTTGGGCGTCACGCGCGACAAACTGCACGAAATGCTCGACCTGGTAGCCCCCGAAACCATGCAGTAGCCATCTGCAAGAAAGGCTATACCATGCAAAACTTGCTTGAACTCAAAGGCATCTCACGCGCTGTAAGCGACCGCTTTTCACTACGCGATGTCACGCTCGCCGTGGAGCCCGGCCAGATTGTTGGCTTTGTGGGCGCAAACGGCGCCGGCAAGACAACGACCATTCGCGCCGCGCTCGGGCTTATAAAGCTCGATGCCGGCGAGGTGCACCTGTTTGGGCAGTGCTGTGGCGCCGACGTACCCGGTGAAGTGCAGCGCTGCTTGCGCACCCGTATCGGCCTCGTGCTGGACACGTGTCCTTTCCCTTCCACACTCAAGGTGACCGAAGTTGAGGCACTCGTAAGCCCGGCGTACCCCACCTGGAGCCACGACACCTTCGCCAGCCTCATCGACCGATTTGGCCTTGATCCCAAGGCAAAGGTCAAGGACCTCTCCCGCGGCATGGGCATGAAGCTGCAGCTTGCCTGTGCGCTCAGTCACAAGGCCAAGCTGCTCGTTTTGGACGAAGCCACCGCGGGTCTTGATCCCATGGCACGCGAGGAGCTGCTCGATGAGCTGCTCGTCTTTGTTTCTGACGGCCAGCGCAGCGTGCTGCTCTCGAGTCACATTACGTCCGACCTCGATCGCGCTGCCGACCGCATCATTTGCATCGATAACGGCTCGATTGTGTTTGACCTGCCGCGCGAGGACATTACCGACCGCGCCGGCATCGCCCACTGTACCCAAGCGCAGGCCGCCGAGCTTATGGCTTGCGTCGAAGGCGCCCGTGCCGCCCACCACGCTTACAGCGTGGACGTGCTCGTGCCCAACCGTCGCGAAACGCTCGAGGCCTTCCCCGAGATTCCCTGCGATCGGGCAACCATTGACGATTATCTACGCCTCACGCTGAAAGGGGCTTCGAAATGAAACGCGCCTTTATGTCCGAGCTCGCCATCGTTCGCACGCTTGTCCCAAGCATAGCGGGCGTCGGCCTGTTCATATTCGTTGTGCTGACCCTCGCCAACACGTCAGGTGGCGACTCCGGCATGAGTGCCGGCGCCTGCGCGCTCAGCGCCATGTCGCCTATCATGGTCATGAGCTCGCTGGCAGGCTTCGACAATCAAAACGGATGGGAGCGTTATCGGGCAACGCTGCCCCTCACGCGCAAAGACATCATCTGCGCACGCTACCTGAGCATCGTTGTCTTCTCGGCCGTCATGACGTGCGCCGCCACGCTTTTGAGTATCGTCGCCATCCCGCTCTTCAACAGCGCGGGCATCCCTTCGACGGGACAGACGGTCTTTGAAATCGCAATCGCCTCGGCAGCATCGATGCTCATCTCCCTCATGATGGTGTTTTTGGCGCAGCCGCTGTTCTTTCGATTTGGACACATGGAGGCGCTGCGCCTATCCGTTGGCCTGTTTGCCCTGCTTGGATGCCTTGCCATGGCCACGTTGAGCTCCTCCAACCCCATCAGCAACTGGCTTATGTCGATTGCCGGGGCGAATCCCGATCCCACCGTCCTTGGCTGTCTGTGCGCAGGAACTGCAGTACTGGCGCTCGCACTATGTGTAATCAGCTGCGCTGTCAGCACCAAGGTTTATCGAGTACGCGATCTGTAATCGACGGCTAAAAAAGCTTAGGTGGTACCCCGCTTATTTTTTCAATGAAACGAGGCGGCATAGCGTCACCACCGCCCTTCACAGCAGGCCGTCTAGTTCTTGGCAACCAAAAAGACACCGTCAGCATATCGAAGGTGAATACTTTTCCGAGAAGTGAACGAGTAAAAACAGTGCCCTGTAGCATCGACATTTTTAAGGACTCAATTCCTGCGGTTTTTGTCTAAGAATCCTGCAGTTTTGTTCGAAAAAAGTGTGCATGTTCCAGGGGTCCAGATTTACTCGTTCACTTCGCGGAAAACCATTCACCTTCGATTCGAGCCTTAACCAAATGCCCTCTCGAACTATGGCCCCTGTCTCACCACAGCGATATCAAAGCTTCATGGCGGGACGGTATCATCGGACGAGCGCCGTAAATCTGGCGCGGTCGTTCTTTGGGGAGGCATTTCACCCGTGTCGTGGGTCGCAGCAGCATTTGTGTCGGCTTTCTTTGCCGGCGTCACATCAGTCCTGGCCAAATGCGGCATCAAGCAGACCGACTCCGATGTCGCGACGGCCATTCGCACCTGCGTGGTGCTCGTTTTCGCCTGGGCAATGGCGGGCATTTCTGGATCCATTGGAGCCATCGGCAGCATCGAACCCAGATCTTGGCACTTTCTCGTCCTCTCGGGACTCGCTACCGGTGCTTCGTGGATCTGTTACTTTAAGGCGTTGGGCATCGGAGACGTCAATAAGGTCGTACCGGTCGACAAGATGAGCACCGTACTCGCTGCACTGATCGCCATCGTGCTTTTTGGCGAGACGAGCAACCTTGCGGTTAAGCTCGTGGGAACCGCTGTCATCACCCTCGGTACGTTTTTAATGATCGAGAAGAAGCAGTTTGCCGGACCCGAGCGGCAGCAAGACCGGACCTGGCTCGCTTACGCCCTCGGCGCCGCCGTGTTCGCGGCGCTCACGTCCATCCTTGCCAAGGTTGGCATCGAAGGTGTCGAGTCCAACCTGGCCACGGCAATCCGTACCTGTGTGGTACTGGTTATGGCATGGGCAATCGTGGCAGCTAAAGGCAAGATGGGACAAGCCGTGCACGTAGACCGCTACGAACTCGTATTTCTCGCGGCATCGGGCATTGCGACTGGCGCATCGTGGCTGCTGTGCTACTACGCCATCGCCACAGGCCAGGTGAGCGTCGTGGTGCAGATCGACAAACTATCGATTGTCGTATCGGTACTATTTGCGCGCCTGGCATTCAACGAAAAACTCTCACGGCGCAGCGCCATCGGTCTCGCCTTCATCGTCCTGGGCACCGCCGCGCTCGCGATTTGGAAATAGCGCCGATGCCAAGCGAGATCTAGACGCTCGCAAATCCGTGACAAACGGCATATCCCGGCACGCCCGTGACGTTTTACAATATAAACGTCACGGGCCTCGGCTCAGTCTCGGTCATCCAAGGGGATGTCTTTTTGGTCATTGTTCTTTAGGGAACGGTCAATCGCATAGAACCACGAAAACGGCCGTCCAACGGCCGTGGTTTGTTGCGCCGTTCCGCCTCCGTCATCTGCCATTTTTGCACCTGATAGGAAAGAACAATGCAAACCCAGGAATCTCAATCCTTCCCAAAAGCAACTAGCTTCGGCGCGACACTCGTACGCTCTAAGATTATGGGCCCCAATCCCCTCAAGCTCTGCGAAGAGCTGCTTCGCGATGTGCATATCCCCTGCGGCGTCCGCATTTGCGACCTTGGATCGGGCACCGGTATCACCAGCGCCCTACTCGCCCGCGAATACGGGTTTGACACCTACGCTGTCGATCTGTGGAGCGACCCCGTCGAAAACCGTGCGTTCTTCGATTCGCTCGGTATCTCGCGCGACACGATTCACCCTGTTAAGGCAGACGCCTCGCAGGGGCTGCCGTTTGAGCACGACTATTTTGATGCGGTCGTAAGTATCGACTCGTACAACTACTACGGCCGTGACCCACACTATCTGGGTGAGCGCCTACTCCCCTACGTAAAGCAAGGCGGGATGCTCTACTTAAGCATCCCCGGCATGGTTCGCGACTGCCACGACAACCTGCCCGTTTGCCTGCTCAAATCCTGGACACCCGAGCAGCTCGACTATATGCACGACATAGCCTGGTGGCGCGCCATGATCGAGCCGACCCCCGGCGTCGAGATTGTCTCGATGCAGCCTATGCTCTGCACGGATGAAGCATGGAAAGACTGGCTCGCCTGCGACAACGAGTACGCAGCAGGCGACCGCGCTGCCGTTGAAGCCGGCGCACTCGAATACCTCAACACCATCGCCATTGTGCTGAGGAAGCTCTAAACATTAGCCGCGCGAGGCCGTAAACAAATGGCCTCGCGCGGCTTCTTCAAAACGAGTTCTGAACAAACGCAAAGCGCAATATGCTACTTGCGCAGCGGCTTGGGCAGCGGAATGCCGGCGGCGATGGCTGCGGCGATGATCATGCAGACGATGCCCTTGAGCGGGAAGCACATGAGCAGCAGGCCCACAACCATGACAGGCTGGCGCATGACGGCGCCCATCGTCGATGCCGTGCAGACGGCGACGCAAAAGACCGGATCGGCGCCGGTGAGGATGGCAAGGCCATAGCCCAGGCTTACGCCCGAGAAGATAACCGGGGAGAAGTGACCGCCACGCCAGCCCATATTGATGAGGGCGGGGGTCAGCATAGCCTTGACAAGACCGGTCGCGATAAGCACGCCGGCGGGAATGGTCAGATAGGTTTCCATGAGCACATCGGCCTGGGTCTCGCCGGCAAACATGGTGTAGGGCAGGAGCGTGCCACAGATGGCGAGCGCCAGACCGGCCATCATGGCCTTGACGACAGGACGCTCCCCTATTGCATGGGACAGCGCCTCGCTCGCGTGCTCGGAGACAAAGTACAGCCAGCCGCAAACGGTGCCGAGCAACGCCAGCGGAATGAGCCAGGCAAGCTCCAGGTTGCCCACCTCGGCGGACTCGAACCTGGGCATGCCCATGCCGCCGCCCACGAGCTGGCCAAGCAACAGGTAAGTGCCCAGACCGCCGGCAATCGCAATGCCATAGACCACGGTCTTTTGCGCCTTGGGCAGCTTGATGGTGATCTCGTCGGACGCGGACTCATCGTCGGCATCTTCGCCCTGGCCGTCGGCGCTACCGGCGAGCGGCGCCACAAAGCCAAAGACAGGCGCGGTAAAGAGCGCCGTCAGGGCAGCCTGGGTACCCAGCAGCGTGAGCTCCCTAAACTCGGCGCCAAAGCGACGCATGCGGTCGCCGACCCAGCTGCACAGGCCCGCGATAACGCCGGTCAGGCCGGCCTCCGGTCCAATACTTCCGCCAAACAGCAGCGGCAGCAATGCCGCAAGCGAAAGCTTGCCCAGATTGTCGTACGGGTAGCGCCCATCTTGCTTGACCTTAGCCATCACCTGATTGAGGTTATCGGTCTTGGTGTCTGTCATCTTTTCGTACAGACCGATTAACAGGCCGCCCAGCAGGCAAACAAAAAACGGGTACGGCAGAAAGCCAAACGGGCCGCTGGCGAGCTCGGGCGAAGCGACGCCCAGTGCGTGCGGAATCTCGGTCCATAGATAGTCGATGCCGTGCTCCATCACAAAAAAGAACAGCCAGACCGCGGCACCTGCGAACGCACCGGTCACGGCAACGCTAACTAAAAACAGCGCGCGGTTTGTGGGTTTAGCGAGCTTATCCATCGGGTCCTCCCGCGGTCAAAGTCGACATAGATACGTTTTATTGTAGAGCGAGTGTGGCCCAGACGAGCCAACCGTCTGCGCTGCAAACGGAGCCACCGGGGGCCGCAGCGGGACAGGCTCAAGGCTTATCCGTTGATAATTGATGCGATTTCGTACAGATCCTCGGCAAAGTAAATGCCTTGCTGGCGCCGTGGGCTTGATAAACCCTTATCAATCATATGTCCGAGCAGCGCCTTGAGGTCGTTGTAGTAACCGTCCAGGTTATACAGGATGCACGGAGCACTCAGGTGCCCCAACGACACCGCGGACATAACCTCGGCAATCTCCTCGAGCGTGCCCGTCCCACCGGGAAAGGCAATGAACGCATCGCCGAGCTCGATCATCTTTGCCTTACGCTCCGCCATATCGCTCGTCACGATGAGGTCGTCGATACCGTCATGTTGAAACTCGGCCTCGATAAAAAAGCTCGGCTCCACACCCGTCACGTGCCCGCCGGCATTAAGCACGCTATCGGCGAGCGCACCCATCAGGCCCGATTTGGATCCGCCGTACACGAGCGCGTGCCCGTTGGCGCCAATCCAGTTGCCCAGCTCCTGCACCGCAGGCAGAAACGCCGGGTCATTGCCGATACTGGCACCCAGATACACGGTGATATTCAAATTCAGTCCCCCTCATGGTGACGCGCGGCGCCCGTTTTAGCGCTGGCGCCGGCGATATTCGCGCACGCGGCGCGACAGATCGGCGAGCTCGTCACGATCGAGCTCTTCCAAATGCTCAAGATCATCCATAAAGCGCGCCATAGTGTCCTTTTGATGCATCTTGATGAGCATATTGCAGTAGCTCACCGCCACGCCCGTGAGCATGGCAATGTAAAAAATGCTGATAACGCTTAGGACGACCGTGATGACACGGGCGACCGGCGTCTCGGCCGGAATGTCGCCAAAGCCGATCGTCGATACGGTCTCAAAGCTAAACCAAAGGCCATCGCCAAACGTAAGAGTTGTTGGCTCAGAGAGCCAAACAGCCATTGAACACAGAAGATAAAAGACAAGAAAAAGGCCCGTGATGCGCACGAAACCGGCTTGACGCAACACATCGGCCAGCGTCCTCAGCTTTTTCATCGAGACCCCCTTTTTTCAGGACAAGCAATCGCTTTTGGTCGGCATTGTCCCACGCCTCCCCCGCAAACGGAACCAGCCATCGAGAATGCCCCTAGACGACGAGTTGTGAGGGACAATCCTTCCACAACAAAAAGTGCGTTTCAATCTGCGACAAATAGGATGTTCCCGTCGGCCTCGCAGCCTGAACTAGTATCTTGATATAGACATACCACCCACCGCCGTGCACGCAGCACGCGGAAAGAAAGGAAACCCACGATGTTTAGACCTCTTCGTAGAAAGAAGCGTGCTATCACCGATCAAGAGGCACGAGAGCTACTTGTTAATTGCAAACGCGGCATTTTTGCCGTCAACGGAGACGACGGCTATCCTTACGCCATTCCCGTTAACTACTACTTTGACCCCGAGCACGACAAAATTTACTTTCATGGAGCCAAGGCGGGGCATAAGGTCGATGCACTCAAACGCAGCGACAAAGTCTGCTTTACCGTCTATGGCAACGATTGGTACAAAGACGACGACTGGGCACCCTATGTTCAGAGCACTGTGGTTTTCGGCCGTTGCCGCCTCGTGAACGATGACCCGGCGTTTGTCGAAGACAAAGTCCGACAGTTTGCCCTCAAGTACTATCCTTCTGCCGAAGAGGTCGAAGAGGAGATCAAGCAAAGTATCAGGGGCGTCCAGCTGTATGAAATTACGGTTGAACACCTTTGCGGCAAGCAAATTCAAGAAAAGTAGCAAACGTGGAAAACGCGCTCGCAACCCTCTGCGCCCTATGCGCCCACGCACGTTGACGACACGGGCGCAAGCCGCAGTACCCGAATCGTGCGACCCCTATGCCCCAAAAACGTAACGGTCTAGGCGGTCGCACGCTTCCCTTGCGCGCGAAAGCGGCAGCGCCAGATTCACGCGAATGTGGCAGGGGCCATGGAACGGACGTCCATCCTGATACCCCACGCCCACGCGTGTCCCCTCGTCGAGCAACCACTGAATATCACGGCCATGCTCGCGGCACCACTCGGTGCAGTCCAGAAACACCATGTACGTGCCCTGCGGACGCGAATAGGACACGCCCTCAAAATGCTCGTCCACGTAATCGCAGAAGTACTCGATATTGTCGGCAAGCACCTGGTTGAGTTCGTCCACCCACTCGTAGCCCTGCGGTTGGTAGGCACCGATAAGCGCATGCATCGAAAGGACATTCATCTCGTTGTAATGGGTCTTGTTAGACACAGCGCACATGCGGTCGCGCAGCGTCTCGTTGTAGACAATGTGGTAGCTGCCGACCAGACCCGCCAGGTTAAACGTCTTGCTCGGCGCATAGAGGGCAACCGTGCGCATGCGGGCATCCTCGCTCACCGACTGCGTCGGGATGTGCTTGTGTCCCGGCAGAATGATATCGGACCAAATCTCGTCCGAGATCACCACGCAATCGTGCTCGCGATAAATGTCCATGGCGCGCTCGATCTCGTCGCGCTCCCATACGCGGCCGCAGGGATTGTGCGGTGAGCAGAACACTGCGGCATGGATGTGGTTTTGGGCGAGTTTGCGCTCCATGTCCTCAAAGTCCATGCGCCACACGCTCTGGTCGTCGAGCTGAAGCGGGCTGTGGACAATGCGATAGCCCGCGGCCTCGATGGACTTGGTGAAGCCGATGTAGGTGGGGCTGTGGACCAACACCGCATCGCCCGGCTGGACATACGCGCGCAGCGTCGACACGACACCGCCCAGCACGCCGTTTTCGTAGCCGATATGCTCAGGCGCCAGGCCCTCGACGCCATTACGGCGGCTCTGCCATTCGATGATACGGTCGAAGTACTCGGAACGCGGATTGAAGTAACCAAACATGGGGTGCTGGGCGCGCTGAACGATGTGCTCCTGGACTGTAGGCACCGTGGCGAAGTTCATGTCCGCCACCCACATGGGAATGCGGTCGAAGCCCTCGTCGGGTGCGTTCGGAGCCATACCGGGGATCTCACCCCAAGAGTCAACGGCGATGGAGTCCATGCCGTGGCGGTCGATGATTGAAGTGAAGTCGTATTTCATGCTGAGCCCCCGTGCAGAGCGGAATGATTCGGTAAGCGTTATTGTCCACCAGCGTAGGCGATTTTGGCATGGGGTTTGGCGCTTAATTTGATGGGTGCGGACGAATGGCTGGCTAGTCTCGCGCGTCGTTGATTGCGGTTACCGTCAACCTGGCCCCGTCAACCGTAAACGATATGTCGAGTCCGGCGTAAGCCAAGTGGTAAACGCGGTTTGGCTCGTGCTTGCTGCCCGCGCGGCGCGGATCTTGGCGAAGAACCTCGACCAGGCCGGGGAGCTTTGCGGGCGGGACCATGTCTTGAAGCGCTTGCGGGAACTCAACATCGAGCTTTTGCCACGGAGCACCCTCAATCCAGCCGCCGGTCGCATCCGGGTGGCAGTCCGCAAACGGGATGTAGGGCTTAATGTCGTAGATGGGCGTGCCGTCACGCAGGTCGGCCCCCAGTATATGGATGATGGGGCCGTCGTCGGTGCGCTCAACGCGGCTGAGCTTGACGCAGGTAAGACCGATGGGATTGGGGCGAAACGGGCTGCGTGTGGCATACACGCCCACGCGCTCGGCTCCACCCAGACGCGGCGGGCGCACAGTCTTCGACCACTTGACGTTGGTGCCGGACCTGTCCTGCGTCTTGGCATCGGCAGCTATATCCTTAGCTGTGCCGCCGGGCGTTCCGTTTTCGAAGCGCCACAGCAGCCATAGGTGAGAGAAGGAGTCCAGACCCTCAACTGCTGCGTTGGAGGCAAATTCCGGCTCAAAGACGATGCGTCCCTGCAGGTGGGGCGCCAAAAAGCTGTTGCGCGGAATGCCGAACTTCTGCGGCAGGTCGGTATGTATGTGTGCGATAGGTTCCATGCCGGTCATTGTACGGCATGGAGGTGTGGGGTGCAGCGCGCAATTCTTCGCCGCGGTCTCCCGTCGTGCAACCAACGGTTGCTTGGAAGGGCGCCGGCCGCCGCGTATGCTTAAGCCATCAACCAGCAGAAAGGAGTCGCTATGGCCTTTGCAGAAAAGCTCATTGCCATTCGCCGCGCCCATCACCTTACCCAAGAGCAGCTCGCCGCCAAGCTCTTCGTCACACGCCAAGCCGTCAGCCGTTGGGAACGCGGCGAAGTCACCCCGGGCATCGACATGATGAAGCTCATTGCCGCCGTAACCGGAGAACCGCTGTCCCACCTGCTCGAAATGCCCGAGCACTATTGCCAGAGCTGCGGCATGATACTCACACCCGACGACTGCGGCACCGATGCTGTGGGCACCACAACCGACCATTACTGCAAGTGGTGCTACGACCACGGCCAGTACACCTACGACACCACCATGGAGGCGATGATCGAGGATTGTGCCCCGCGGCTGGCGCAAAACACCGGCATGTCGCTCGACGAAGCCGTCTCGCTCATGGGCGCCGTCCTGCCGCAACTGGAGCGCTGGCGCTCCGTGCAGGAAAACGAGGAGCGCTACGGTGCCGAGGCGCGGGCGCGCTATGGCGACGAGGCGATCGACGCAGCAAACGAAGCACTGCTGGACATGGACCCCGAGACATGGAACGACATGAAGGAACTTGAACGCGCTATTCTGGGCCAGCTTTCGATTGCCATGGGCGACGGCGATGCGGATGGAAGCGAGGCCCGCAAACTTGTCGCGATGCACCGTCGATGGATTGGCCTTAACTGGGGGCACAAGCCCCAAGACGAAGCATACCTGGGCCTCGTCCACGGCTATCTTGCTGACCAGCGCTTTATCGACTACTACGACAAGCCCTGCGGCACCGGAGCCACGGCGTTTCTGGTACAGGCCATCGAGTCATCGTCAGCTCATGCATAGACCGCGGCGGCTTTGGGTATTTCAATCAAAACCTCAACCGATTGGAGACCTATGGCTACTAATCATGAGCTCACGCTGTACGTTATGACCGGCTGCCCGTATTGTATGAAGGTCAAGCGTTTCCTTGCCGATAACGGTGTGACCATCCCTGAGCGCAACATCTCGACCGACCCCGATGCCGAGCAGACGCTCATCGCCGACGGCGGAAAACACCAGGTTCCCTGTCTGTTCATCGACGGCAAACCACTCTACGAATCGAGCGACATCATCGCATGGGTACAGGAGAACCTGCTCTAGCACGCACATTGCAACCGGCCCACCCCAACCCATACGGCACAAACATGTACACCAGCATCCAAAGTCGACACTTTTCGACATCTTTGGATGCTGGTGTACAGCTTTTTTGCATGAGCCCGGCACAGGTGATCCGTTTTTCTCCGCCCTGAGGGGTCAAACGAAAAGGCGTGGGTGGCTCGCTCTAGCCACCCACGCCCTAAATTGAACAAATGCGCTTAGCGATGTAGCCCACCGTCAGCGTGACCTGCCAACCATCAACTACCTATTGGAATTGGCCCTGCGACGAATCGCCTCGCCAAAGCCGAGCACCGCAGTGCCAACACCGGCGAGAGCGGCAGTCATCACGGCGCTGCTTTTATCACCGGTCGAAGGGAGTGACTTGGTGCTCTTGGTCTTCTTGGCAATCTCCGTCTTGGATTTATCAATCGGCTGAACAGGCTTCTTCGTCCACTTACCGTAGAGCGTCATCGAACCCATCAGCGAATCGCCGTCGTTCCACAGGACCGTGCAGCCCTCGTCGGTATACCAACCATCGAACGTCCAACCATCGACAGCCTTCTGCTCCTTGGCGGCATACGCAGAACCAACCTCAAGGCCCTTATCGGCATCGGGGAACTTTGCCTTCTCGGGGACTTCGCCGACATACTGGTAATCGACGCTCACCAGGCCATGGGCAGCCTTGAATGCAACAGGGGCTTCTTTTGCCTCGTAAGTACCAGGTTGAGCAGCCTCTACATATTTGGCCTCGCCATGGGCGGACCAGCGAGAGTCCTTCCCGTCAACGTACCAGCCGTCGATCGTGTGATCGCAGTCATCAAGGATCCAGTCAGCGCCAACATTGCCAAACTCAGTGACGCCAGCACCGGTGCTGTAGATGTCATCGCCGGCGTTCGCGGCGTGGTTGTTGTAGATAACAACCGACGGATCGAGCTTCATAGTGCCCACGTTATAGACGCCGCCACCCATGTCGGCGCCAATGCCGTCCTTGTTGCAGGCGCCAGTGCCGTTATTGGTAATGGTCGCGGAGCCGATGATCAGGTTGCAGGCCTTTTGAGCAGTGTAGATACCGGAACCAGCGTTGTTCGTAACGGTGACGTTCGCGCCCTTCTCAATCACGCTTGCGTATTTGCCGTTGCCCTGGAAGAAAATGCCGCCGTTGGTATTCGCGGCGAATCCCTTTGTACCGTTTCCCTCGACGTCAACCAGGCAAGAAGAATCAACGTTAAGCACGCGAGTCCAGATGCCACTATATCCGTTGTTGTTCGCGTGGAGCTTCGAACCGTTGCTCATATCGATGCGCCAGGCGGAAATACCCCAGGCGCCGCTGTTCTCGAACGTAACGTCAGAGCCGTTCTTGATAGTGTAGTACGTGCCGTTCGAGCCGTTGCCCTTGCTGTTAAGAACCTTGACCGTCGACGAATCGATAGTGGCATAGAACGTGCCCGTAAAGCCGGAGCGGTTGCGGTCGGAGATATAGGTGGAACCACCTTCAATATTCACGTTGTAGCCACCGTCACCACCATCCCACTCAAGAGCGTCCTGCTTGTAGTTCGCAATGGTTAGGTTGGAGCCATTCTTCAGGTTAAGCTTGTTGTTGCTGCCGAAATAAATGGCATGCGTGTTGTCAGCGGTTCCCGCACCGTCCATGGTGAGCGTAGCGCCGTCGAGCGTAAGGGAAGCGCCCTTGCTTGCGCTCACAGACATCCAATTCCACTCGGTGGTATACGGGGTGGAGCGGATGCCGTTCATAGTCACGGTAACGTTCTTGAACGTCAGCGCCTTACCCCAAAGGGCAATGCCCTTGTCGGTGAAGTTCAGCGCGTGGCCATTGCCGTCGATGGTGAGGTCCTTTCTCAGCTCGAGACCAGCGGTCTTGGCATCGGCAAGGAGCTTGATGGTCGCGCCGTCAGTTTTCTTGGCGGCATCAAGCGCTTCATCAAAGGTCGCGTACTGGGTCCCGTTAAACTCTGCGACAGAAGCACCGTTCCTTGCGCCCGCAGAAGCACTTGCGGCAACAGGAGCCGAGGAGGGAGTGGTCGCAGCAGATTCGGCAGAAGAGGCGACAGGCGTGCCAGATTCGTTCGCAGACGCGGCATCGACTTGGGGCTTGGCAACCGTGCTCACCGAAGACGCCTCAACGGCAGGCTCGGAAACAGAAGCAAAACCGCCATCCGCAAAAGCCTGAGGCGCAAGAAAGCAGAGGGATGTCATAAGCCCTGCTGTTACCGCAAGAACGGCATGGGAGCGTTTTTTCATGGAATGCCTTTCCTTTCGTATCGAGCCCGACAGAACGCCGGCACAGCTTTCTTACGCCACTATTCTTATGGCATAAGCGAAATGTTCTTTATGGTATAGCTCAAGCTTGTATAGCTCAATCGTTATCGCATTGCAAACATTTTAAATAGTCATAACATCATCACATTTTGGCAAGTTTCTTGCACAACTTTTGGTGCCAGTCCCAAGCCTCTGGGAGTTGGCACCAACAAGACGATTTGCTTCCCTCGTCCCCCTACAGATCAGTTATCCGTGGAAACGAGCGGTAGGCGCAAGTGGCTGCTCGCGAAAGACGCGCTCGACGGCGGCGCGGTATTCGTCGACCTTTTTAGTCTTGCGTACGAGTTTGTGAACGGTAGCAGGATCGGCGAAGGCGCATTTAGCGTAGAACCACCACTCCTTCATGCGAAAGACCGCGTTGCCGCCAATCTCTTCTGCATATGCCGCAAACAGCGTGTCGTGGAAGCGCTGCAGTTCGGCTGCCGTGGCAGCAGGGCCGCCCTTGACCATGCGAGCCAGCGCGGGGTTCGCAAGCAAGCCACGCCCCAGCATCACATGGCGTGTACCGGGATAGGCCTCCACCAGCGCCTCCATGTCCTCAAGATCAAAAATATCGCCGTTGTATGCCACCGGAAACGGTGCCCGCTCCAACGTCTCGCCATAAAACCCTTTGCGCGGCGAGCCCGTATAGCGATCCTTCTGTACGCGCGGATGCACGATCAGTTCTGCCAACGGCATGCGACAGTACAGATCGAGCACGCGCTCATATTCGTCGTCGCTCTCCAGCCCCAGCCTGGTTTTTACCGATACCGGCAACGGCGATCGCTCGCACACATCAAGCAAGAACACCTCGAGCTCATCCAAGTTGCGCAAAAAGCCCGATCCTTTACCCTTGGCAACAACCGTACCCGAGGGGCAGCCAAGGTTGAGATTAACCTCGCGGTAGCCCATGTCGGCGAGCACGCGCGCCGCCCACACAAACTCATCCGCGTTCTTGGACATCAGCTGAGGCACCACGTTAAGCCCTTGGTTGTTAGCCGGATCGATTTCCTTAAACGCCTTGCCGCCAAAGCGGTTGCCCACCCGCGGCGGCGGCAAAAACGGCGTGTAATAGCAGTCGAGCGCACCGAAGCACTCCGCATGCACGCGACGGAACACATGCCCGGTAATCCCCTCCATGGGGGCCAACGATAGAATCATCAACATCTACTCTCAAATCAATGCGGCAAAGGGACTGCCCCTTTGTCACATGCATTATGCCTTGTCCCCAAGGCGGCCCACAAGGCGGAGGCGGTTGCTTGACACCAACCAGCCCTCCGACCATCCCTGTGCAACGAAGGTGAATGGCGCCCGCAAACAGCAAGCAGGGCCGCCCCACAGCAGCTCCCTCACTCGCCACTTTTTCCTTGTCCAAAAGAGGACGTTCGCGATCAATCGATCACCAACAGCACGCTGCTGACCGCCATGTCTGAACAACAGACACCCTCCACTCATATACTCAAGAGCGTATGCGCATCGCCCTCGAAAAACGATGAGAGTCGAGGCCGCATGCAGCTGCTCACCGAGCAAGAAAAGAAACGCATCCAGCGGTACTGCACGTACCCCAAGATCGCAGCGACCGCACTCGTCATGTCGTTCGTAGCATGCCTGTTGATGTTGCCGCTCCAAATGATCAACGATATCGCGTTCCACCAAAAGGAATTCCAACCCGCGGGCATATATACCGCCATTGCACTCACCGCAATCGAACTCATCATCTTTTGCTATTGCGCTCTTGCGCCACGCTTTGGAATGCAGGGCAAACAGTGGAAGGAGCTACAGAGCAGGCTTGCGGTAGCCCAAACCAACAAAGACCGCTCCGCGGAGGTCGCCGGCGTGCTCGCCGCGCAAGATGCCTTGGAGCCCGTGTGCAAACGCGTCGCGGCAGACGACCCATACGAGTCGTATCACGACTACGGCTACCGCATTATCGGCTATCTGCGTGATAATGACCTCGGCGCTCAAGCAGCCTATGTCTACCTTTCTTTCGATGCAGATGGCATGCTCACGGACGTCGATTACACCAGTCAGATCGACCCCGAGGCAAGCCTTGCAGACAACCTCGCCTGCACCGAGCAGGATATCGCGACACTATGCGCCCCGCTCAACGGGTTGGACATTTCCGTTGCCACACCGGGCCTCCTCACGCCATGCAGCCTGTCGGATGAATTTAAACAGGCATTTTTAGCCGGATCCCTATATGAAGAAATCAGCATCAAGACGGAGGACGAATCTATCAAGTCGTACTACACCTTTGGCACCGAGCCCAAAGAAGAGTTCGACAAGTACACCCATCCGGTAATTAGCCTCATGCTCTCCGCAGAGGAGGACTAGCAACTTACGCTCTAATTGACGCTCGCAAACGCCGTCTATATCTCAAGGTCTAATACTTTTCCCGAGAAGTGAACGGCTATATTTGGACCCCCGAAGCATCGACATTTTTAGACGCCAAACCCGCAGGATTTGGCTGGCAAAACCGCAGGAAACCGCCTTCAATAAGTGTTGATGCTTCGGGGGTCCATTTTGACTCGTTCACTTCTCGGGAAAAGTATTAGACCTCGATTTACATGTCACTCAATGTGACAAAAGGACAGTCCATTTGTCACATTATTCGGAGCGCAGTGCTTCCACGGGGTCTTTTTTGGATGCACTGCGGGCCGGCAGCAGGCCGGCAACGACCGTCAGCAGCACCGAAATTGCAATGAGCGCCAGCGCATCCTGCACGGGCAGGCTCATCAGATTGGGGACCTGTTTGACCGCAAGCGCCCAAGCATTAACCGGAAAACTCACGAGCACCACAACGACAATGGCAAAGACACCGGCGATGAGGCCCTCGATAAAGGTCTCGGCGTTGAACACGTTTGCCACGTTGCGCTTCGACGCGCCGATCGCGCGCAGGATGCCAATCTCCTTTTTGCGCTCCAGCACGCTGATGTAGGTGATGATGCCGATCATGATGGAGCTCACGACCAGGCTGATGCTCACGAACGCGATGAGCACTAAGCTGATGGTATTCACGATATCAGTCACCGAGCCCATGATGATGCCCATGTAGTCGGTGTACGAAATTGCCTGTTCATCATGGCCAGCAGCTTTGACCTGCTTGTTGTACGCATCGATATGGTCGAGTACGCGCTCCTTGGCCTCAAAGTCGCGCGGGAAAATCTTGACCGAGATGGGGTCTGCCTCATCCGCGTAGCCCAACGTGGTCAGATTGTTGTCGTAGGTGAGCTTCGACGCCTTGGCATAGCTCATCATGAGCGAGCTCAGGTCCTCGGCGTCCATGTTGAAGTGGATGGCACGAGCAAAGGCACTCGCATCCACGCGCATGGCGCTCGCCAGGTTGGCAAAACTCGAAGACATCTGCGTCACCATCTGCTCCATGAGCCCTGCCGCGCCGGCCTTGAGCTGGGTCGACAGGATCGTTGCCACCTGCTCGCTGATCGCCTTCATCACCTGATCCATAGCCTGCTGCAGATACGGAGCCAACTGATTTTGGACATAGTCGGTCATCGCCTGTTGCAGGCGCTCGGCCAGGGCATCGCCGCCGAGCGCCTTGAGCTGCGCCAGGCACTGCTGCGCCACAACATCGTTCTCGAGATACGCCGAGAATGCGGCAGCAAGCTTTGACGCGTCTTTGAGATCTTCGGGTGACAGCGCCCTAAACTGATCAGACTGCAAAAAGCCCTCAAATAGTTGGTTGGCAAGCGTTCCCACCTGTTGCATTTGCTCGGGCGTGAGCTCCAGACCGTCAAAGATGCCCGAGAAATCGGGGGTCGGCGCTTTGGCCATGATGTCGCTTAAGTCGATGTCTTTGCCAACGCCCGAAAGATCAATATCCAGGCCCGACAAATCGATGCCCGAAAGATCCATGCCACCGGCAGCACCCGAGAGTGCAGACGCATCGAACGAGAACGCGCTCTTGAGCGCCGCCTCGTCCACGCTGAACATACTGCCCAGATCCACGCCTTGCTTGGCCTCGCCTTGCAGTTCGTCGAAAGTTTTGCCCGTAAAGACATCCGTCTCGGGATGGGCAAGTTGCTCTTGCACGATCTGCGAATCGGCGGCGCGCTCCATAAGCTGGCGAGTCAATGCATGCGTATAGGCAATGCCCGGAGACAACGCGCTCGCATTGGCCGTCTCGTTAGGTCGCACCACGCCCACAATGTGCACGTCAATACCGTCGGCAACCTTGGCCGTCATAAAGTCGGCGTCGCCGGACATGTCAGTCCACATGCCGGTCTCTTCGTTTTTGCGATAAGCATCGGCCGGCGACAACACCTTAAACGTCGTGGACAGCGCATCGTCGTAAGTAAAGTCGGCGCCGCTCTCAGGCGTCTCAATCTTACCGTCGGCGGCCATGGCACTGTTCACCAGGTCGTTGAGCTCATCGATATCCAGCGCACCGATGCTGTAAAGCGTATAGTCGCCCACCGTTCCACGGCTCGAAAGCACCATTACGGCTTCGTGAGCAGACGTAGGCCAATGGCCGGCGACGACATCGTACTGGCTGTCGAGCAGACTCTGATCGTCGATCATCTCGTTAAAGACCGAGGTTCCCATGGAGTCCATGCTCACCGTTGCCGCCGAGCTCGCACCACCGCTCATGGCCTCGGTCATAGCGTTGGGCACCAGCCGGACAGGCTTCTCATCGCCCTTGCCGGCACGATAGACAACCGGCGTCACGCCGTAACCGTACTGGATGGCGTTGACCTCTTTGTCGATACCGTCGCCGCCGCCGTCAAGCCATGCCTTAAAGCTCGTCATATCGTTGGACTTAACACTTGCGAACATATCCTTTACGGCCGTGACCACGGGAATCTTTTTGGTTCCCTGAGCCTTGCCGTCGGTGCCGTCGTCGGACGAACCCTCGTTCTTGGACGTATCGTCATCCGTGGCCCCCTGTTCGCCCATCATGGACGACAGGTCGTAATCCTGCTTGGAAATGGTAAGCGGGTAGCTCGAAAGCGTATCCTCCTCGACCTTTTTGATGTAGCCGTTTACGCCATTGGACAGCGCCAAAATCGCCGCGATGCCAATAATGCCAATCGAGCCCGCAAAGGCCGTCATGGCCGTACGGCCCTTCTTGGTCATAAGGTTTCGGGCAGAAAGCCCCAGCGCCGTCACAAAGCTCATCGAGGTTTTGCGCGTAGGCTTGGCCTCGCGGCGCGTGGCGTCAGCGACATCGAAAGGATCAGAATCGTCGGTAATCTTGCCGTCCGCCAGGTTGACGATGCGCGTGGCGTACTCGTACGCCAGATCGGGATTATGCGTGACCATGATAACCAGACGGTCGCGCGCGACGTCCTTGAGCAAGTCCATGACCTGCACGGACGTTGTGGAATCCAAGGCGCCGGTCGGCTCGTCTGCCAGCACAATCTCGGGATCATTAATCAGGGCGCGGGCGATGGCCACGCGCTGCATCTGTCCACCCGAAAGCTGACTCGGGCGCTTGTTCACGTGCTCGCCCAGACCAACGGCCTCGAGCGCCTTGCGCGCACGCTGGCGGCGCTCGGCGTGCCCCACGCCCGTGAGCGCAAGCGCCAGCTCCACGTTTTCCAAAATGGTCTGATGTGGAATGAGGTTATAGCTTTGGAACACAAAGCCGATGCGGTTGTTGCGATAGGCATCCCAATCGCGATCGTGAAAGTCCTTGGTCGAAATACCGTCGATCAGCAGGTCACCCGAGTCAAAGTGGTCGAGTCCGCCGATAACGTTGAGCATCGTGGTCTTACCCGAACCCGAGGGCCCCAGAATGGCCACGAACTCGTTATCCCGAAAAGACAGGCTCACGCTGTCGAGCGCCACCTGCGTAAACGACTGCGTAACGTACCTTTTGCAAATTCCTTTGAGCTCCAGCATGGACGGCAACCTCTCCTGCGCAGGCACCTTGCCCGCTCTCCCCCGCCGTTCGTATTCGACGCGTTTGTCCTACTCTATCCCCATTTTTTACCAGCGCAAGTGAGGAATGTAACGAAGCGCGCCAAAAAACGAGCAGGACGGCACATCGCGTGACGTACCATCCCGCGCATACCGCCGATAATGTGACAAAGGAACTGTCACTTTGTCACATTAGTCAATTGTGAGTGCATCCCCTGGAGCGATATCCGAAACCTCGCTGCCCAGCGCCAGCACGCCGTGCCAGCCTTCCTGTAAGCCACCTTTCTCGAGGATAAGATCCGAGCTGTCGATCGTACTGACGGCGGGCAGTGGTTTGCCAAGAATCGCGTTGGAAACATCCACCACTTCAAGAGTCCCGTGGCGGCGCGGTTGATGAGAACCTTTGCCGAATGGCGCAAGCCGCCGTGATAATCAAAAAGATGTCCACACGGATTGATATGCTCGCCGATAAAGAGCAGCCATGCCGCAATCTTCTCCGCGGCAACAATACGGAAGGCGACCATGAACGATTGCGGCCAAACAGGCACGCCTAAGGACAGCGCCAGTGCGAAGGATTATAAAAGTGCCCTCGATTACATGCTGTCCGGGCTGAATACCTATGTACGAGACACCGATCTTTCACCTCAGGTCGCCGCGCTCTACAAGCCCGGCACAATCTTTCGCAGCAAGAACCCCGCTGACATATCGTCCCACATTGGCGGCATGAGCACATCGCATCGTCTTCTCATCCTGTTGAACCGCATCATCGATCTAACCGAATTGGAGCAAGACGCCGATCGAGGACACTGTGCGACCCCGTCGGAGTCTCGTTTTTTAGTGCTCGATGCGTACGAATACCACGGAAAGACACAAATTACGCTGCTGCATCTTTTGGACGACGAATGCTGGCGTTACTTTATCGATGCGGTGCCGGCAGCACCCGAACTTGAAATTGATGTCATACGCATCAATTTCAGTGCCGTATGCGAACAGCAGCCCATCAGCGATTTAGCATCCGAAGAATGGCTCGATTGTTGCTCAGACCCCATCGGCGTAAACCCCCAAGGAGAACTGTATTCACCCGAGCCTAAGCCTGCGGAGGCACTTTGGCCCGTCTTTGTGGGTGAGCTTGAAAAGCGGTAAGCGCTCTGACCTGCCGTACAGCGAAATGGAAATTCCGCGGTCTCCATCACTTGATACGATACAAAACAGTAGACAATCCGAAAGGAGCAAACGATGGACCTTAATCCCAACAACGCATATGGAGTCGAAAAGGAAGACGTCGCGCGCATGGCAGAACTTGCCGGCATGGAGTTTGTCGACCATGGCGAGGACGAATACAACGAGGGTTTTCCTTCCGAAGATCTTATCTATGGGCCCGAGCAGGAAAAAGACCTCCTCGCCGAGATGGCAAACGTTGCATTCTCCACGCCTGGCGATGATTATGCCCAGTATATCTGCGAAAACAGAGAGCGCGTCTACCGTGCGGCCCGTATGTCTTCAGCAGTTAGGGAAATGCTCGTCTTGGGCTACAGGCTGGGAGTTTCGTCCGGCAGCGGAGCCTGTATGAACGATTTAGGCGCCCTCTACTATATGGGAGACCTTGTTGAGCAGGACTACGCCAAGGCCGCGGAACTCTACGAAATGGCGGCCGATGCAGGTTGCTTCCAGAGCATCATCAACCTCGGCTATATCTACGAGTACGGAAGGACTGGCAAGCCCGACCATGCCAAAGCCTATCAGTGGTATTCGCTTGCCGCAGCGCTTGCGCCCTCCAGCGAGGCGGTGTACAAACTCGGCGACATGTTCAGCCGCGGTCGCGCCGTGCCGCAAGATAGGTCAAAAGCATACCGCCTGTACGAACGCAGTCTTGAGCTTGCCCGCGACGATGCAGAGTTCGCCCAGCCCGCCATTCGCATAGCCTCTATGCTCATTGACCCCGACGCCCCCTCTTGTGGCATCGACCGTAATCCCCTGCGCGCGTTGGCGCTCTATCAACGCGCCGAAATCGGTCTGCGCATCGACATCGCCAATGGCATGACATATTACGCCAAGCGTCTCCGCGAGGCCATCGAAGGTCAGGAGAAGGCTCGTGAGCTCGTCGAGATGGACAATTTTGTGATTGACCGCTAAGTGCCACTTTCGCGCGTCTTATCAACATCAATGATCTGATCCTGCCATGGAGTCCCTCCATGGCAGGATCAGATGTTTACCTTGGCGCCGTCGATGGTCTTGAGCAGGAAATCGCCGTAATTGCTGCCGTCCTCAATCATCGGCATATCTTTATTGGCGGCAAGAAACACCTTTTCCCACAGTGCGCTATCGCTCGAAAGGATATCGTTCTCCTTTTGCATGAGCTTCGCATACAGCTCGGCGGCCTCGTCGGCATTGGTCGGCTCCTGCGCGATGAGCTCCGCGATCTTAGGGTCGGAGCTCGTAGATTCGCTCGCGTTGCCACCGGGCGCCGAACATGCCACAAGACACAAGGCCAGCACCGGCACCATAAACAAGGCCGCAATCTTAGAAAGCTTCATGGTCATTCCTCCGTTTTGTCGAAGCTTGTTTACTTTTTATCGGCGGTCAAAGGGAGCTTTGCTGCCGACACATCCAGGCCATAGCGATAGCTGATGGCATCGACGGGATAGGCCCCGATGTACTTTCCGCACCGGATACATTCGGCATGATTGGACGCGCGGACCACATCGATGTCCATCTGACAAACCTTTGAACACTTGCCGCACGAGACACATTTGCATGCGTCAACCCGAATCCCCAGTAGGGACACCTTATTCATGAGCGCATAGAATGCGCCGAGTGAACAAATCCATTTGCAGAAGGGGCGGTAGAACAAAACGCTCAGCTCTACCACGGCAATGAGAACGACAAGTTTCCAGATAAAGAGCCACCCCAGCGCAGATCAAATACCGGCGTTGGCAATGGCCAGCGGAATGGCGCCCTCGAGCACACCCTGCGGACAGACGTATTTGCCCGACTGCGAGACCAAGGTACTGATTCTGTCCGCGCGTGGTGAAGTATCCGTTAAAGTCTCCGGACTCGATGCCGGCGCCAACGATTACCTCACCAAGCCGTTTCATCTGGACGAGCTTGCGGCAAGGATCCGCAGCCTTACCCTCAGACGCTTTACACAAAGCGACATAGTTTTACCCTGCGGAAAGCTCAGCTTTGACACCAAGGCGCGCATCGCTTCCGTGGACAGTGAGGCTCTATCTCTTACGCGCAAGGAAACGGGAATCATGGAATACCTGATGCTTAATCAGGGGCGTCCGGTAAGCCAAGAGGAGCTTAACGAGCACGTTGCGCGGGAATGTGACGAATAACTGCCCCTTTCGCGCACACAAAAGCAAGGGGCCCCTGCGCACAGAACCAACGCCATGCCGTGCGCGCGGTGCTGCCCGGTATGAGGGCCCGCCGCTCCGGCCACGTGTTCAACGTGAGCAGCTTGGGCGCTTACAACGTCGGACCGCTCTCGGGCGTGTACTGTGCCACCAAGCGCGCGGTAAAGGCGATCTCCGAGACGCTCGCCCAGGAGCTCGTGGTGGGTACGCCGGTCTACTTTGCAGGGGCAAACGGCGCGTTGCTCGCGCTGCTCGACCGCGCGTTTTACGCCGCGAGCGTGCACGGAAGACGGTTCGCCGGCAAGCCGGCATGCGCGGTGACGACGCTTTGGCGGGCGGGGTCCACCTCAACACTGGATGAACTGAACCGCTGCTTTACATTCAGTGGCATGCCAGTGGCCTCGTCGACCTACTGGAACATGATGTTTAACAGCGGCGACGACCCCTTTGGCGAGGACATGCTGCGCCAGCTCGGGGAAAACATGGCCCATCTGGTGAGGACGACAAGGGTCTAATGCCCCGATAATCCCATCTACATTTGATTAACTTAGCGGACGCCTACTCGACAGCGGGTGTCCGTTGCATATGGGCGCCAACTTGTGGCGCCGCAAGGTCGGTCATTCTGGCTTCGTCGCTTGTGCCTTCAATCTCTCCTCAGCGCTCAGCATCGCAGGATGATACGGACACTTTTCGCCCATGCACACTGTATTGACCGCATAGCTATCGCAGGCTGGCGTCTTCTCCCATGCTTTAAGCTGTGGTCCGCCGAGCGCGTTAAAAAACGAAACGGCCTCACGAATCGCCACGCGCGCATCTCGCTTGCAGCACCGTGGGCTTCCCGAGCGCGCGATGGCGGCAAGCAGCTCCGAAACCATAAGCTGCCCCTCCTGCCAGCCTTCACTGCGCAGCGGCGCATTGCCGCGCACGATTGCATATGCCATGCCCGCAGACGCAGCTGCCCCGCACACGCCCCAACGGGCACACGTCGCCCCCGGCACGCAATCCGACCGAGACATCAAATCGGCAAGATCGTCTTTGAGCATCGCATCTCGCTCCCCAGATGCTTCGGCGTTGCGCCAGCACGCAAGCAGCACCGCGCCCACAATAAAATGGTGGATGGGGCCAAAAGCCACGCAGCGCTCATCTGCCATAACCTCTTCCAAAAGAGCCGCGGGCGCCACCGACACACTGGCCATGAGCATCTCAACAATCCAGCCTGTTTGTTCGTCTTTTGCCATGCGGCATCCTCCTCTAAAACAAATTGTGCGCACACTCCATTATGGCCTTCTTCTGCCCGGCGCGCTCAATGCGAAACAACCTACTTCGCTCGTGCCGCCAACAAGCCCTGCTAGTTCTCGTCGCAAACCAGCCCTGCTCAGGAGCAACACCAGAGGCGATGGCAAGCACGATGGACAGTGGCAACACCACGACGGCAGCTCTTTTCGAAAAAGAAGGCCCCGCGCAATCGCGCGAGGCCTCCCCATTCATGGAACTATGATCAAAGCAGCCCAAAAAGCTTACTCCCACTCAACGGTGCCGACGGGCTTGGGCGTGAGGTCGTAGCACACACGGCAGATGCCGGGAACCTCGGCTGTGACGCGAGCGGTAATACGCTTGAGCAGTGCCCAGTCGAGCTCAGGCACCTCGGCGGTCATCACGTCGACGGTGTTGATGCAGCGGATGATGCAGGGCCAGTCGTAGGCGCGCTTGCCCTCGCGCACTCCGGTGGCACGGAAGTCGGGCACCACGGCGAAGTACTGCCAGATGGTCAGACCTGCCTTGTCGATCTCCTCGCGCACGATGGCGTCGGCTTCGCGCAGCGCCTCAAGACGGTCGCGGGTAATGGCGCCAAGGCAGCGGACGCCCAGGCCGGGACCGGGGAACGGCTGACGCTCGACCATGTTCTCGGGCAGACCGAGCTCGCGGCCCACGACGCGGACCTCGTCCTTGTACAGCAGCTTGACGGGCTCGCAAAGCTCAAACTGCAGGTCCTCGGGCAGGCCACCCACGTTGTGGTGGGCCTTCACGCCATCCTGGGACTCCAGGATGTCGGGGTAGATGGTGCCCTGGGCGAGGAAGCTGACCTCGTCGCCAACCTTGCGGGCCTCCTCCTCGAACACGCGAATGAACTCGGCGCCGATGATTTTGCGCTTGGCCTCGGGCTCCTCGACGTCCACGAGCTTATCCAAGAAGCGATCGGTCGCGTCCACATAGACCAGGTTGGCGTCCATCTGGTTCTTGAAGACGTCGACGACTTGCTCGCTCTCGCCCTTACGCATCAGGCCGTGATTCACGTGCACGCAGATAAGCTGCTTGCCGATGGCCTTGATGAGCAGGGCCGCGACAACCGAACTGTCGACACCACCGGAAAGGGCCAGCAGGACCTTCTTGTCGCCGATCTGCTCGCGGATTGCAGCGACCTGCTCATCGATGAACACCTGGGCAAGTTCGGAAGTGGTGATACGCACCATGTCGTCGGGACGCTTGTTGGAATCCATGCAAAGCTCCTTTTCGGTTCGATGGGAATGCGTCACACGTATGCAAACGCACCGTCATATGACCTCATTATATGCAGAACAAGATGTGTTTCCCATCGCTGCGACAAAGCTTTTTGCAGGGGTGGCAATTTTTCCTACTGTCGAGGTCAGCTAGGCTTCGGTAGCCACCTTGGCAGCATCGCCAATAGACTCTTCCTTTATACGTTCTGCGCAATCGTATGCCATACCCGCAAATTCCAGTCCCGAGTAACAGGAGTACAATTGCTGCTATTGTTGCCAGCTGTTGGGAGATGGAAGATGGACTGCGATGGCTACCCTTGCGTTCCCATGCCGTTGATGTGCACCGCCTTTGTGCCGGGGCAGATTGACGCTGCGGTTGCAGGCATTTCCGACCCCGATTCGCGCGCCATTGCCACGGCAGAAGCGCTGTACTTTCGCGGACAGGCCACCCTCGCTGCCAAGACGGCGCGCCCCTATCTTGACGCCACCGACCCCGCACTGCGCTATTCCGCATGCTTTATCTGCGGATACGCCAGTCTGTCGCTCAACCGTATCGCCGATGCCCGCCGGTGCCTTACTGGCATCCTCGATACGCCGGCCGACGAGGAATCGCCTGCCGTCCACGCCATGCACATCCTGTTCGCCTCGGCCGCGAGCGTCCTGCTGCACTTGCCTTCGCCGTATTCCGCCGAAGAGTTTTATCCGCTTGCGTCGCATTTGCCCGAAGGCCTGCGCCTGTTCGCCAGCTACGTGATGGCGCACGCCTTGTATCTGCGCGGCGAATACGGCCGCAGCCTGGGCATGGTGGAAAATGCCCTGATCATGAAACAGGGAAGCTATCCCATCTCGGAACTGTTCCTGCACCTGGCGGCTTCCATGGCATGCATGAGCCTCAAGGACATCGACGCCGCAAAGGCACATTTCGGAGCCGCTTGGGACATTGCGCGCCCCGACGGCCTCATCGAGCTCATTGGCGAGCACCACGGCCTTTTACAGGGGCTCATCGATGCGTGCCTAAAAGCGCAATACCCTGACGATTTCGCACGAATCATCGAGGTTACGTATCGATTCAGCTACGGCTGGCGGCGCATCCACAACCCCGATTCGGGCGAGGACGTGGCCGACGATTTAACGACCACGGAGTTCACCATGGCCATGCTCGCCTGCCGCGGATGGACCAACGCCGAAATCGCACGCCACATGGAAGTATCGCCGGGCACTGTTAAAAACCGCCTATCAGGAGTGTATGCCAAGCTTGGTATCGGAACTCGCGCCGAGCTGGTCGCGCATATGTTGCGTTAGCGACCGGGCTGCCAAGCGCATCGAACGCGTTCCGGAACCCGGCGCTTCGCTCGATCAATTTGGACATTTTGACCCTTGAACGGCACTACCGCCACGGGGCACCTTCTCGCAAAATAGGATTATTTCCTCCGTTATTTGCGGGATGGGAGCCAAAATGCTTGATCGTCGTTCGCTACTTATCGCCGGAGCATCCTCGCTGGCAGGCATCATGCTGCCTCGCGTGCCGAGCAGCGCAAACGCCTTCATACTGCCATTCGCCCCCACCGAGGCCTATGCCGACGAAGAAGACCCCTTCAAGGTGCTCGTTCTCTCGCGCACCATGTTTGGTGTGGTCGTGGTCGACGTCGCCAACAAGAATATGCCCATCAAGGGAGCCCAGGTCACGCTCGCGTCGCGTTATGCCGCGGGCAAGCAGATCTCCGCCACTACCGACGACGAGGGCACGGCCATCTTTGAGGTCGCGCCGCTTTCGGAAGGCTACGTGGACCAGGCAACGCTTCTCGACGCGTACGACTTTAACGGTGGCATCTCCATCAGCATGGCGGGCTACCGTGATGTCGAGATCCCCCTCACGCGCATCCAGGGCGGCACCGCCATTACCGCGCCCACACGTCCGCTTTCCGACGGTGAGCCGTACTTTCGCCAGCTTACGTTCGACGAGTGGGACATCCAGTACGCCGACGCCACGTTCATGGCACTGCCGAAGGACGACGCCGGAAACGACCAACCCGACACGCACGCCTTTACCGTGCAGGCACATCTGCCACAGGGTGGACAGGCAACGCTGTGCATCAACAAGGTAATGCCCGCCACGAGCAGCTCATCCGAAACCGTCACGCAAATTGGCCAAGTCAAGGCCAGTGCATCGGGTTCGGATAATCTGGCAACGTTCACACTCGAAGACACGTTCCTCGATGCAGCTTCGGGCCTTCTGGAGGAAGGATGCAAGCTGCGCTTTGTCCTCGACTATCAGGGCAAGACCTATACACTCTCCTCCCCCATGGCCGTTGTCACCGCGCCGGCCGCAAAGGCAGAATCGGGCTCGACCACTATCGTCCCCACCACCATGGACCAAGAGATTACTCCGTTTGATTTCCCGGCGGCGTTTCCCGGCATCGGCGGCAATAAGTTCACGTGCTGGATGCCCTCGTTCCCCATTTTGTTCGATTTCTCTTTTGCCGGATACGTGCTGTTTGGCGGAGGATACAAACCGGTCGGCTACATAAACGATTCGGGCAATCCGGATCCGGAGTACTGGAAGAAGTCACCGCGCGAGTCGGGCGCCAAGCAGGCAAACCGCTACCTCGACGAGATGGAGGGGAAGTGGAATCAGTACAAAAGTATGAGTGCCGGTTCGGGCACCGATCCAAGGAACACTAAGCTGCTTCGTCACCACTGCACGCCGCGTTTTACGATGGATATCGCCACACAGCTGTACGGATCGCTCGCCTACGACTGGGTGGGCAAAACCTGGGGTGACAACAACGACCCCGCATTTGGCAATATTAAGGCCCTCTTCCAGGTAAGAACCGACCTCAATTGGACCGAGCAGTTTACCCTAGGACCGGTGCCGTTTTTCCTAAACGTCAACCCCTGGGTGCTGGCGAAGCTGGCGCTCGCCGTGGGTGCCCACACGCACGGCAGCGGCGCGGCGTTTTTTAAAAACATTTCGCTCGACTATTCAAACACCTCGGGTTCGTTCACCATCCAGATTGGGCTTGCCGTCACCTTTGGCGCCGGCGTTGCAGGCGTCGCGTCGTCTGCCGTGCGCGGCGCCGCATCCCTCACGCTGTTCATTGGGTACGAGAAGGCAGATGGACACCAGCTTCCGCGACTGCGCGTAGGTGCAGACGTCGATGTCGATGTGATACTCCAGTTCGTAATGTTCAAGTGGACCACCAAGGCTTGGTCGGGGTCGTGGCCCACACTCCTCGATTCGTGGAATATGTCGGTGAACAATGGCAACCAGTATGTGCTCCAGCGCTCTGAGCTCGCATTGGGTGGAGATACGCCTTACACGTTGGATGCCCGCTTCGGCACGGCCGGCAACGCCGAGGCAGGCGGCGTGCCGCAATTTATCGCATCGGCCACCATCGTCACCAACGCCGAGCTGCTCGCACGCGCCGAGGTTAAGGCCACTGCCGTAAACGTCGCGCCTGTCGTGCGCGATTGGGATCAAGCGGTCACGCGCATTGAGCTCGAGGCGGATGCAGAAAGCGACGACACGGGACAGATCGAGCATTTCGTCCATACACTGATAGAGAACGACGAAAAAGCCGCGCCGATGTATGAGTACACCTATATCGGGCAGGCGACGAACGCCGTTGCGGACCCCAACGCCAATTCTGCTGGTGTATCGGAGGACGAGCGTGGCGGCATAAAACCCTCGAGCGACAACGTGCTGTTTGCTGGCGTGCTCAGCGAAGCTCACATGAAGCTGGCAATGATTGCCGGCGTAGAATGCCAGTTCCGTATCGCCTCGGTGCGCTACGGCGACAATGGCCGCTCGCGCCTGGTGGTGCACACAAAGGCAAACGGCACGTGGTCCGCTCCCACTCCCGTGGACTTTCCCCTTGGGTTTGGCGAGGGCGACGTGGAGCGCGACGGCATATTCGATTACGATTTCGACGTGGTGGAATATACGGACGGAAGAGGAAACCAGGACGCCTACGTGCTGCTGATCTCGGGCGAGCGCCCCGCCGGTGACAACACCCTTTTCGATACGGCAAGCACAGCCGGCATACTGTCCGTCGTGCGCCTGCGCATAAGTAATAGCGAAGTTCGCGTGGTGTCGCATACGTCGTGGCGCAGCATCTCGCGCGGCCGCCTTCAGGAGGATGGCTACCATTGTCTGCAGTGCCCGCGTATCACGGTGGGCAAGACGCTCGTCGACGGGCGCCTGTCGGGTGCCTACCTCCACCGCCGCGGAACCACCGCAGAAAAGGCGCTCGGCAGCGAGGCCGAGGTTGCGCTGGAATGCTTTACCTTGTGGTCGGATGATTTGGGCGACAGTCTCACGTTCCGTCAGGTCCTCCGCTTTCCGCAAGCACCGTCGAGTATCGAGCTGGGCAAGCCCGAGAATATCAACGGCAAAATGGTGGTGTCCGTTGCGTACGAGACCGCAGACGGTTGCGGCTGCGCATCGTACGCCGTGATCGGCCAGTCCATTGCGTGCTGGGACGTTATGTCACCAGACGCCACGGTACCTCATGCGGTGCCATGGCCACAACATTCGGGCTTTTTGGCAACCGTCAACGAGCAACTGCAGCATATTACTTGGACGCGAGGCGCATCGGCATTTGCAACGCAGCCCGTGGGTGCCGCAGGCTGTGGCCCGGCATCGTTTAGCGTAAGCAACAACGGCAGGTGCGTGCTCTATGTAGAGAACACCGATGGCAAGGTGGGACAAACCTACGACGAAGAAGGCAACCCGGTAGCAGTGATGGGCAAGCACTTCCGCATCTTCGCCAGCACCTTGGCAGGCGATCTGTTCACGGAGCCGTTCGTGATGTGCGAGCTGGACCATCCCGTCGATCAGATAACGACATTTTTGACGTCGGGAGGCATGCTCTCCGCACTCGCCACGCACATTGTGAGCGCGGAGAAGAGCGAGGCAGAGCTGCACGGCATCGAAGTGCCCTTGGTGGCGTGTGCCACTCCGACGGGCGCGGTCGCTACCTCGGGCGCGGTGGTACCCGGAGCAGCAGGCGAATCCTTCATGGTCACGGTGCGAAACGACGGCAACACCTTGCTGACCGCCGGCACGATCGATCTGTACCGAGAGGGCTCCAGCCAGCCGTTCTCCAGCGCATCCATCGGATTCGGACTGAACGCACGCATGGTTTCGATCTACGATCCAGAGCTTGCCGAGGATGCTTCGGCCAAAGACATGGCACACGTGAAGTACGCGCTCGAGACGCTGGGCGCACGTTTTGCAACGCACCCGCTGGTAGCCGACAACGGCAACGCCGTGCTGGCACCGGGTTGCACGGCACAGTTCCGCATGAGCTTCGCCATCCCCGAGAGTTGGAGCGACGAAGTGGGCAAACGCGTAACGCTGTATGCGAAGGCGCATAATCTGGTGGCGCTCGATCCCGTAACGCTCGAGGAAATTCGGCCGGGTGCAAACTCGGCGCTGGGTGCCGTACTGCACGAGCTTCATGTGCCCGACGCGGCATGCGAACGCTCCGAAGTTCAGGTCGGCTTATGCGACAGCGCGGATACGACGGGGCTTCACGATGCACCGATGACGGCGGACGACGGTGGCGGCTCGAGTGGCGGCGGTACTGACAAGGGCGGCGGCTCCGGCGGAAGCAGCTCCAGCAGCGGCAAGGACCACAACAATAGCAAGCGCCCCGGAAAAGCGGGCGCGCTTGCGGGCACGGGCGATACATGCGCTCCCCTTACGGCAGCCGCTGCAGCACTCGCCGCGGCAGGCGCCGGCCTCGTCGCCTACAGCGCCCGCCGCACGGCGCTCGAAGCCGATACCGCCAATGAGGTCAATTCGGATAGGCCCCGCTAGCTCCTAGTTACTTTTGTGAGAGACGCCGACTCGGCTCATTCGTCATCGCTATGCGGGCATTACAACTTCGGTTCGCTATTCAAACTTACTCGTACAATACCGACTCGGTTTTGTGCGAGCAAACGAATCCCCATCGAACTCCGAACGATTGTTCGATGGATTTCGTGTTGGTTGGAATCGCCCAAGGGCTGGGCTATGCTACCTTGACTATCTATATGACTAAAACGCGGCAAAGGAGCATCGAGAGAGCGAGCATGGCAAAGAACACCGCAAACTATGGTAACGACAGTATTCGTCAGCTCAAGGACGAGGAGCGCGTACGCCTGCGCCCCGCCGTCATCTTTGGCTCGGACGGGCTCGACGGCTGCGCGCATGCCGCCTTCGAGATCCTGTCCAACGCCGTTGACGAGGCGCGCCAGGGCTACGGCAAGCTCATCACCCTTACCGCCTTTCGCGATGGCTCCATTCAGGTAGAGGACAACGGCCGCGGCTGCCCGCTTGACTGGAACCCCTCCGAGAAGCGCTTTAACTGGGAGCTCGTCTTTTGCGAGCTTTACGCCGGCGGTAAGTACAACAACAACCAGGGCGGCGACTACGACTTCTCGCTCGGCACCAACGGCCTGGGCTCGTGCGCAACCCAGTACGCCTCCGAATACATGGACGTCACGGTTTGGCGCGACGGCAACAAGTACTCCCTGCACTTTAAGAAGGGCAAGGTCGTCGGCGCCAAAAAGAAGGCACTCGAGATTGAGCCCAGCGACGAGGACCGCACCGGTACCACTATCAAGTGGCGCCCCGATCTTGAGGTCTTTACCTCCATCAGCATCCCCCACGATTGGTATCGCGAGACCATGCGCCGCCAGGCCGTGGTCAACGCCAACGTGACCTTCCGGCTGCGCATCGAGGGCGACGACGGCGAGTTTTCCGAAGAGGACTTCTGCTATCCCAAGGGCATCGAGGACTACGTGCTCGAAAAGGTCGGTGCCGACTACCTTACCGAGCCCTTCTTTATCGAGGCCGACCGTCGCGGTCGCGATCGCGAGGATCTGCCCGATTACAACGTAAAAATCACTGCTTGCATGTGCTTCTCGCGCACTTTCACGATGCAGGAGTACTACCACAACTCCTCCTGGCTCGAGAACGGTGGCTCACCCGAAAAGGCGGCCCGCAGTGCCCTCACCAGCGCCATCGATGCCTACATTAAGCAACAGGGCAAATACAACAAAAACGAGAGCGGCATTAAGTGGCAGGACGTCCAGGACTGCCTGGTGCTGGTGACCAACTGCTTCTCCACCCAAACGTCCTACGAAAACCAGACTAAGAAGGCCATCAACAACCGCTTTATCCAGCAGGCCATGACGGCATTCTTTAAGGAGCGCCTCTCGACCTACTTGATCGAGAACAAAGATGCCGCCAACAAGATCATGGAGCAGGTGCTCATCAACAAGCGCTCGCGCGAGAATGCCGAGAAGACGCGCCAGAGCATCAAGACCAACCTGCAGCAGAAGACCGACATGGCCAACCGCGTGCAGAAATTCATCGACTGCCGCTCCAAGGACAAGAGCCGCCGCGAGATCTACATCGTAGAGGGCGACTCGGCAGCAGGCGCCATTCGCACCTCGCGCGATGCCGAGTTCCAGGGCGTTATGCCCGTCCGCGGCAAGATCCTCAACTGCCTAAAGGAGGACTATCCGCGCATCTTTAAGTCCGACATCATCATGGACCTCATGCGCGTGCTGGGCTGCGGCGTGGAGATCAAGGACAAGCGCATCAAGAACCTCGGTGCCTTCGACCTGGACAACCTCAACTGGAACAAGGTCATCATCTGTACGGACGCCGACGTCGACGGTTATCACATTCGTACGCTCGTGCTCACCATGCTCTATCGCCTGGTGCCCACGCTTATCGACGAAGGCTACGTGTATATCGCCGAGTCGCCGCTCTACGAGATCAACTGCAAAGAAAAGACCTACTTTGCCTACACCGAGCTCGAGAAGAACGGCATTCTTAAGGAGATCGGCGACCAGAAGTGCTCCATCAACCGCTCCAAGGGTCTTGGTGAGAACGACCCGGACATGATGTGGCTCACCACCATGAACCCCGAGACGCGTCGTCTGATCAAGGTGGAGTCCGAAGACGTCACCAAGATGGAGACCATGTTCAACCTTCTGCTGGGCAGCGACGAGGCGGGCCGCAAGCGCCATATCTCGGAGCACGGCAAGGAATACCTGGACCAGCTGGACCTGCAGTAGCAGCAAATCGATAACGACGGCCCATAAGAAGTTCAAGAGGAAATCGTGGCAAAGAAGAAGACGAAGAACCAGCCAAAGAAAAAGCAGGTCAACGCCGAGAACGTCATCGGCCTGCACTCCGAGGTCACCAATCAGCCGATCACGCAGACGCTCGAGGTCAACTACATGCCCTACGCCATGAGCGTCAACGTCTCGCGTGCGTTCCCCGAGATCGACGGTTTTAAGCCCTCGCACCGCAAGCTGCTCTACACCATGTACAAGATGGGCTTGCTCAAAGGTGAGCGCCAGAAGAGCGCCAACATCGTGGGTCAAACCATGAAGCTCAACCCGCACGGCGACGCCGCAATCTACGAGACGATGGTGCGCTTGGCCACTGGCAACGAGGCGCTGCTCGCGCCGTTCGTTGAGTCGAAGGGCAACTTTGGCAAGTACTATTCGGGCGACCTGAGCTACGCCGCCTCGCGTTACACCGAGGCCAAGCTCTCCCCCATCAGTGCCGAGATCTTCAAAGACATCGACAAGGACCCGGTCGACTTTGTCGACAGCTACGACGGTGCCATGAAGGAGCCGCGCCTGTTGCCCACCACGTTCCCCAACATCCTTGTGTCGGCCAACAAGGGCATCGGTGTCGCCATGGCGTCTGACATCTGCGGCTTCAACCTCAACGAGGTCTGCACCGCCACCATGCACTACCTGCAGGATCCCAACTGCGATCTGCTCGAGTACATGCCCATGCCCGACTTCTCGACCGGTGGTGAGATTATCTACCGCCGCGAGGAGATGGAAAAGATTATCGAGACCGGCCTTGGCAGCTTCCAGATCCGCTCCCGCTGGCGCTGGATTCCCGAAGAGCGCATTATCGAGGTCTACGAGATCCCCTACACCACCAAGACCGATGTCATCATCGATCGCATCGTCAAGCTCTCCAAAGAGGGCAAGGTCAAGGAGATCGCTGACATCCGCGACGAGACTGACCTCTCGGGCCTGCGTATCGCCATCGATCTTAAGCGCGGTGTCGACCCCGACAAGCTCATGGCCAAGCTCTATCGCTCGACTACGCTGCAGGATTCGTTCTCATGCAACTTTAACGTGCTGGTCGATGGCTATCCCCGCGTTATGGGCGTACGCCAGATCCTGCACGAGTGGGTCAAGTGGCGTATTGAGTCCACGCGTCGCCGCATTAACTTTGATTTGGGCAAAAAGTCCGAGCGCCTGCACCTGCTGCACGGTCTTGAGGCGATCTTGCTCGACATCGACAAGGCGATCGCCATCATCCGTGGCACCAAGCTCGAGGCCGAGGTCGTGCCCAACCTTATGAAGGGTTTCGACATCGACGAGACCCAGGCCGAGTTTGTTGCCGAGCTTAAGCTCCGCAACATCAACGAGGAGTACATCCTCAACCGCACCAAAGACATCGCTAAGCTCGAGGGTGAGATTGCCGAGCTAGAGGAAATCCTCTCCAGCGAAGAGAACATCAAGAAGGTCATCAGCGACGAGCTGGCTGCGGTCAACAAGAAGTACGTGATGCCGCGCCGCACGGGCAGGATTGAGCCCCATGAGGTTATCGAGGTAAGCCTGGAGCCCGAGGTCGAGGAGTACCCGGTGACCATCATGCTCTCGCGCGATGGCTACCTTAAGAAGATGACGGACCGCGTACTCAAGAAGGCTGCGACGCTCAAATACAAAGACGGCGACAAACCCTTTATCGAGTTCCCGTCCTCCAACACCCACGAGCTGCTGGTCTTTACCAACAAGAGCCAGGTGTACAAGTGCAAGGTTGCGGCGTTTGAGGACACCAAGTCGGCCCAGCTGGGCTCGTACCTGCCCACCGACCTCGAGATGGAACCCGACGAGAGCGTCATCTGGGTCATCGACCCCGAGGACTACAAGGCCGACGTGCTGTTCGTCTTTGAGAACGGTCGCGTGGTGCGCGTCGCGCTTTCTGGATACGTTACCAAGACCAACCGCAAGCGTCTCAAGAACGCCATCTACGGCGGCAGCAAGTTGCTGTATGCCCAGGTGCTCAAGGAGGATCGCGACATCGCGCTGGTCTCGAGCGACTACCGCTTGATGAACTTCAACACGTCGCTGCTCAAGACCAAGACGACCACCAACACGCAGGGCGTCCAGGCCTTTACCGCCAAGAAGGGTCGCTCGGTCACCACCGTCGGCACGACCGAGGAAATCCTTGGCGCCGGCGTCTCGGCCGAGAAGTTCACTGCGCAGAGCCTCCCCTCCGCCGGTGCCCTCATGAAAGAAAACGACATGCCGAGTTTGTTTGACTAGGACGACGGCAGAGCCGCCATAAACTCTCAAAACAGTGGGGCCCGGAGCGCAGTAAATGCCGCGCTCCGGGCCCCATGCATTACAGCAGCATCATCCCTATAGACAAAATGTCGCATAAAGAGGAACAGACATAAGCCCATCATTCATTCCAAAGGGCACGGCGGACAGCCTTTAGAGGTTCGATATCGACGAAAACGCCCGCTTTGAAACTCAAGTGCCTTTTCGTGTGCGAGCCGCCAGCTGCAATAGGAAGCGAATCAACGCAGGCGCCTTTCAAGCAGTTTGCAAAACTGCAGGTCGCAGGCCTTCATTGCTAGTAGGGGAAATGAGTAGTCTCAGGTGGCTTGCCCATGAGTTAGCGAGCAGGTTGGGGCTTTGTTGTTGGCGCAATCACTTCGTGCGCACTCGAAAGGTCTGTTTAACAAAAGACTAATCGGATGCGACTGGCCGCCCATACGGCGACGACGTTTCCCGTGCGAGCACAAACGGCCCTGCGTGCCCTATCGAGCGATATCCCCGTATGACGCTCAGAACTCCTGCTCGCCGAGCAGTCACCTCGCGAGATCCAGCACGAGAACGCCCTCCCGGGTATAAGGCCCGCGCCTCGTGCGGGCGATGAGGACCTTCGTGAATGCATCCCTGATGGACAGAAGCGACGAGAGCCCCTTCTCGAGCATCGACTCAGAGCTAACGACGTCTCTTGCTTAAACTCTCCTTCGCGGTTTCGAAACTCAAGGTCTTTTAAAGTTTCGAAACCGAGAAGACGATATGCGCAAGGGCGCGTCGGGTGGTAAGCCCCAACCATGTCATGTCGCCAGCGATGAAGGGCACGTCTGCGCGTGCTACAATCCAACTACCAGAGATAAAAACACAGTCCCCGTCGGGTAGTCGTGGGCGTGCGGGGGTCCGCATCAGTAACCTGCCTCCTTGGTTGTCCCTTCTCTGCATGGTCATCTACATAAAGGAGGAACCAACCATGCAGATCAGTGTGTCGTCCACCCTGACCGTATATCACGACGGCCAATTCTGGGTCGGGCTGACGGAGCATGTCGAGGACGGCAGATACGGCGTCGCCCGCATCGTCTTCGGCGCGGAGCCGTCCGATGAGGAGATCCTGCAATTCGTTGTCGGCAAATGGGAGAAGCTCTCGTTCTTCGGCGACAAGGCCACTGAGACAAGCAAGCCCGCGAAGAACCCCAAGCGGCGCGCTCGCGAGGCAGCGAAAGCCCTTAAACGGCCCGCGGTGAGCACCAAGGCACAACAGGCGCTCGCGGCACAGCGGGAAGCGATGAAGCGGGAGTCGGCTCAAGCAAGAAGTCAGCGTCGCGCGGATGAGGCGGAGGCGCGCTTCGAGCAGCGGAAGTTGAAGCGCAAGCAGAAGCATCGTGGGCATTGATTGCCATTTGCAGCAAGGCATTCCAGCTTTCCAATGCGTCCAACGCTGACCTTGTAACCCCGCACGCGAGCGTAGCGATAGACGATGTTCTCGAGGACAGGCCCGTAGTTGATGCGGTTGTCTGTATTGAGGACGAAGTAGAAGCTCAGGTCTGCCAGGTAGTACTTCTGCTCACCCCTTAGCGATTTTCGCGACTTAAGGTCAAAGCGGGCACACTTGCTGACGACCTCCGCGTCCTCGAAGGTTTGGAGGTATCGCGCAAGCGTCTCGCGTTTGATTTTCACGCCCCGCTTGCTCTCGAGGTCGGACTGGATGTTACTAAGCGACATGGTGGCGCCGCAGTTGTTGATGACGTATTCGCGCACCTGGTTGAACACGGAGACGTTCTTGATCTTCACGTGCCTACGGACGTCCTTTTCGAAGATCTCTTGGATTACCGCCGTGACGTAAGCGCGCTTGTCGGCGAGCCCGGGGTAATCCATCGCTTTCGGGAAGCCCCCTTCGAGGATGTAGGCATCGAATTCCGCGACCGGGTTCGGGCTCACGGGCAGTCCCAAGAAGCGCTTCATCTGGCAATACTCGCCAAAGTCCAGCGTCTGCATCTCGAATTCGATGTAGCACCCGGTTAGCTTCGTAGCCAGTTCGCCCGAGAGCAGGTAGGAGTTCGACCCGGTGATGAAGATGGAGAAGCCACCTTCGGTGCGGAACCCGTTAAGCACGTCCTCGAAACCCTCGACGTTTTGCACCTCGTCGATGAAGAGGCACTTCGTCCCCGAGACAGCGAGCAGGGGCCCGATGAGGGCCCCGGGGCGCACCTTGAACCTCTTCCTGCCCTATGCGTCGAGCGCATCGGCGACGCCGCGCGCATTTTGGAGGCCCAGAACGAGGTCCTCTACGCTGAGGAGTGGAAGTTATCAGAGATTCCTGTAGTCGGAACCATGCAGGCCGACTGAGGGGCGGTCGCGATTCACCCTTTCACGTGCTTCAACGCCTCCTGCGCTTTATGTGGCCGTGAGATAATGAGTGGCGAAAAGGAGTGCGAGCATCTGCGGGCTATTATGCGAGGTGTCGGCGGTATCGCAAGCGGAATCGCCGACGGTTCTTTCATGCCTCAACTAGAAAGAGTCAGATCCGCGAGTAACCGCAGGCAAACCGAGAAAGGCGGGATGAATGAACGACAAGGATCTCGGCCTGCCAAGGCCGAAGAAATACGAGGGTGAGCAGTTCACTGTCGAAGATTACAAGACGGAAGAATACGCGGAGGCGCGGACGCTCGAGGAGGCCATCGCTATCCGGGGTGCTAAGGCGTTCCTCAGGGATGTGACTCCGGACGATTTCCTGGACGACGCTCCGCTGGGCGTCAAGAAGATCGGAATAGCGGACCTTTGGTCCGAATCCACCTGGGAGGAAGGCGAAACCGAGCGCGACGTGGACCTCGAGAGGTCGGCGGCCTCTCTCAAGGAGGGCGACCTTCTCGAGGTGCGTCCGTGCTCGGAGGACATCAGCGAATGGGGCTACAGGTTCCACCTGGCCGATGGATCCACAGTTCCCTACGAGCCCTACCACGATTACGACGACCAGCTATTCCAGAAAGCTCTCGAAAACCTTAACGGCGGCGAATGGCTCGCATGCCGCGTCAGAGAAGTATCCTGCTTCGGAGAAGACGGCATCGAAGACGATCCCGAGTTCTGCTGGCGAGTCTACTCATGCAAGGTCACGGTGTGTCGCGGCGGCTCGACGAGGGCGTAGCCCAGGTTAGCGCCGAGGCATCCCGAAGAGATCGTCTGGGCCCTTTCTTGCGCGTTGCGCGCTTTCCGGACAGTGGCACCTCGCCGAACCCGTTGAAGATCTCCATGACCAGGGCGAGCTGCCTTTGGAGGTCCGCATCAAGCTCATCGGCGTCGCACACGGCGAGGAGCCGCTCCGAAAGCCCTTTCATGGAATCGCGCAGCACCCGCTGCGTCCGCGCAACCGGCTGTTCCATCTTGGACCTCCTGTCTATTCGTACGAATATGCACGCTGATAATCCCGAGAATAATCGTACGTATCCGTACTTCAATAGAATCGCGTACAAACTCGTACACTGATAGAATGACGCCAATTAAATACGCATGAGGGCAAGTGCACATACGCAGCAGGAAACCAAAGAACGGAGGGGCCGGTGCGTGGATTCGATAATGACGTGTTCAGCTTCAGCATAGGCGGGTTTTTTCAGGGGCACTCCTCCTTTGAGATCAGCAAAGACGGAGAGGCTTACTCTTTCCGCCACAGCCAGTCGCATCTTTTGGAGCAGGGAGAGAACCAGGGGATATTGGACAAGACGCAAGTCGATGCGCTCATGGCATTCCTCTGCGATCTTGGCACCGACGATTGGTTCACCTACTACGATTCACCGGTGCTCGACGGCGAACAATGGAGCCTCTTCGATGGGCACGGCTCGCACGGGGGCTCTAATGCATATCCCAAAGGTTTCGAAAAGCTATTGAAGTATTTGGCAGACGAATTCGGCTGCGAGGAGATGAGACCGGAGACCGGAGAAACCTACGATGGCCCGACCGAGACGGAAGGCCTCGCGATGCTGGCTTTTTACAATCTGCCGAGTGCCGAAGGGGTCGGCCAAGGGCTCGAAGACGGTAAGGCTGACGGCGATCACAAGAAGTGGCCGCAAGCCATAAGGGATGCAAAGCGCGATTTTCTGCATGATGTATACGCCTTCGCGGAAGCATATCCCGAATACAAGTGCTATGGCGATATTCTGGCGCAGCATGGGTTGGAACTCGATATCGAACAGATCGTAGACCAGGACGTTTCCAAAGCAGATGCGAAGCTAGTCGTGGCCTCGATGATTGCAATCGCGAGATCCGATCGCTGGTGCGAGTGCGACGATTTCGGAAGATGCGTCGAGAACGGCACTTTCGCGCTTTGGACAAAAAGACTTCGCGAGCTTTTGTAAAGGCTCACAGAAGGCTTGGATTTGTCCCCAATCCCCTACGGTAGATAATGCGGGCCCATGGCGTCCGTAGGTAACAAGTAGCCACTGTAGGCAGCTGCACCATCCTGGTTTAACCGCTCATTCATAAAGTTTGGCACAATCGTGTGCACAGATCCCTCCATGCACATTCGTGCCGTCAATGGAATCGCGTACATTTGCGTACGCTGATAAAATGACGCCAATGAATCTACAGGAGGGCACATGGCGACAGGCGACAACATTCGGCGGCACCGCAAGGCGAAGGGGCTGACGCAGGCCCAGCTCGCCGATGCTGTGGGGCTCACCGAGGGCGCGATCAGGCACTACGAGAGCGGCATACGCGCGGTGAAGTCCGAATTGCTGGAGGAGATCGCGAAGGAGCTCGAGGTCTCCGTAGGCGCGCTCAAGGACTACGGAGTCGAGACGTCACGCGACCTCATGGCCCTGCTGCTGCAGCTGGAAGAGAGCTACGGCCTCGTGCCCAGCGAGGACGGCATGGGCCTGGCGGTCGACCCCAAGGCGCCGTATGCCCCAAAGCTCTCGCAGTCAATCAAGTCCAGGGCGAAAAAGCGCAAAGAGCTCGAGCACGGCGAAGTCGACGAGACCGCTTACGCCGACTGGAAGGCCTCTTTCTGACATTTCCTCAGGTAAATTAATGCTTTCTTGCGAACAGCCTCCTGTTTTTTCGGAGGCTGTTCCATTATTCCCGTATGAAATCGGCGCCCAGGAAGAACCGTTAGGGGAATAATTGCATGCTCGAATACGGCAAGGTTCGCGGCGTCATTCGACGGCATTCGGGGTTACCGAACCTGCGGAAACCGATTATCGCGTTTTATTATTCCCGTTTGCTGACCTGGGCAAATGCAATTGACGAGGGCTTGTATCTACTTCCTCAAAGAATGCCTTCAGCTTTCCAAACGGAATGATGTCCATCTGATCGTAAAGGTCGGTGTGGCTGGCACCGGGGATAATGAGCAATTCCTTGTTGTCCCCGGTCAGCTTGCCGTACGCGGCTTCGCTGAAATAGCGGGAGTGCGCCTTCTCGCCATGCACCAGCAATACAGCAGAGCGGATTTCGCTGCTATATTGCAAAATCGGCATATTCAAAAACGACAGCGAGGACGTCACATTCCAGCCGCCGTTGGAGTTCAAGCTGCGGGGATGGTAGCCTCGCGGAGTCTTGTAGTAGGCGTAATAGTCCGCCACAAACTGCGGCGCGTCCTCCGGCAGCGGATCGGCCACGCCGCCCGCCAGCGCATAGCTGCCGTTTTTATAGTCCTCGGTGCGCTGCGCGTTCAGCGCTTTCCGCTTTTCAAAGCGCGCCTGCTCGGAATCCTCGGCGTCAAAATAGCCGTTTGCGGTCACGCGGGTCATGTCGTACATGGTCATAGCCGCGGCAGCTTTGATACGGGTGTCGATGGCCGCCGCATTGACTGCCATGCCGCCCCATCCGCAGATACCGATGATGCCGATGCGCTCCGGATCGACGCTTTCCTGCACAGAAAGGAAGTCCACCGCTGCGCAGAAGTCCTCTGTGTTGATGTCCGGCGATGCTACATAGCGAGGCGTGCCGCCGCTCTCGCCGGTATAGGACGGGTCGAAAGCGATTGCGAAAAAGCCCAGCTCCGCCATCTTCTGCGCGTACAGACCGGAGGACTGCTCCTTCACCGCGCCAAACGGACCGCTGACGGCTATAGCGGGCAGCTTGCCTTCCGCGTTCTTCGGCACGTAGACGTCGGCAGCCAGCGCGATGCCGTATCGGTTGTGGAAGGTCGCCTTGCTGTGTTCAACCTTGTCGTTTTTGGGGAAGACCTTGTCCCATTCCTGCGTCAGTTTCAGCTGCTCCATGCCTAAGCCTCCTTGTCGGTCGCTTTAAGGTATTGCTCGTCGTCCACAGGCTCCAGCCATTCGCTAGAGGCCTCCTCGCCCGGAACCTCCACCGCGAGATGGGAGAACCAGCTGTCGGACGCGGCTCCGTGCCAGTGCTTTACGCCCGCGGGAATATTTACCACGTCGCCAGGGCGCAGCTCCTGTGCCGGTTTGCCCCATTCCTGGTAACGCCCTCGACCGGCCACGCAGACGAGGATCTGTCCCCCACCGCTCTTGGCGTGATGGATGTGCCAGTTGTTGCGGCAGCCGGGCTCGAACGTCACGTTGTAGACGCCGACCTGCTCGGTGGAAAGGGGCGCGAGGTAGCTTTGTCCGATAAAGTACTTCGCAAATGCGTCGTTGGGGGCACCGACGGGAAAGGCCATCTCGTTTTGATGCCTAGCTCTTGCGTCGGCGGCATCGCTATCCGCCCAGACCTCCTTCGCCATGCGGAAGGCCGCCCACGCCTTGGGCCATCCCGCGTAAAACGCCGCGTGCGTAAGGATTTCCGTTATCTCCGCCCTGGTCACCCCGTTGTTCTTTGCGGACATCAGATGATATTGGAACGAAGAGTCCGTCAGTCCCTGCGCCATCAGGGCCACCACCGTCACCACGCTGCGGTCTCGAAGGGAGAGCCCGTCTTCTCGGCTCCACACCTCGCCGAACAGTACGTCGTCATTGAGCTGTGCAAATTTGGGGGCAAAGCCCCCCAGGGCATCTCTGCCCGCTGTCTGCTTAATCGTCATGTTTGATTCCTCCTGTCGATGGTTTTGAGTGCAAAACTGCTTCCGCGCAGTTGAGCCGCGCCTAGACTCCCATGCCCATTCGGCGCGCTTGCTCAAGTGCGGGATGTCCGGCGATTTCGCCCACGCCGTTCACGCCGCCGGCGAAAACCGTTCCGGCAAGCGTGCGCCTTTGGCGAAAGCATCCGCCAGCGTCTCGGAATTGTCATTCTTTCGAGGACTTGAAGAGACCATCAAAACCGTTTTGCTCATTACGGAATACCCCTTGAACTCGCGATTCATATTGACGAGAATGAAGGTAATACCTAAACCTGACTTTAGGTCAAGGAATGAATTCGAGATTTGTCCGGAGGGACCATGCACACAATCGGACAGGTAGCGGAGATGTTCGGTCTGCCCGTTTCCACGCTGCGGTATTACGACAAGCAGGGATTGTTCCCAGGGCTGGAGCGGGCGTCCGGCATTCGCCGATTCGGCGATACGGAACTCGAGGAGCTTCGAGTCATCGAATGCCTGAAGAAGGCGGGGATGGAGATCAAGGACATCCGGCTGTTCATGGAATGGTGCGCGGAGGGCCCATCGACATATCCCAAGCGCAAGGCCATGTTCGAGGAGCGAAAGGCCCACATGGAGTCGGAGATCGAGGAGATGCACCGCGCGCTGGACATGTTGAAGTTCAAATGCTGGTACTACGAGCAGGCGATTCAGGATGGCGGCGAGCATAGGGTGAAAGCGCTGATTCCCGACAATTTGCCAGAGGAGATCAAAGGTGCCTACGAGAACGCCCACGCTCGATAATGCCATCTGCCTGAAATGGTCCGCGGTCAAGCAACGTGATCGAGGGAGGGGTGAACAGCGTCCCCGCCGACACCTCGTCGCGGTGTCGTCGCACCTCACCGTCGTCGACGCGCCGCGGGCCGTGCGCCTCCACCGCTGGGACCCCGATGAGGTCCTGCCGTTGCGCTTGGCCCGACCGCCGCAGTAAGGGCAATAGCCGGCCTTCATGGACACCTCCTCCGAAAGGGTATTTAACGGTTCCGGAAAAGGTTATCTACCTGCGGTAACGATAGGCAACCGGACACACATTCTGTCCGAGCGGTTAAAAGCGGGCACGGAATTTAAACGGCTGAAAAAGGGGCATCGGCCTGCGCCGATACCCCCAACGTGGACACACATTATGTCATATAAGCCCTAGACTACGCCATGAACCCATTCAGGCGCTTTTGTTCCTTTGCAGCAAGTGCGATGGAAACCAGGCCGGTAATGGCATCGGCTGCAACCAAGGCAATCCAAACGCCCTGCGCACCCATCATACCGCCAAGCAAGTACATGAGCGGCACGGAACAAATCACGTAACGGAGCAGGCCGCAGAACGTAGCGACGCCGACCTTTTCGACCGCCTGATAGTATATGGACATGGTCATCGCAAGGTACCCAAGCGCGACGGCCAGGACTACGATACGTGTAGCGCTGGCAGCGACCTCGACAAGTGCCGGGTCGGAACCCGCGAAGAACGCACAGACCGGCGTTGCAGCCGCCCACAGGACAGCAGTGACCATAAGCAGCACACCAATCTGATACTTGAGTGTGCAGGAGAGCGTCTCCTTGAGTCGAGCCCAGGCCTTGGCGCCGGCATTGAAAGCAGCGATGGGCTGCAGACCATAGGAGAAGCACTGGGCGACCATCATGGTGATGTAGAGAATGTAGCCGTTGATTACGCCGAAGGCAGCGATGTAGAGCGAACCCATGTCACCGCCAAGCGTGCCGAGCAGCGAGTTGGCAACGGTATTGAAGACAAATGTCGCACCCTGGACCAGGAAGAACGGGAAGCCGATCTTAACGATCTGCCCGCAGATACCCATGTCGAGTTTGAGATCGACCAGGTTGATCTGGAGCTGAGACTTCTTGCCACCAACATACCAGAAGATGCCGATGGCCCAGATACCAATGGACAGGCCATAGTACACGCCGGCACCCATGACGCCGAGCTTGAGTACGAAAGTCGAGAGCGCAAGCCAGCAAATGGCAACGATGGCAGATACGGTCATGAGATTTGCCGAGACCTGGACCTTCTCATCGACGCGCATAACGGCGGTGACCATCTGGCCGATGACTGTGAGCGGCAATAGCACGGCGAACGTGCGCACGCCGGCGACCGTGTCAGCCATGATATCGGGCGTTGCGCCAAAGAATGCACAGATGGGCTCGGTGAGGGCTGCCATCACGACGGCGAGCAGGACCGAAACAATCGTCGTGAGCCAGAAACCCTGGCTAAATGCCTTACTCGCCCCCTTGATGTCGCCGGCGCCGAGCAGGTTGCCCACGACGGCCGGTACGCCCGTACCGAAGAGGTTGCCGAAGGCCAGATTGATGTACTCGACAGACATGATGATCGAGACGCAAGCAAGACCGTGAGAGCCCAGGCCCCAGCCCATCACGAGACCCTCGAGCACGACCATAATGATCTGCGCGAGCATGCCCTGACCGGTCACAATTGTGTAGCGGCGCACGAGTTCTGGAATCGGCTTTGAGGCGAGCTCGTGCTCCTCCCCAACGACAGCGGCTGTTTCTTCTGCCATGGTTCTCCCCTTTCCTTGAGAGATTGAAAGACTGTGGGGCTACTTCTCGTAGACGACCTTACCGGCGACCACCGTAAGCTCAGCTGTGGCGCCGAGAACGTCTGCCGGCTCGCAGGTAAAGAGATTGCGGTCGAGTACGCAGATGTCGGCTTGCTTGCCGCAGGCGAGTGTGCCGATGCGGTCCTCAGCATGCATAGCATAGGCGCCGCCGTAGGTGTATGCGCGCAGGGCCTCGGCCATAGTGATTCGCTCCTCAGGGAACCAACCCTCAGGATTAGATCCATCCTCGAGCATACGATAGACCGCTCCATAGACTTCCTCCATAGGCTCAAGCCCCACGACCGGGAAGTCGGAGCCCAGATGCACGCAGGCACCGCTCGCAAGCAAGCTATGAATTGGCCACGAGAGCGCCGCGCGCTCGGGACCAACGGCGTCGTCCTTTGCCAAGTCGGCCATATCAAGCAGCATATGCCATGGCTGCATAGCCGGACAAACGCCGAGTTCCGCATAGCGCGGCAAATCCTCAGGTTGAACAGTCTCGTTGTGCTCCATGGAGTGACGACAGCCCATAAGACCGTAACGCTTCTCACCCTCCTCGAAGCAGTCGAGGATAAAGCGTACGGAACGATCGCCTATGGCATGGATGCGCGTGTCGACACCCCACTCAAGCGCTTTAAGGATGGCTTTGCGCACGCGCTCTGGTTCCTCAGCCGGCTCGCCACAGGTCTCGGGAGCATTAGCATAGGGCTCGAGCATCCAAGCAGTATGATCGGAGCACACGCCGTCAATGAACTGCTTAAAGCCATGCCACTCGACTTGCGTGCCCGGGAAGTCGTATTTCGCCCGAATCTCCTCGAGCGTCATGGTCTCGTTCTCAAAAAGGTCTGTGTACATGAACACGCGCAACGGATGTTCGCCCTTGCGGTTGAGTTCCGCGAGGAATTTATAGGGGTTATCCATGCTCACAAAAGTGGGGTTAACCATGCCGACTGTCGTAATACCGAGAGCGTTGGCGCGATGCGCGGTCTTTGCTAAGGAAGCACTAGCCACCTCGGGGGCAGGATTGTATACCTCATCCATGAAAAGGGCTCCCGCGTTGTTCGAGAAGACCCCAGTGGGGTTGCCAGCTTCATCCCTAAGAATCTTGCCGCCTGATGGGTCTGGCGTTTCAGCAGTAACGCCGATTTTCTCGATTGCGCAGGTGTTGGCACTAAACGTGTGCATGTCAACCTGCTGCAAAAAGACCGGACGGTCCGAAATGTACTCATCGATCATTGCCGCCGTAGGCATCTCGGGCACGTCCCACTGGAACTGGATAACCTGACAGCCCACGATCCACTCGTTGTTCGGGTGGTCTTCGGCAAACGCCTGCACGCGTTCCATACACTGCTCGAAGCTTGTGCAATCGATGAGATTGACGGAGAAATCGGGATCGGACAAAAAGGCGCCCTGGACATAGTGAGTGTGCGAATCGATGATGCCAGGCATGACGAGCTTATCGCCATAGTCGCGCACCTCGGTATCGGACCCGATAAAAGCGTCGAGGTACTTATCTTCGCCGCACGCAACAATTCTGTCACCCGCGATAGCAACGCCGCCCTTGAACGGTGCCAGCCCGTCACCAGTGAACACAGCATTACTTTTGATGACTAAATCCGCTTTGTCCATATGAGCCTCCTCAGACGTTACAGGACAATGGATAAGCGCCACAATACGTCGCGCCCAATCGGTGAGGGAGCATTTGCCGCCCCCCGTGACACGTGCCTACAGGCAGTTGGGCGTCTGTCCAGCGCCCTACGCCCCGCGTCAACACCCATTGACGCACCTCCAGCACAAGCTGACAAGATGGAGCCGAGCGAACGGACGGATTAAGCAGGTTTACACGTCTGAACAGGTATTTTATTGTCTAAGTTTATTGTCGCTTCTTTACGCCGAGCGGTCTGCGATACACCATCAGCCGGACCGCTCCAGCCTCACGAGCGCCAGAATGCCTCAATCAAGTCGTCACGCGCCTTGACTTCGCTCTTTACATAGATGCGATGCAGGTGAGCCTTGACGGTACCCGGACTAATCACAAGTTCATTAGCAATCTTTTGGACATCGAGTCCACGCAATACGAGTGTAAGCACTTCCTGTTCGCGCTTTGAAAGCCCATACTCGTCCGAGAATATCACAACTCGCGAGACAAGGTCCTCCCGTGCATCACGGCGCTCTGTCGCTACCTCTTCATCGGCACGAGGATGACGCGAGAACGCACGTAAGATATGGCTGAACTGTTTAAATAGCTGAACGGCTGCAGCCACAAACAATAAATTCTCTGAGATATTCCGCTCGCTCAGATACCATAAAAAGGCGCTCACCATCACGTTGTCAACGTCAGGCGTGCAGAATAGGATCATATAGGTATCCTCGATAACCACCATCACGGTAAGCACGCAGGCTATGCGAAAGAACGTCCGAGAGCGCTCAAGATCGAGCCGCTCAGCTCTATTCTCCGTCTTGCGATAGCGGGCGTAAGCATATACCAAGCAGAATGCCATTCCCAAATCGCGCGCAAGCCAAAAAAGATATTGCTGAATCTGGCCCGCAAAGCCAGTACGAGGCACCAGAGCAAGCTGAAGCACGGCGATCGGTACGACATATGCGGCAACTCGCTTAACGGTCACCTCGTCGTGCAAGCGAAACATTACCCAAAGCCATACGCACGCAAGAATCGCCACGCCCAGCGCACAGCGCAGCAACGGGTGTTGAAGCGGCTCATTAAACGTCACCGTATAGTCATATTTGAGCCGGTTGTACTCATCAAAGAAGATCACCGACATATCGATGATATAGAGAAGGAAACCCGCGGCCGCCGCCAAACAATCGCGTCGACGAGTCATGAGCCATATTACGAGCGCAGTTGATGCCGTCACCAATCCAACGCCCATGACAAGAATCGTGTAGATAAAAAATGCGAAGCTCATACGACCCTCATTCCCCGCACAACCCACTTGATTCCATAATACGGTTGTGGTAAAAAAATCCAACGAATGCCAAGATCGAAAGGAAATACCATGGTGCCAATTGCACCGTTCAAGATTATTGTCGCGCCTGCCGCCAAGGCCATCGCCAAAATCGGTTCAACCATGACCTACGATAACGTTCTTTGCATCGTTGATGAGCGCAACGACAGCTGCCCTTACCTGGGACACGTCCCCTACTTTGCGCCTAAGCTCACCTCTTCACTCGACCAGCGCAACCATTAGCATAACCTTCACGATTGCCGTAGTAATCCTCGCAACAATTTATTAACTTGGAAGCAGCCCCGGTTTTAGCCCCGTGCCGGTGGGCCAAGCCCCTCACGGTTAGCGTTTTCTATACACGCCAACGCCGGGATTATCGACGCTGCGGCCGCGGCGCGATATGAGGCGTGAGACCTCGCCCAACAGCACACCGATTACCACGCCCACGAGAATCGGCAACTTTGCCATCTCGGCGGGTGAGCTGTTGAGCGGCACAATCGTGGCGACAATCGAAAGCACAAGCTCCACCACGGGAATCGCAAGTGCCACCGCGAGCACCTTGCCCTCGAAGGGCGCGCGGAACACGCGCGGGCGATCGTCGTATCTGCGCAGGCGCCAAAACGCCGGGAACATCGGAATATAGCTCATAAGCAGGAAGACGACGTTCATCGAGAAGAAAACCCAAAAGACGTCGGAGCCCTCGCCCAGCGGAATCTGAAGCAGTAGTACCAGGCTGGCAAAACAACCGTTAATGAGTGCCGAGCCATTGGGCATGCCGGTCCTCTTGGACACCAGCGCAAAGGGACGCGGCATATTGCCGTGACGCGCGGCATAGCTCGCCACGTTGTTGACGCCAAAGCTCCAGCAGATCATGTTGGCGAACAGCGTCACCAAAAAGGCCGCGCCCACGACCATCGTCAGCGGATGGCTGCGCCCCAACATGGCGGCGACCGCGTCCACAATGCCCGAATCGAGCGAAAGCCGCTCGGTGGGAACCGCGGCCCCGATGCCGATGCCGCAGATAATGTAGATTGCCGCAATGGCGACGCCACCGGCGATAACCGCCTTGGGGATATCACGCGACGGGTTTTTCATCGTGCTGGCAAAGGTCGCGACCACTTCGAAGCCCATAAAGTTGAACAGGATGATCGATAGGTACGTCAACGAATCGGTGTCGCCCAAATCTGGAATGAAGGTCTTAGACGACATGTCGTTGGCAAAGCCGTTATCGCAGGCAAACCAGATGCCGACGATTCCCACCACGGCGGTAATGAGCACCTTGATGACGGCACCGCCGTCCATGACCCAATCGGCCTCGGCCACCGGGTGCATCGCCATGACCGTGACGCCCCACACGAAGGCAAGCTCGATGGCAATCCGGGCCCCGAGCGAAAATTCGATGCCCCATACCGCATTGATGACACTGGGGAACATACAGGCGATACTGGCAACCCACAGCGGGAAGTTGACCCAGTAGCACCAGGAGCAGCAGGCGCCCCAACGGTCGCCCAAGCCCAGGCGAACCCAATCGTACAGGCCGCCCTCGGAATCGAACGCCGTACCGAGCTCGGCCACCACCAGGCCATAGGGAAGCAAAAACGTGATGATGAGGAAGGCCCACCAGAAGAACTGCACGTTACCCATGGCGGATGCCGGAGCGGCCGCCTCGATGGTAAATACGACGCATATAACCGAGAGGATGACCTCGAACAGGGAGAACTTTTTACCTGCCATGGCACGCTCCCCCTACAGCAAAAAAGATGGCATCTGCACCGAAGGCGCAGCCCAAGGCAGGGTTGCGGGCCGCGTCACCGGTGCAGGTGCCATCCCAAGGAGAAGAAGGGATGCAATTGTTGGACCAACGCTCGCGGAACAGGCGCATGTAGATGACGATACGCTGGTACATGGACACTCCGATCAAGACGGCCGCGTATACGACCGGGAACTTTCGGCAATTGGACACGCGCCTGACCTGGGATATCCAAGCGAACAATTGGCCTAACCCGCAATAGGTCCCAGGCCAGGCGGGTATCCAATCGAAGGGGAGGGGCGCTCCGGTGCGGAGGCAGCGGAGCGCCCGGGGAAAGCCCGGCCGGCCGGCCAGGCGGCCCCGTTCGCC
>NZ_JBQKFW010000006.1:0-125720 GCF_052119145.1 Collinsella sp. LCP19S3_H3
GTTTCCTCAGCTCCGCACCCTTGCGGGTTCGAATCCCTCTGCACTGGGCCCAAAAGGGAAAGGCCCCCATCGCTGGGAGCCTTTTCAATCAAGTGGTGGGCGATGAGGGATGTCCGCGTGCGGCTGGCGCCGCCCGCTTCCGCTTCGTCGCTCCGCTCCTTGCGTGCTGCGCTGGAAAACGCTTCGCGTTTCCTCAGCTCCGCACCCTTGCGGGTTCGAATCCCTCTGCACTGGGCCCAAAAGGGAAAGGCCCCCATCGCTGGGAGCCTTTTCAATCAAGTGGTGGGCGATGAGGGATTCGAACCCCCAGCCTTGTGCGTGTAAAGCACCTGCGCTAACCGTTGCGCCAATCGCCCGCGGGAATTGAGTATAGCGGAAACCCTGCGGGGTTCACCGCTAATTCATAACGAAATCTAAGCGGCGACTTCGGTGCCCTTGTTCTCGTCGATAAAGAAGCGCTTGTACCAAATGAGGAACGTCAGCGTGGTATAGATCTTGCGCTGGTTGAGCGCGCGGCCCTCAAAGTGATCGTCGAGCAGCTTCATGAGCGCATCGGTGTCAAAGAAATCGGCAGCCCACGGTGCGGTGAAGTACTCCTTGACGTAGTCGTAGTATTTCTGCTCGCGCAGCCAGAACTTAACTGGCACCGGGAAGCCAACCTTCTTGCGTGTTGCCCACTCATCGGGCAGCGTGCGATTGGCGGCGTGGCGCAGGACAAGTTTGCAGCCCTCTTCGTTGACACGGTAGTTGGCGGGAATATGCTCGGCGAACTCCATGACCTTTTTGTCCAGGAACGGAACGCGGAGCTCCAGGGAGTGTGCCATGCACATCTTGTCTGCCTTGAGCAGGATGTCGCCCGGAAGCCACATGTTCATATCCAGATATTGCTTCTTAGAGAGCTCGCAGCAGTCGGGGACCTGCTTGTAGTACTCTGCGCACATTTCGGAGGCGTTCTTGCCGGTGTCGTAAGCTGGCTTGAGAACCTCGTCAACCTCGGACGGGTCGAACACCTTTGCCTGGCCCACGTACCAGCGCTCGGGGACCTCGGCGCACTTGGTCAGGAAGTTGTGACCCTTAAAGTAGGGGAGATGCTGAACGAGCGAGCCCAGGGCACGGCGCACGCCGAGCGGCACGCGCTTCTTGAAGGATCGCATCTCGGGGGTGTCCTCGTACCACTCGTAGCCGGCAAACAGCTCGTCGGCGCCCTCGCCCGAAAGGACGACGGTAACTTCCTCGGCGGCCATCTGTGCCAGATAGTACAGCGGTACGCTGGAGAGGTTTGATTGCGGCTCGTCCATGTGGTACTGGATATCGGGTAGCGCGTCGAAGAACTCGTCGGCGGTGATCATCTTGCGCACGTTCTTAATGCCAAGCTTGTCGGAAAGCTCGGCGGCGTAGTTGGTCTCGTTGAAGTTCTTGTAGTCAAAGCCGACGGAATACGTGGTGTCGGGCATGAGGCAGGCGGCAATGTAGCTGGAGTCGACGCCGCCGGAGAGGAACGAGCCAACTTTAACATCGGCGATGCGGTGCGCGGCAACGCTCTCGTGCACGACCTTGTCGCACTCGTCCACGTACTCCTCGAAGCTCTTGGAGTTGTCATCGGTAAAGTCGCAGCTCCAGTAGCGCTTGATATCCATAGTGTTGGTCGTAAGGTCGTACGTAAAGCAATGCGCGGGGGCAAGCTTGAACACGCCCTTAAAGAACGTCTCCTCCGTGGCAGGGAACTGCAGCGTGAGGTAGGGACGCAGCGCATCGCGGTTGACGGCCTTCTCAAACTTGGGGTGGTCCAGGAAGCTCTTGATCTCGGAGCCAAACAGCAGCGAGCCGTCGGAGGCCCGGTAGTAATAGAACGGCTTGATGCCAAAGATGTCACGGGCGCCGAAGAGCTTGTTCCTGTTCTGGTCGTGAATCACGAACGCATACATGCCGCGCAGGCGGTTGACCAGGTCCTCGCCCCACGCCTCGTAGCCGTGCACCAGGACCTCGGTGTCGGCGTTGCAGTGGAAGACGTAGCCGGCAGCCTCGAGCTCGGCGCGAAGCTCCTGGAAGTTGTAGATCTCGCCGTTGAAGACGATGGTGACCTTGCCGTCATCGCTCGACATGGGCTGAGCGCCAGCCTCGGAAAGGTCGAGAATCGAAAGACGGCGGAAGCCGAGGGCGACGTTATCGACGATGTGCTGGCCACCCATATCCGGCCCGCGATGGATGATGCGATTCATCATGGCCGTGAGAACCAGCTCACTCTGTTTATCTGTACCGGTAAAACCGACAAAACCGCACATGCAAGATCCTTTCTGCTGACGGCTTAGGTGCGCTGCCGCAAGGTTTGCAGCAGTCGATATCAATCAATCCTTACTATCATGCCAATCTTTTGCTTCGTGATGGGGCATAAGCGCCGAGGGGACCGAAAAACCACGGCCCGCACGTTGGGTGAAGCGGCGGGCCGTGACTGCGACGATTGCTGTGTGCGAGAGCGCGAGAGGGGCTAGCGCTTGCCGCGCTTGGCAAGGCGGTGCTCTACCTTGGCGACGACGTGGATGAGCGGAATCGTCACAACCAGATAGTAGGGTGCGGCGCAAATGTAGGGTGTGATGTTGCCCGTGGTGGTCGTGAGGTTTTTGGAGAACAGCATGAGTTCCATGACGCCGACGCTCGAAAGCAGCGACGTGTCCTTGTAGAGCATGACAAACTCACTGGTCATCCCCGCATCGCGCGCATTTGTAGGGCGGGGGTTTTGTTATTTCGAATTAACCGTGCGCTGGTCCTTGCAAGTTTTTAGGGTGCTGAGACACTCGCAAGGTCAGGTGGCATATTAGGATGGTTGATAATACAGGGGCGCGACCGGATTCATCTGGGACGGTTTTTGCTCTTTTAAGGTTAGGTTTAGCGAGAAAGGTCGTTATATGTCGGGTACGACGAAGGAGAAGCTGGCTTTGATGCGCTATGTGGAGCTGCTCGAGGCCGAGGCCCTTGTTGTTTCCAAGCCGGATACTCTTTGCGACCAGCGCATCGAGTTTGCGACCGACGACTCGCGCCAGGTACGTCCGGGCACATTGTTTGTCTGCAAGGGCCGTGCGTTCAAGCCCGAGTATCTGGTCTCGGCGATTGCCGAAGGCGCCGTGGCGTACGTGTCCGAGGTTGATTACGACGTCGATATTCCCGCTGTGATCGTCAACGATATCCGCCGCACGCTCGCTGTGGTGGCGGACGCCTATTACGGTCATCCCTCGGGCAAGGTGAAGGTCTGCGCTTTTACGGGCACCAAGGGCAAGTCGACCTGCAGCTTTTATCTGCGTGGCATTCTTGCCAACGAGGCTAAGCTCACGGGCCGTCATCGACCAGCCCTCAACACGGGTATCGAGTTCGATGACGGTATCGAGACCGGTCCTTCTAAGCTAACGACCCCCGAGTCCTTCCTTTTGCAGTCGCGTATCGCCCATGCCGCCGAGGCGGGCGCTCCGTGGCTGGTCATGGAGGCGTCGAGCCAGGGCCTCAAATACGAGCGTACGGGCAAGATTGACTTTGAAGTGGGCGCCTTTACCAATATCGGTGAGGACCATATCTCGCCGATCGAGCACCCCACGCTCGAGGATTACTTTGCCAGCAAGCTCAAGATTTTTTCGCAGAGCCGCTTTGCCGTGGTCAACCTCGATATGGACCACGTCGACCGCGTGCTCGAGGCGGCGTCCCGCTGCGAGCACGCGGTGACGTTCTCGCTGACCGATGGACGCGCCGACGTGCGTGCGTTGGCCATTCGCAACGGCGATTGCGGCGTGATCGCCACGGTCCGCACGCCGCGCTTTACGCGTGACATCGTGATCCCCACGCCCGTCAAGTTCAACGTGTCCAATGCGCTTGCCGCGATTGCCTGCGCCGAGGCCCTCGGCATTTCCGAAGAGGGCATCGTCCATGGCTTTGAGGGCGTCTTTGTTCCCGGTCGCATGGAGCTCTATCCGTCTGTATCGGGCAAGATTTTGGGCGTCGTTGACTATGCGCACAACGGCATGAGCCTCGAGACGCTTTTGCGCGACCTGCGCGAGAACTATCCCGAGCGCGAGCTGGCGGTTGTCTTTGGTGCAACGGGAGGCAAGGGTGTCGATCGCCGTACTACGATGGGTATCGCTGCCGGCAAGTACGCCGATCGCATCGTGATTACCGAGGATGACCCGGGCCCCGAGGACGTCGAGGACATCTGCGCCGAGATCGCGCGCAATGTCCAGGCGCAGGGAAACGATAGCTGGCAGATCGTGTGCGACCGCGCCGCCGCTATCGAGACGGCCGTGCGCGAGACCGACCGCCCCGCTGTGGTTATCGTGACCGGCAAGGGCGAGGAGGAGTGCATGCTGCGCAAGAACGGACCCGAGCCCTGCGAGCGTGATGGCTCGGTTCTCAAGCGCATCCTTGCGGCGTACGACGCCTAAGCGCTGCTGCCTTTAGGATGGCGTTTGCGGATCCTCGACGCCCGATGATGCAGTGTCTCTCAAGCGTGTTCACCTTAGGGAAAACGCGGTACCAAGATTAAGCCTTTTCTACGTAATAAATGGAGTGACCATGTCCCACAACACCCTGCCGACCGTTGCCGAGCTTTCGGGCGAGATGCGCGAGCGCCTTGCCAAGGTCAAGTACGTCTTTACCGATCTGGACGCCACGATGCTCGCGCCCGGCTCGTGCGTGCTGCGCGACAACGACGGCAATCCCTCGACCAAGCTCGTCGAGGCCGTCGTGGCGCTTGCCCGCGCTGGCATCCAGGTAATTCCCACCTCGGGTCGCAACCGCACCATGATCCACGAAGATGCCCGCGTGCTCGGCCTCAACTCCTACATTGGCGAGATGGGTGGCCTGGTCATGTACGACCTCAAGGCCAACGACTGGGAGTATCTGACCGGCGACATGCCTTACGACCCCGCCTGCGGCCTTACGCCGCACCAGGTGATTGAGCAGACCGGCGTGTGCGAGAAGATTCTCGCTCGTTGGCCGCACAAGATCGAGTACCACAACGACATGTCGACTGGCTATAAGTACCGCGAGGTCACCGTCGGCATGCGCGGCGATATTCCCGATGACGAGGCGCAGGCCATCCTCGACGAGGCCGGCTGCGGTCTGGTCTGGGCCTGCAACGGCCACTTGACTCATCTGTCCAAGCCGACGACCCTCGAGCTCGATCGCGCCGAGGACGGTCGTGCCTTTAACATCAATCCGTCGGGTCTCGACAAGGGCGTGGCGGTCGCGCGTTTCTGCGAGCATCTGGGCATCGAGCGCGACGAGACGCTGGCACTCGGCGATTCCGAGTCTGATTTCTACATGGCCGACCACGTGGGCACGTTCTGCCTGGTCGAGAACGGTCTGACCAGCGCCGGCGCGCCCGAGTTTCTTGCGTCCTGCGATAACGCCTTTGTCACGCGCGGCAGGATCGTTGACGGCTGGGCGGCGACGGCGGAGCTGCTCGTCGCGGCCCGTTCATAGCGCGGCACCGTTACGCTTGGCCATATCTTTTCGAGAGAGAATCTGGTGAGGTAATGTCCGATATCGAGAATCTGGCCGGTGATACGCGCCCCATCGGCGTGTTCGACTCGGGCCTGGGCGGCTTGACGGTTGCGCGCGCGATTGCGACGGCGCTTCCGCACGAGTCCGTCTACTACTTTGGCGATACCAAGCGCTGCCCTTACGGCACCCGCACCGAGGACGAGGTGCGCTCGTTTGCGCTACAGGCGGGGCGCTGGCTTTCGAGACACGACGTCAAGATCATGGTCATCGCCTGCAATACGGCGACGGCAGCGGCGCTTCGCCTGGCTCAGCAGGTGCTCGATGTCCCCGTGATTGGCGTAATCGCGCCGGGCGCGCGTGCCGCCATCAACAGCACCCGCACGCGCCGTGTGGGCGTGCTCGCCACCAACCTCACCATCCGCTCGGGCGCCTACACGCGCGCCATCCAGGACTTGGATGCCGGCGTGGACGTGTATGGCTGCCCTGCCTCGAGCTTTGTCGAGGTTGTCGAGCACGAGCTCGCCTCGGGCGCGCATCTGCAGGAGCAGTGGCTCGAAAACGAGGATATTTTTGATACGCCAGCCGTTCGCGCGCTGGTCAACGCCACAGTCGAGCCACTGCACGATCGTGGCATCGATACCGTGGTGCTCGGCTGTACGCACTTTCCGCTGCTGGTAGGCCCCATCCGTCATGCGTTGGGGCCCGGGGTGCGCGTGGTGAGCTCCGCCGAGGAGACCACCCGCGAGCTGACCGATATCCTCACGCGCCGTGAGCAGCTGGCGGGCAACACCGCCGAGCCGCAGCATCGCTTTGCCACCACGTCCGACAACATTGCCGAGTTTGCGGTGGCGGGCAGCTTTATCTTTGGCCAGCCGCTCAAAAGCATCGAGCATGTCGATATCGACGAACTCGGTTAGGCACGCAATGTCGCCGGAGTCTTCGCCACTCTTTTGCCGAAAGGATAGTTCCATGGAATATATGCAGGTCAACCGCGCCAACGGCCGCGCCGCAAACGAGCTGCGTCCCGTTAAGCTCACCCGCGGCGTCATGAAGCACGCCCACGGCTCGTGCCTGGCAGAGTTTGGCGACACGCGCGTGCTGTGCGCCGCCACCATCGAGGAGGGCGTTCCGGGCTGGCGCAAGGGCGCTAAGGCCGGTTGGGTAACGGCGGAATATGCGATGCTGCCGGCGTCGACCGGCAAGCGCTGCAAGCGCGAACATGCCAACCGCAAGGGCCGTTCCATGGAGATCGAGCGCTTGATCGGCCGCAGCCTGCGCACCGTCGTCAACATGAAGGCGCTCGGCGAGTACACCGTTACCGTTGACTGCGATGTGATCCAGGCCGATGGCGGCACGCGTACGGCGAGCATCACCGGCGCCTGGGTGGCGCTGCACGACGCCCTTGCCATGTGGGTCGAGGCGGGCAAGCTCGAGCGCATTCCGCTTACCGGTCAGGTTGCCGCTATTTCCATGGGCGTCGTCGACGGCAACACCCTGCTCGACTTGGATTATTCCGAGGACAGCCACGCCGAGGTCGACATGAACCTCGTTGCCACCGACTCCGGCGAGATGATCGAGCTCCAGGGTACCGGCGAGCAGGCGCCCTTCGACCGCAAGCGTCTCAACGCCCTGCTCGATCTGGGCGACAAGGGCATCGCCGAGCTCATCGAGCTTCAGCGTCAAGCCCTCGCCTAACCTGCCAAAAGGGGATGTTGATTTTGGCAGGTTTAATCTGAGAAAACGCCGAAGTATAAGACTGCCGTTGATTGAGAGGGGAGAGGCCGAGGCCCTCGTCGTCCTCTACACGGCATTGCTATAAGAGACAAGGAGGCCAGCTATGGCACTTGAGAAGATTGACATCGACACCCTCGACCCGGCGGCGACCATTGTTGTGGCCACGGGTAACGCCCATAAGCTCACCGAGATCGAGGCCATTTTGGGCAAGGTCATGCCCGAGGTGCGCTTTGTGGCGCTCGGCCAGCTGGGCGATTTTGAGGACCCCGAGGAAAACGGCACGACGTTTTTGGAGAACGCCATCATCAAGGCGCAGGCTGCGGTCGAGGAGACGGGCCTTATGGCCATCGCCGACGATTCCGGCTTGGTCGTCGACGCGCTGGACGGTGAGCCGGGTGTGTATAGCGCGCGTTATGCGGGCGTACACGGCGATGATGCCGCCAACAATGCCAAACTTCTCGTTAATCTGGAAGGCGTGGCAGACGAGGATCGCACCGCACGCTTTATGAGTGTCGTTGCGCTCATCGACCAAGACGGCCTGGTCACCTATGGCGAGGGCGCCTGCGAGGGCGTTATCGCACACGAGGGCCGCGGCGACCACGGCTTTGGCTACGACCCGCTGTTCCTGCCGGTCGATACGCCGGGCAAAACTATGGCCGAGCTCACAGCGGACGAGAAGAACGCCATCAGCCATCGTTTCCATGCACTTGAGCACCTGTCCGCCAAACTCACGGGCGAGGAGTAGGCCGTGCGTGCGGTGGTGCAGCGCGTGCTCAACGCCGGTGTGACGGTCGACGGCGAGTGCGTGGGCCGCATTGGGCGCGGCTATCTGGTATTGCTGGGTGTGGGCCATGGCGATACGCGTGCCGAGGCCGATAAACTATGGGGCAAGCTCCGCGGGCTGCGTATCAACGAGGACGAGAACGGCAAGACTAACTTGGCGCTTGCCGATGTCGACGGCGAGGTGCTCGTGGTGTCGCAGTTTACGCTGTTTGCCGATTGCCGCCACGGCCGTCGTCCGTCGTTTACGGATGCTGGCGCGCCCGATGTCGCCAACGAGCTTTATGAGTACTTTCTGACGCTCGTCGCCCAGGACGTCGACCACGTGGCGCACGGCATCTTTGGCGCCGACATGAAAGTCGACCTGGTCAACGACGGCCCGTTCACCATTGTCCTCGATACCGACAATCTGTAAGTGGCCTAATTAGCTACTTGCGTGGGGTTGTAACAGGGTGCTATAGTATTAGAGTTTTGTCTATCTTAGGGGTATTATCCCCTTTTTGAATTGCACCTTCTGGAGGCCCTGTTCATGGAAGAGATGGAAGTCAATTACGTCGACGACATCCACGAGAAGCTGACCGATATGGTGGGCGATCGCGTCAAGGTGAAGGCCAACATGGGCCGTACCCGCGTTGTCGAGCGCATGGGTACCATCAAGAGCGTCCACCCGGCTGTCTTTATCGTCGAGGTTGACGAGCGCCGCGGCCGCAAGTCGCGTCAGTCCTACCAGTACATCGACGTCCTTACCGGTCAGGTTGAACTGTTCGACCCCGAGAGCGGCGAGCACATCTTTACTCCGCTCGGCAACCAGCTCGAGGAGCATTAACGGTGACCGATCGGTCCCTCATCCTTACTGCGCCGGCAAAGATTAACCTCTACCTGGGGGTTCATACCGAGCGCGATACCCGCGGCTACCACAACGTCGATTCCCTGATGGCAGCTGTCGGCCTAGCCGATACCGTGACGGTCACGCCGGCGCAGGCGTTGACCGTCCAGACGGTTCCGGCATCAGATTTTCCCATGCAAAAGAATACTGCCTACCGCGCCGCCGTCGCCATGGCCGATCATTTCGGGCGCGAGGCAAACGTGTGCGTGACGATTGAGAAGCGCATCCCGCTGTGCGCCGGCCTGGGCGGCCCCTCGACGGATGCCGCGGCGGTTATCGTTGCCCTGGCTGAGCTGTGGGGCATCGACCGCACTGATCCTGCGCTGGATGAGATTGCGCGTGGCATCGGCGCCGACGTGCCGTTCTTTTTGCATACGAGCCCCGCATTCTACGTGGGTGGGGGAGACGTTCTGGCAACTGAGTACCCCGCGCTTCCTGTGACGCCCGTTGTGCTGGTCAAGCCGCGGGAGGCGAGCGTTTCGACAATTGAGGCCTATCGACGTTTTGACGAGGCCCCGGTGCCCGCGACTGCGCCCGGCGCCATTGCATCGGCTCTTAGCGTGAGTGATGCGAAGATGGCGTATTCGCTCATCCATAACAACTTGGGCGTCATTTCTGCTTTGATGGAGCCGCAGATCCAGGCGGTTCTCGACTGGCTGAGCGAACAGGAGGGAACCGTTGCCGTGGACGTGTGCGGGTCGGGTGCCTGCTCTTTTGCCATTTGCGACACCGCCGCCACGGCCGAAAGGCTTGTCGACGCCGCCCAGCAAAATGGCTGGTGGTCCTGCGCGACTGAGCTTATTCCCAACACGGTACAAATCGACGCGTCAAAGAAATAAAAATTTCTCTAGCACGCGGCGAAAAACTTTGTTACTATAGTCGAGCTAACGGGTTGTGGCTCAGTTTGGTAGAGCACTGCGTTCGGGACGCAGGGGTCGCTGGTTCAAATCCAGTCAACCCGACCAGAGCATGAGGAGGGACCGCTTCTTGCGGTCCCTTTTTTTAGCTATTGTTGTGATACCGCGATACCCGCGGTATACTCATTCGAGCTTGTCTCGCTGTTTTGTGGAGGTCTACATGTTTGGACTGAGGGCTCCTGAGCTCATCATTATTCTCGTCGTTGTCCTGATTATCTTCGGGCCCAAGAACCTGCCGAAGCTCGGCAAGTCCCTCGGCTCTACCGTCAAGAATATCCGCGAGGGTATGGAGGGCGACGATAAGGACGAGACCAAGCAGGCCGAGGACGTTGTGGTCGAGGAGTCCGAGGAGGACAAGAAGATCGCAGAGCTCGAGGCCCAGCTCGCCGCCGCCAAGAAAAAGAAGGCAGAGGACGGCGACGCGGACGCAGAGTAGTCCCATCCCTTTGGGGTGAGCACCTGACCGGCTTGCCCGCAGGCTAGCCGGTCTTTTTCGTTATGTTGACAGTTGATTGTTACATCATAGTTGGGGAGATATCCGTATGGACGCAAGCCAGATCGTACTGACCGCTGAGGGCCGCCAGAAGCTCGTCGAGGAGCTCGCTTGGCGTGAGGGCGATTACGCCAAGGAGATCGTCGAGGACATCAAGGAAGCCCGCGCGTTTGGCGACCTTTCGGAGAACTCCGAGTACGATGCCGCCAAGGACAAGCAGGCTCAGAATGCTGCTCGCATTGCCGAGATTCAGGCTATTCTCGCCAACGCTCAGGTTGCTGCCACCACGGGCGATCTGACCGTCTCCATCGGTTCCACCGTTTCGCTGATTGATCCCAACGGTGAGGTCATGGAAGTCACGCTCGTCGGTACCACCGAGACCAACTCGCTCGAGCACAAGATCTCCAACGAGTCCCCGGTCGGCCACGCCATCATCGGCCACGGCGAGGGCGACTCCGTCGAGGTCGTTACGCCTTCCGGCAAGACTCGCGTCTACACCATCGCCAAGATCGCACGCTAGACCACGGTCCCGCGTAAAGGTATGTTTTCGCTCCCTGGGACCGAATCCTGGGGAGCGTTTTAGTTTGAGGAGCTAACTTATGGCAGAGAACCAAAACGCCGCCGAGCAGGCATCGACGCTCAACGACGAGCGCGCCACGCGCCTGGCCAAGCGCGCCGCCCTGTTCGAGGCGGGCCAGAACCCCTATCCCGAGCACTCCGAGATCGAGGACTACGTTGCCGACATCGAGGCTAAGTATGCCGATCTTGCCGATGGCGAAGACACCGAGGACGTCGTGAAGATCGGCGGCCGCGTGGTCGCCAAGCGTGGTCAGGGCAAGATCATGTTCATCGTCGTGCGCGACGCAACGGCCGAGATTCAGCTGTTCTGCCGCATCAACGACATGGACGAGGCAGCCTGGAATACGCTCAAGGCCCTCGACCTTGGCGATATCCTGGGTGTGACCGGTGTGGTTGTGCGTACTCAGCGCGGCCAGCTCTCCGTCGCCCCTAAGAGCGCGACCCTGCTCTCCAAGGCCGTTCGCCCGCTGCCCGAGAAGTTCCACGGTCTCTCCGACAAGGAGACCCGCTATCGTCAGCGCTATGTCGACCTGATCGCCAACGACGATGTTCGCGAGACCTTCCGCAAGCGCTCGCAGATCCTCTCCACCTTCCGTCGCTTTATGGAGTCCGACGGCTACATGGAGGTCGAGACCCCCATCCTGCAGACCATTCAGGGTGGCGCTACGGCTAAGCCGTTCATCACGCACTTCAACGCTCTCGATCAGGAGTGCTACCTGCGCATTGCTACCGAGCTGCACCTCAAGCGCTGCATCGTCGGTGGCTTTGAGCGCGTCTTCGAGATCGGTCGTATCTTCCGTAACGAGGGCATGGACCTCACCCACAACCCCGAGTTCACCACGATGGAGGCCTACCGTGCCTTCTCCGATCTCGAGGGCATGAAGGCGCTCGCCCAGGGCGTCATCAAGGCTGCCAACAAGGCCATCGGCAACCCCGAGGTCATCGAGTACCAGGGCCAGACCATCGATCTGTCCGGTGAGTGGGCAAGTCGTCCCATGACTGATATTGTCTCTGACGTGCTCGGCAAGAAGGTCACCATCGACACGCCTGTCGAGGAGCTTGCTGCCGCCGCGCGCGAGAAGGGCCTGGAGATCAAGCCCGAGTGGACTGCCGGCAAGATCATCGCCGAGATTTACGATGAGCTGGGCGAGGACACCATCGTCAACCCGACCTTCGTGTGCGATTACCCCATCGAGGTCAGCCCGCTCGCCAAGCGTTTTGAGGACGACCCGCGTCTGACCCACCGCTTTGAGCTGGTCATCGCCGGCCACGAGTACGCCAACGCATTCTCCGAGCTCAACGACCCGGTCGACCAGGCTGAGCGCTTTGCCGCCCAGATGGCCGAGAAGGCTGGCGGCGACGATGAGGCCATGGAGTATGACGAGGACTACGTGCGCGCCCTCGAGTACGGTATGCCTCCCGCGGGCGGCATTGGCATCGGTATCGACCGCGTGGTCATGCTGCTCACCAACCAGGCTTCTATCCGCGATGTCCTGCTGTTCCCGCACATGAAGCCCGAGAAGGGTTTCCAGTCCGGTGCCGCTGCCGCCAAGGCTGCAGAGGCCGGCAACGCCGCGAGCCCGTTCGTTAAGTCGCTTAAGCCCACGCTCGATTACTCCAAGATCGCCGTTGAGCCGTTGTTTGAGGAGTTCGTCGACTTCGATACCTTCTCCAAGAGCGATTTCCGCGCTGTGAAGGTCAAGGCATGCGAGGCCGTCAAGAAGTCCAAGAAGCTGTTGAACTTTACGCTCGACGACGGTGCCGGTGCCGACCGCACCATCCTCTCCGGCATCCACGAATACTATGAGCCCGAGGACCTGGTCGGCAAGACCCTGCTTGCCATCACCAACCTGCCTCCGCGCAAGATGATGGGCATCCCCAGCTGCGGCATGCTCATCAGTGCCATCCACGAGGAGGAGGGCGAGGAGCGCCTCAACCTGATCCAGCTCGACGCCTCCATTCCCGCCGGCGCAAAGATGTACTAATTGGTTCCGCCGTTCTACCGAACGGCGGACCAGCCGACGCTGCGCGCCGCCCAGGGCGACAATTTGTCATTCAAAAGGCAAGGCATGACCAGAAGGTCTATGCCTTGCCTTTTTCATGCCAACTTGTTCGCCCTGGACGTCGCTCGCTGTCGTTGCCAAAACATCGGCGTTGCCGGAGTAGTCGTTGGGGACGTTCTTAAACGACTACCCAATGGCTATTGCACGCATGGCTCGCATGACAGTCGTCTCTTTTATGTTTCCTTTAGCCGTCGCTGTCTAGGATGGGGGTTAGTCGATAGGAAGGGAGCACCGGGATGGACGAAGCGAGCGAGCGCGCAATCGAAGAGGACATGCTCGATCAGTTCAATTACTTTGATGATGAGGACGAGGAGCTGATCGACCGTCGCGAGCCAGCGCCGCTTGATTCCTTTGATCTGGTCGATGAAGAGACTGATGAGGTTGAGGACGAATCAACGGAGTCCCCACAGTCTTCGCGCCTTAACTCGCTGCTTTCGAGAGCCCCCATGCACCACGGCGTTCGTGCCGGCGCGCTCCATATGAAAACTGACTGGCACCAGATCGTGACGGCAGGCGATGAACTTGCCGTCGATGCGCCGCTCACCGATAAATCATCCATCGTCTGCCGCACCGGTATGCTTATGCTCGCGAGTGGAACGGGTGCCTGGCGCGTACGCGATACCATGAATCGAGTCGCCGCCGTACTCGGTGTCACCATCCATGTTGACTTAAGTCTCCTGTCGTTTGAGTGTACTTGCATCGAAGATGGCCACTGCTTTAACGAGGTCGTCAGTCTGCCGACAACCGGCGTCAACACCCATCGCATTTGGATGATGGAGAGTTTCCTCAAGGAAATCGAGACCTATGGTCGTCGCTTCACGGTGCACGAGTATCACGAGATGCTCAAGACCGTTGAGAGTTCAAAACCTGATTACGCGCCCTGGCAACAGGGCCTTGCGGCAGCCTGCGCCTGTGGCGCCTTTGTCTTTTTACTTGGTGGCGGTCCCATTGAGATGGCATGCGCGTTCGTGGGCGCGGGTGTCGGCAACTTTGCCCGCTCCCATATTCTCAAGCAAGGCCTTGGTCAGTTCAGCGCTTTGACGCTCGGTGTCGCACTGGCCTGTATCTCATATTTGCTGGCATTGCTCGGCCTCGCCCAGGTTGTTCCGGGTGCAATGTCGCACCAAGAAGGCTATATCGGCGCCATGCTCTTTGTGATTCCTGGCTTTCCGCTCATTACGGCAGGTCTCGACATCGCTAAGCTCGACATGCGAAGCGGTATCGAGCGTCTTTCGTATGCTGTGTCGATTATTGTGATGGCGACCCTCGTAGGTTGGATGGTTGCCGAGTGTGTGGGACTGGCGCCGGACGACTTTGCCCCACTGGGCCTTTCGCCGCTTGCCCTTACGCTCCTGCGCGTGGTGATGAGCTTCGTTGGCGTATTCGGCTTCTCGGTGATGTTCAACAGCCCGGTAAAGATGGCCGCGGCAGCTGGGTTGATCGGCGCCGTGTCCAATACCCTGCGTCTGACCCTTGTCGATGCGCCGACGATGATTCCCTTCCTGGGCCTCAGCACGGGAATGCCTCCCGAGGCAGCAGCGTTTATCGGCGCGCTGGTATCGGGTCTGCTGGCAAGCTTGGCCGAAGTCAAGCTCACCTACCCGCGCATCGCCCTCACGGTGCCTTCGATTGTCATTATGGTGCCCGGTCTGTATCTCTATCGCTCTATGTATTACATGTGCACCTTCGACACAGTCAATATGCTCGGCTGGTTTGTGCGCGCAGTGCTCATCGTAGCGTTTCTGCCCGTTGGGCTGGGTGTGGCGCGTACGCTCACCGACCCTCGCTGGCGCCACACCAGCTAATTGGTACAAGGGGGGACAGGTTACTTTGCACCAAATGAGTTGCGGTGAAATAGGGACTGAATTGCTGCTTAAAGGGTCAAAACAGTCCGTATTCCACTGCAACTTATGGGGTCGGGGGATTATCGGTGCCCTGCATCTTCATAAACTCAACGCTTACGAAGCGTGTGCTGTTCGTGTTAGGGTAGTTCCACCACATAAGTAGTCGCAGACGCACGTACCACGGGCGGGCGAGATGAAGTCCCAGTAGCTTCATCTCGCCCGCCCGTTTTTGTTGTGCACCGCGGCGTAACACAGAAAGGATTTTGCCCTTTATGCCTATCAATAAACGAGAGAGCCTGCTGTTCACCTTTATCATGTGCTTTTGCATGGTGCTCTGGATGAGCATCTACAACGTTGCCCTGCAGCACGGGGCCATCAACGGCGAGGTCATTGCCGCCGCGTGGCTCGGCTTCCCCGTTGCCTACATTTTTGCCATGTGCTGCGACTGGTTTGTTGCCAGCCCCCTTGCCAAGGGTTTCGCTTTTAAATTCCTGGTCACGCCGGGTAAGAGCTCACCGCTTGCCATGACGCTCGCCGTCAGCTCCTGCATGGTCGTTCCCATGGTCATCATCATGTCGCTCTACGGCGCGTGTGAAGGCCTGCTCCATATGCCCGGCGGCCCGCTTGCCAATCTGCAGGTGCTGTCGATGATGTGGCTCGTCAACATTCCGCGCAACTTTATCATGGCCCTGCCCTGGAACCTGCTGGTGGCTGGTCCGGTTGCTCGCTTTATCTTCCGCCATGCCTTCCCCATGGGAACCGTCTTTGAAGAGCAGCATATGGAGCTCGTACGTATGCCGGGCGCTCCCGTTGCCGATGTCGTCGATGACGTTGCCGAGAGTATGGACGCCGAGCCCGCCTGCTAGGCAAGAGCCTCTAACCTAGAGCGCCCGCCGCACCCGGCGATTCCTTTTTTGTAGACGTTGTCGTATGGCTGCACGCGGAAAAGGCCACAGCGGTTAACATATACTCCATATGGGTAAAGAGACCAAAGCGCCGCCACGAGTGGCGCTTTGCGTTTGAAAAACTAGCTCGTCTAAGAGGAACTAGCATGTTGGACCGTTTTACCGATCGCGCGCGCAAGGTCATGTCCATGGCCAAGCAGGAGGCGCTCGATCTTCACTCAAATAAGGTGGGTACCGAGCATCTGCTGCTCGCGCTCGCCAAGGAGGACGAGGGCATTGCCGCCGAGGCACTGCGCTCACTCGATATCTCCTACGATGACATCATGGACACGCTCAAGGAGGTCCAGACCACCGTTCCCGAGCCCAGTGAGGAGACCGAGGCCGCTAAGCTCGCTTTTACGCCGCTCGTCATCAGCGTGATGGAGCGTTCCTTCCGCGTGGCGCGCGAGAACAACCAGACCTATGTGTCGACCGAGCACCTGCTCATCGGTATCGTCGAAGAGGGCAACGGCATGGCCATGGACATTCTCATGCGCCTGGGTGTTTCGTCCGCTTCCATTAAAAAAGCCATCGAGAAGCTTACCGCCAAGGATCAAGACAAGAAGCGCCCGCTCGCCGGTGCCGGTGCCGGGCGTCCCGGTACAGGCCTGCCGTTCTTTAGCGGCTCGGACGCCTCGCAGCAAAAGGGGAGCGGCACCGACACGCTCAAGCAGTTCGCCACCAACCTTACGCAGAAGGCGCGCGACGGCGAGCTCGACCCGGTGATCGGTCGCGAAAAGGAAGTCCAGCGCATGATGGAGATCCTTTCGCGCCGCACCAAGAACAACCCGCTTATCTTGGGTGACCCCGGCGTGGGCAAGACGGCCATCGTCGAGGGCCTGGCGCAGCAGATCGCTGCCGGCAACGTGCCCGAGAACCTTATGAACCAGAACATCTGGACGCTCGACCTGCCGGGTCTTGTCGCGGGCGCCAAGTATCGCGGTGAGTTTGAGGAGCGTCTCAAGAACGTGATCCAGGAGGCAACCGAAGCCGACGACGTCATCCTGTTTATCGACGAGATGCACACCATCATCGGTGCCGGTTCTGCCGAGGGATCCATCGATGCAAGCTCCATGCTCAAGCCCGTGCTCGCGCGCGGCGCTTTCCAGATCATCGGTGCCACCACGGCCGAGGAGTTCCGCAAGTACCTCACCAAGGACCCGGCCTTCGAGCGCCGCTTCCAGACCATCGATGTTGAGGAGCCAAGCGTCGAGGACACGGTCAAGATCCTGACCGCGCTCAAGCCGCGCTACGAGGAGCACCACCACGTGCGCTATACGCAGGGTGCCATCGAGGCCGCCGCGAACCTCTCCAACCGCTACATCCAGGATCGCTTCCTGCCCGATAAGGCCATCGACCTCATCGACGAGGCCGGCGCCCGCGCCCGCATTGCCGCCAACCGTGCGCCTGAGCCGGTGCGCGAGGCCGAGCATCGCGTTGAGGAGCTCAAGGCTGCCGCGCAGGAGGCCACCGAGGGCGACGACATGAACAAGGCCGCCGAGATTACCGAGCAGCAGAAGGCTGCCGAGATTGAGCTCGCCGAGGCCAAGGCAGCTTGGACGGCCGAGCTCGACGCCAGCCCGCTCACCATCGATGTCGCCCAGGTTGCCGACATCGTGTCCGTGACCTCGGGCGTGCCGGTGTCTTCGCTCACCGAGAGCGAAAGCCGTCGTCTGTTGCAGACCGAAAGCGTGCTCAAGACCCGCATTATCGGCCAGGATGAAGCTGTCGAGGCCGTGGCCAAGGCAGTGCGCCGCAGCCGCTCGCCGCTCAAGGACCCGCGTCGTCCCGGCGGCAGCTTTATCTTCTTGGGTCCTACCGGCACAGGCAAGACCGAGCTCGCCAAGACGCTCGCCGAGTACCTCTTTGGCAGCAAGGACGCGCTTATCAGCTTCGACATGTCGGAGTTTGGCAGCGAGTTCGAGGTCTCCAAGCTTATCGGTAGCCCCCCGGGCTACGTGGGCCACGACGAGGGCGGTCAGCTCACCAAGGCCGTTCGCCGTCACCCGTACTCGGTCGTGCTGTTCGACGAGATCGAGAAGGCGCACCCCGATATCTTCAACATCTTGCTGCAGGTGCTTGAGGAGGGTCGCCTGACCGATAGCCAGGGCAAGACGGTCGATTTCCGCAACACCGTGATCATCATGACGTCCAACGTGGGCGCCCGCGAGATTGCGCAGGATGCGAGCGTTGGCTTTGGCACCACCGGTGAGCAGGGTCTTACCTCGAGCGAGATTAAGGGCCGTGCGATGGGCGAACTCAAGCGCCTGTTCCGCCCCGAGCTGCTCAACCGTATCGATGACATCGTGGTGTTTCAGAAGCTTTCGGGCGAGAACTTGACCAAGATCGCTCACCTGCTGGTGGACGACTTGCGCCAGCGCCTGATTGCCAACGGCATGAACATCAAACTCACCGATGCGGCCTACGACAAGATCGTAGCCGAGGGTACCGACCTCACCAACGGCGCACGTCCGCTGCGCCGCGCCATCCAAAAGCTCATCGAGGATCCGCTGTCCGAGGAGCTGCTGGCCGGCGAGTGGGGCAGCGGCGATACCGTCCTGTGCGACGTGGCCGACGGCAAGTTCGTCTTTAGCCACGGTACGGGCGAGATCCCAGCGCCGCGTCCGGCAGGTGCGCTTGGGGGCGATACCGCTCCGGAAGCGCCGCACACCGGAAACGCCGCGCCTGTGAGCAGTGGCGTAAGCTCGGGCCCCGGCGGCATGATGCAAGCCGGTTCCGGCGCGCTGTAGGGCGTAACAAAACCTTGTGTCCACGAGGGCGTTCCAAAGGAGCGCCCTTTTTTCTGTTGGAAAGGCCCCTCGTTCAAAGTAAATCTCATTAAACATACCAACGGTGTATGCATAAGCGTTGATCGAGCATTGAGGTTGGTTAAAGGGTCCAACGTCCCTTCGGCGCGGTCCGTCTACCTGCTTTATCTTAATAAAGTGGCGTTTCTCCGCCGTTAGCCGATGATGCGAGAGCGCTCGGCGTTTTCGACTGGTTTATGCAAACGAAGTCTGGGAATATACAAGGCGCATGTCTTATTGTCTAACCAGTTGCGCCAAGGAGGCACCATGGACTACAAGATCACCGGCTATGAGCCCGCCCAGCTGTTCCATTTCTTTGAGGAGGTCAGCGCGATCCCCCGTGGGTCTGGCAACGAGAAGGGCATCAGCGATTTCCTGGTTGCGTTTGCCAAGGAGCGCGGCCTCGATGTGTACCAGGACGAGGTCTACAACGTCATCATTCGCAAGCCCGCATCTGCCGGTGCCGAGAATGCCCCGACCGTAATGCTTCAGGGCCACATCGATATGGTGTGCGACAAATTGGGCTCCGTTGAGCACGACTTTACGACCGATGGTATCGACCTGCTCGTCAAGGACGGCGTTCTCACCGCTAACGGCACCACGCTGGGCGCCGACAACGGTATCGCCGTCGCTCTGATGCTCACTGTTCTCGATGACGATTCGATCGTTCACCCCGCCCTCGAGTGCGTATTCACCACCGACGAGGAGACTGGCCTGGTCGGCGCCGAGACGCTCGACAAGTCCCAGATTAGCGCCCGCACCATGATCAACCTTGACTCCGAGGAAGAGGGCGTTGCCACCGTCAGCTGCGCCGGCGGCGTCGTCGTTACCTACACCTGCCCGATCGCGCGCGAGCACAAGACCGGTAGCACTCTCACGTTCGACATCTCCGGCCTGCTGGGCGGTCACTCCGGCAGCGATATCCACCTGGAGCGCGGCAACGGCAACCTCATCATGGCCCGCATCATCGACCGCCTGATGGTTGCCGGCGAGCCCGCCATCGTTAGCTTTAACGGAGGCACCAAGGACAACGCCATCAACCGTGAGTGCAAGGCTGTTCTGGTCTACGCCGACCACGCTGCCGCCGAGGCCGCGGCCCAGATCGCAAAGGGCATTATCGCCGATGTCACTGCCGAGCTCGAGGTCTTCGACCCCGGCTTTACCTGCACTGTCGAGATTGCCGACGACGCCGAGGTCGAGGCCATGGACGAGAAGTCCGCGCTTGCCCTCATCCGCGCCCTGCGTCTTGCCCCCAATGGCGTGATCCGCCGCAACGTTGCTACCGACGGCTCCGTCGAGGTTTCCTCCAACATCGGTGTGGTTGCCACATCTGACGACGAGGTCAAGATCATGCTGTCCCCGCGCTCCTCGATCACCTCGCTGCAGAACGAGTTCAAGGACCGCCTGCAGACGCTGGCCGATGTCCTGGGCTTCGACGCCAAGTTTGAGTTCGAGTATCCCGGCTGGAGCTATGCCGAGCATTCGCCGGTCCGCGACGTCTTTATCGAGAGCTATCGCGAGCTCTTTGGCTCCGAGCTGCGCATCGAGTCCATCCACGCCGGCCTTGAGTGCGGCCTGTTTGCCGAGGCCCTGCACGGCCTGGACGCCATCGCCGTGGGCCCGACGCTCTCCGATGTCCACACCCCGGACGAGAGCATGGAGCTCGCTTCTGCCGAGCGCTTCTACGAGCTGCTCATCGACGTCCTCAAGCGCCTTGCCGCGTAAAGGTCGCCTTGGTTAAGCCGCTCTAAAACGGCTGGCTATGAAAACGGCCGCCTGGCGTAATGCCGGGCGGCCGTTATTCGTCACAGTGCGAGGATCCCAAGGTGCTCAAGTAGGATCTTAAGCCCGATGAGGACGAGTACGACGCCACCCACGATGGTGGCGGGTTTTTCGTAGCGCGCGCCAAAGGTGTGGCCGATCGCTACGCCGGCGACGGAAAAGATAAACGTTGTGACGCCGATAAGTGATACAGAGGGCACGATATTGACTGAGAGCGCGGCAAACGAGATGCCCACGGCGAGCGCGTCAATCGAGGTGGCGATGGCAAGGATTAGGTACTCGCCCAGGTCGATCTTTTCGGCATCCTTGCCGTCGCCTTCGTCCTCATCCTCGTCTTCGGTAAAGGTTTCCCACAGCATCTTGCCGCCGATAAAGGCCAAAAGGATAAAGGCGATCCAATGGTCTATGGGACCAATGATGCCCATGAACTGGCTGCCGAGTGCCCAACCGATTACGGGCATGCCGGCCTGAAAGCCGCCAAAGAACAGGCCGAGCACAACGGCGACTTTAAGGTTGATCTTTTTCATGCCGAGACCCTTGCAGATGGAAACGGCAAAGGCGTCCATCGAAAGGCCAACGGCGAGCAACACGAGCTCTGCGAGTCCCATAGTCTGGCTCCCTCTCTCCGGGCGAACCCGATTACACGACCACTCCCTCATTTATATGAGACCCGATGCTACCACATGAGCAGCCAAAAGAGCCCCGTCCCAAATGAGCTACCTAAGCGGTGTTCGCTCATTCTGTAAGCATCGGAATTTGCGGGCGTCACAGGGGCAAACCGTGAGAAACTTATTGACGTTTATGGAGCGTATACGATGGGAGCGATGCCTTGGATAAGAACGAGCTGCAAAAGCGTATGGAACAGGCCATCCGCCTGACGGCACCTGGTCAGCCGATCCGCACCGCCCTTGACATGATCATCGCCGGTCACCTGGGTGCCCTTATCTGCGTCGGCGACACCGAAAACGTGCTCGCTGCCGGTAACGACGGCTTCCCGCTCAACATTTCGTTTACCTCGAACCGCCTGTTCGAGCTTTCCAAGATGGACGGCGCCATCGTCATCGACGGCGACCTTACCCAGATCCTGCGCGCCAATTTCCACCTCAATCCCGACCCCTCGCTCGCCACGAGCGAGACGGGCATGCGTCACCGTACTGCCGCTCGCATGTCGGTGCTCACCGACGCCATCGTGATCTCGGTCTCGGCCCGTCGTGCCGTCGTCAACGTGTATGTGCACGGCAAGAGCTATGAGATTCAGCCCGTCACCACCATCATGAGCTCGGTCAACCAGCTCGTCGCTACGCTTCAGACCACCCGTCAGTCGCTCGACCGCTCCCTGCTGCGTCTGACGGCCCTCGAGCTGGACGACTACGTCACGCTCGCCGACATCACCGGCATTTTCTCGAGTTTCGAGATCATGCAGCAGGCAAAGACCGAGCTTAAGGATTGCATTGTCAAGCTGGGCAACCAGGGCAAGCTCGTGCAGATGCAGCTCGAGCAGCTCGCCGGCTCCAGCATGGATACCGAGTACGACTTGATGATTCGCGACTACGCAAGCGATTCCTCCGAGGCAAACGCCGAGAAGATCCGTGCCGAGCTTAGCAGTATGACGCCCAAGGACTTGTCCGACCCGCAGCATGTGGCGGCGGTTCTGGGTTACGACGACTTGGACGAGGACTCCGTCATGACGCCGCTGGGCCTGCGCACGCTTTCGCGCGTGTCCGTCGTGCGCGACGGCGTGGCCGAGAAGATCGTCGACGAGTATGGCTCGCTGCAGGAGCTTATGGACGACATCAGCAAGGATCCGGAGCGCCTGGGCGACTTTGGCGTTAACAACCCTGCCATTCTTGCGGACTCCCTGTACCGCATGAAGGGCACCAAACAGGGGAACGCATAATGGCGCCCGTATGCGCCGTGGTCGTTGCCGGTGGCAGCGGCCAGCGCTTTGGTAATCCCGGTGGCAAGCAGCTCGTCAATGTAGCTGGCCGTCCGCTTATGAGCTGGTCCATCCGCGCGTTTGACCGTAGCGATAAGGTCGGCCACATCGTCGTGGTTTGCCCTGCCGGGCGTCGTGCCGAGATGCGCCGCCTGGCCATCAGCCCGTATTCGTATGACACGCCCATCAGCTTCGCCGATGCCGGCGATACCCGCCAGGACTCCACTCGTGCCGGCGTGCATGCGGTTCCGGCAGGCTTTGAATACGTCGCCATTCACGACGGCGCTCGTCCGCTTATTACTACCGAGGTCATCGATCACGCTATCGACGTGCTCGTGAGTGACCGCTCGCTCGACGGTGTCGTGTGTGGCCAGCCCGCGATCGACACGCTCAAGATCGTCGATGGGGACAACATCGTCGAGACGCCGCCACGCGAACTCTATTGGGCCGCGCAGACGCCGCAGATCTTTAGTGTCGACGCCATGAAACGCGCCCATGCCGCGGCGATTGCCGAGGGCTTTATCGGTACGGACGATTCGTCACTGGTCGAGCGCATGGGTGGGCGCGTCCGCTGCGTCCAGAGCCCGCGCGACAACCTTAAGGTGACGGTGCCCGAGGACTTGCGTCCCGTAACCGCGATTTTGCTCGGGCGGATGGCCGAGAGAGAGGACCTTCCCCATGTTCAGTAACCTGCGCATTGGCCACGGCTACGACGTCCACCGTTTGGTGGAGGGGCGTCGATGTATCATCGGCGGGGTCGACATTCCCTACGAGCGCGGCTTGCTGGGCCACTCGGATGCCGATGTGCTCGCGCACGCGCTGGCCGACGCTATTCTGGGCGCCTGCCGCGGGGGAGACATTGGCAAGCTGTTCCCCGACACCGACCCCGCCTACGAGGGTGCCGACTCGATGGTGTTGCTTGCCCGCGTAATGGACTATGCGCGCGAGCTGGGCTTTGAGTTTGTCGATGCCGACTGCACCATTGCCTGCCAGCAGCCTAAGATCACCCCGCACCGCGATGCCATGCGTGCCAACTTGGCCCATGCCCTGGGCGTTGACGTCGAAAACGTGGGCGTCGCCGCCACCACGACCGAAAAGCTCGGTTGGGAAGGTCAAAGCGAGGGAATTGGCGCCTGGGCCGTCTGCCTGCTACAGAAAACCGTTAAGGAGTAACGAATGCGTATCTACAACAGCGCTACCCATAAAAAGGAAGAGTTCCAGCCCATCGAGCCCGGCAAGGTCCGTATGTACGTGTGCGGCCCCACGGTTTACGACAACATCCACATCGGCAACGCCCGCACGTTCATCAGCTTCGATGTGATTCGACGCTGGCTCATCGCGAGCGGCTACGAGGTCACGTTCGCCCAGAACCTTACCGATGTCGACGACAAGATCATCAAGCGCGCCAACGAACAGGGCCGTACGGCCGCCGAGGTCGCGACGGAGTTCTCGGATAAGTTTATTGGCGTCATGCGCGCTGCCAACGTGCTCGATCCCGATGTGCGCCCCCGCGCCACCAAGGAGATCGGCCCCATGATTGCCATGATCAAGGCGCTCATCGAGCAGGGCCACGCTTACGCCGCCGATAACGGCGACGTGTACTTTTCCGTGCGCAGCGATCCCAACTACGGTCAGGTCTCGGGCCGCAACATCGACGACCTTATGGTGGGTGCGCGCATCGAGGAGAACGAGGACAAGAACGACCCGCTCGACTTTGCGCTGTGGAAGGCCGCCAAGCCCGGCGAGCCCAGCTGGCCGAGCCCCTGGGGCGAGGGCCGTCCTGGTTGGCACACCGAGTGCGCCGCCATGGTGCACCGCTACCTGGGTACCCCGATCGACATTCACGGCGGTGGCTCCGACCTTGCCTTCCCGCATCACGAGAACGAGTGCGCCCAGGCTGCCTGCGCCTGGCACCAGGGCTTCTCCAACACCTGGATGCACACGGGCATGCTGCTGGTCGACGGCGAGAAGATGTCCAAGTCGCTTGGTAACTTCTTTACGCTGGCCGAGGTGCTCGAGCAGCACTCCGCTGCCGCCCTGCGCCTGCTGATGCTGCAGACGAGCTATCGCTCGCCGCTCGACTTCTCCTGGGAGCGCCTGGAGGGTGCCGAGAATTCGCTCACGCGTATCGCCGGTACGGTCGAGAACCTGCGCTGGGCCGCGAACCATGCGACGGCCGATGCCGATGAGGCAGCATCTGAGGCGTTTGCCGCCAAGGCTGCCGAGACCCGTGCCACCTTTAAGGAGTGCATGGACGACGACTTTAACACCGCCGGTGCCATGGGCGCCGTCTTTGGTTTTGTCACCGAGTGCAATCAGTATCTGGAGCAGGCGGGCGACGCTGCCGACAAGGCCGCGGCTCTTGCTGCCGCCGATACGCTGGTCGAGCTGCTCGATACGTTTGGCGTTGAGCTTCCCGAGCCCAAGGTCGAGCTGCCGCTGGGCCTTTTGGGCGTTGCCGCCGGCTTGGTCGCCTACACTGGTGACGACGTGGACGAGGCCGCTGCCAAGATTCTCGAGGCTCGCGCCGAGGCCCGTGCCGCCAAGAACTGGGACTTGGCAGACGCCATCCGCGATCAACTCAAGGAACTGGGCCTGACGATTGAAGATACCGCCGCCGGCACTCGTATCAAATCCCTCTAACCCCCGCGGGTTTCCCAAGCACCCGACCGCCCGAGCCACGGCACCTTGCCTTTCAATCGTCGGGCATGACCTCAAGGTCTATGCCCTCTTCTTTCAAGGCAATCTGCCGCACCTCGGGCGGTCGGTCTATTTGTTTCGTTTGATAGTTGTATTTAGGAGGCCGTCCTATGGCCGACAATCGCAAGCGTGCGCCTCGTGGCGGCAAGCAGGCCGCTTCTGGCCCGCGTCCGATTCGCCGAAATGACCGCGCTGCCTCTTCCAAGGGCCAGCGCGATCGCACCCAAGCTGCGCGTCCGCAGCGCGATCGCAACCGCGACGCTGTCCAGGCTCCCAAGGGCGAGTTTATCGAAGGCCGTCGCGCTGCCGCCGAGGCGCTGCGCACCGGTTTTCCCATCAAGTGCGCGCTCATTGCCGAGGGCGGGGAGCGCGATGCCGCCCTGTCTCGTCTGGTCGATGACCTCAACGCCGTGTGTGTCCGCATTAAGTACGTGCCGCGCGCGCAGCTCGATGCGCTGTCGAGCCACGGCGCTCACCAGGGTATTGCACTCGAGGTGGGCAACTTTCCATATGCGGATGTCGCCGATATCCTCGACCGTGCAGGCGAGGGTCCGGCACTTGTCGTGGTGCTCGACCACGTGACCGACGACGGTAACTTTGGCGCCATCGTGCGCTCCGCCGAGGTCGTGGGCGCGGCGGGCGTCATCATCGCCAACAAGCGCGCTGCCGGCGTGACCGTTGGTAGCTACAAGACCTCCGCCGGCGCCGTCATGCATCTGCCTATCGCGCAGGTCCCTAACATTGCCCGTGCGCTCGACGATCTTAAGGCCGCTGGCTTTTGGGTGGGCGGCGCCTCCGAGCACGCCGAGGGCAGTTGCTGGGATGCTCCCTTCGAGGGTCGCGTGGCGCTCGTCATGGGCTCCGAGGGCGACGGCATCTCGCGCCTGGTGCTCGAGAAATGCGACTTTTTGACCAAGCTTCCTCAGCGTGGCATGACCGAGAGCCTCAACGTTGCCCAGGCAACGACGGCACTGTGTTTTGAGTGGCTACGTCGCAACGCCGGCGAGCTCATGGGGGAGGAGTAGCGCATGTCCAAGAAGAACCGCGCCAAGTCTAAGGCCAAACGCTTTGGCGAAGGCTCGGCCAAGCCGATTGTCTCGGCCGCGACCTATGGCGTGGGCGGCAATGCGTTTGCGCAGGCTATCGCCGACCCGGTCTCCACGGTGCACTCCAATAAGCCCGAGCTGTTAGTGGTCGACGGCTACAATGTGATCCACTGCACGCCGCGCTACGAAAAGCTCGTGTACGACCATTCCGACGATCCGTATTCCAGCGACGTTCACGATATGGCGCGCACCGCCCTTATCAACGACGTCGCCGCCTTTGCCCAGGGCCGCTACGAGGCCGTGATTGTGTTTGACGGCGCTGGCAATATCTCCAGCGAGCGCCCCAACCTGCCGGCCCGCGGCGTGCGCATCGAGTTTTCGCCGACGGGTGTATCGGCCGATACCGTGGTACAAAAGCTCTGCATCGAGGCGCGCGAGGAAGGCCGCGCGTGCTCCGTGGTGTCGAGTGACGGCACAATTCAAGCCGTCGTCATGGGCAAGGGCGTTACGCGCATCTCGAGCCGCATGCTGGTGGACGAGATCAAACAGATCGATAACGACGTCCGCGAGGCAGAGGAGGCTCCGCAGATCAAGATGACTCTGGGCAGTCGTTTGAGCCCCGAGGCATTGGCCAAGCTCAAGGCCCTGCGCGGGAGGTAGGGGAGTTGGCGGGGCGATACTGTTTCGTTAACTCCATTCAGCGATGTCAATCATTCTTTTGAGGCGCCATGTTAGCGCCTCTTTTAGATAAGGCAGTCTCGCTGTAAGAGCGTCGTTTTTGGATAGGATTTCGATTGCCTCGTCAACGAAACCCTCGAGCTTGTCGTCGTCAAACCAGCTCATATCCTCGACAAGCAGCATTTGTTTCGCGGGGCTTGAATGAAACTGCGCGCTGGTAAAACTGTGCTCCCCTGCCTTAAGCTCCTCTAGAGAAACGTTGCACCAGAGCGATGAGCCCGAATCGAAGATGGGGGCAGGTCTGCAGGCTAGCGTGTTGACGTTTCGCACAAGGCCAAAGTTACGCCAATGACGGTCATAGTTGGCGATGATGTCGTCGCACACGATCATGCGGTCAAGGGCATCCTTGGCACCTGTTACCCCGAGCTTCTCGCAGTTTGCTACATATCGCTCGTAGTCGGTTAGTCTTTCATCTGCGTTTGCGTACTGGTTTACATAAAACGCAGGGACATACTCTTCTTCATCAGTTAAGAAGACATCGCATTTGCTCAGGGCGGAAGTGCCCGTGCCCTCGAGCGAGTAAGGCACATAATCGCAGGCGTTTAGGATGCGACGATGGAGCGCGGTCGCTACCAGCTCGTTATATGGTTCTTGGTTCAGGTGCGCTCCTGCCTTATGCAGAATTCGACGCCCGCCCTCGCATGTCCAATACTTCTGAAGGTTGCCGTCCGAGGTGTTATCGGGCTTTGCGGCGGCTGCTTTGCCCTCTGGGGCGAAGGGTGCGATGGACAGAGAGACGTCGTCAAAAGCATTATTGAAGAAGTTAATATCCTCCCACGCGAGACCGGAATCTTGGGGTCTAATCCAATACTGGTCGGATAGGGAGAGGCCGAGATTTCGCTGGATGAGTTCGTCGGGAACATCGACTGCTGCTTCTGCCAACAGGGATGCAAGCCCAATGCGCGCGAGCGGGATACCGCGGCCTCGCCACCAAATGCGGAAAGAGTCGAGCGACACGGGATTATTGGGGCCAAGTACTCCAATAGGGGCGTGAGCGTAATCGATGTCGGCACCGATGTGGGTAAAGTCTTTTCGCGATGTGCTGTAGACCAGCTGGGCGACTTCGTGCGTGCGGTTCATGAGGGTAAACGTAATCTCGCTTTTTCCATGGCCTCGACGGGGGCGTCCCCCCGTTTTGGTCACGGAGCGGAGTCGTGCGTTGACGCTGTCTTTGTCGATGAGCCATACACCAGAAGCCTTGCGTGCCTCAAGTGCTCCGTTTTTTATGAGCTCTTGCACCCTGCGCGGGGTGATGTCGAGTAGCTCTGCAGCTTCCTTCGTGGTCAACATCGCGAAACCCTTCGCCAGAACGAATAGTTTTATCTATTCTATTGTAATTAATACTATTCGTTCTGACGAATAGTTTTGAAATTGAGGTCGAAATGGCTGAAATGAATGGGCTTTTGGCTGAACGATTGTAGAGAATTACGCATTTTAAATGCCTGCGGAAGATCAACCGCAACGCACGGTAGCTTCTTAGCGGACAAGGGGGTTGATTGCTTGGCACGGTTGTTGAAGCTGTCCAGATAACATGCAGACTTTTTATCTGGCTAAGATGGTGAGCGATGCGGGTAATTACGTAAAAGAAAGGGGCAAGCCGAAGCTCGCCCCGGAGAGTAACGTCTATGCGTTCGCTGTGACCTCGATTACGGGATGGTTGCCGCGGTATGAGGTGACATACGCCTTGGCAGTTTCATTTTGTTCCGCCGCTTTGATTCGATCAGCGAACTCCTTGTTGAGGGCGCCGACCGGCTCGCCCACAAGGTTAGTGGCTACGAGCGTGTCTCCCTCCTCTTGGAACGTAATGCTTGAACCAATGGGGGCATCTACGGCGCCGGTACAGGCTTCGAGCTCCATAGGCGTGTCAATTGCCTTCTGGACTGCGAGGATGGTGCGCTTATTGGCAATGAGGAGATTCGTTCCGATCCATGCGATGCCAGAAACGACGGCAGCGGAAATTGCCAGTGCGGATACTCCTATACAAAATGTGGCGGTTGAGGTCGCGTTGTTGTATTTATCCAGGTAGTCGCTCCCGTCGAGAAATTCGTACGTTGACGTAATACGCAGGTACTCTGAGTAGTTGCTCTGTGCATCCGACTGGACTGATACGGCAATAATGACGAATACCACCGAGATGACGATGAGCGCCAGGGTCGTGATGACGGTCTTCTTTCGGAACTGGCCGAGTGGAGTTGAGTCGATATCGTTCACGGCTGATCTTCTTTCTTAGAACATCTGCTTATACGGTGTGCTGTAATCGCTGCGCGTGGGGTCGTCCTCGTCCCCATACTCGCAGTAACGACTCTGCATGCCGGCGACGTTGTCATCGACGGCCTCGGTGAGGTCGATCGTATAGGACTGCCCGGGTTCCACAGTGGTGTAGGCAGCGTTCTTGTTATAGGACATGTAGGAGTCGATGATGTTTCCGTCCATATCTAGCTCGTCGATGTGGAAACCAAGGAACTGCTGGGGTTCCTTGCTGTTGTTCACGACGGTGACATACATTTCCCAGTAACCGTAATCATCGTCCTCGCCACGTTCAACACCGCTTATCGTGAAGACGTCTTTGGGTTCTGCTTTACCCTCAGTCTCTTTGGATTCCTGGGTGTTTTCGCCCTCTGTCTCCTTGGGCTCTGAATTGGATGCGCGCTGTTGGCAGCCTGCGAGGGCCAGAAGTGCACCGATGCCGGTGGCAACGAAGGCCTTGCGAGACATGGGTTGTGTTTGCAGCATGGCAAATCTCCTTTTGCTAGTTCCCGACAAGCAGATTATACAAATACCGTTTGTGCGGCGGTGTTGCCGTAATCACTGTTCAGCGCGCACGCTGCTATTAGGCGCTTTCATAAAAGTCTGTGCGCTTTGATACAGTTATCAGTGCGGAATGAATATGCCGGGTTAATTAAACAGGCTAAACGTGCATCACGTGCGCATGTCGTGTCGCAGACCTGTTGCGCCGTGCCTCTAATTCCTTTATTCTTATCTGGCTTCGCGCGAAAGCGCCAAGTGTGCCAGTGTGGCGCAACGGTAGCGCAACTGATTTGTAATCAGTGGGTTGCAGGTTCGATTCCTGTCACTGGCTCCATGAGAGTTTCGGGCTCTGTTCCTTGTGGGACAGGGTCCGTTTCTATTTATGTCGATATGTAAGCGGGTTTGACTCCCACCAAGCTTCAGGTTTGTCTCGATCTGTAACATGAGGACGAGCATTCAGCTTCCAGCTGTTACAGATATAGACAATCTGGGGGCGAGCTGAGAAGTGTCTCAAACTGTAACAACTAGGGAAGGAAAACCGTTCTAACTGTTACAGCATGAGACGTAAGCTAGGGTCTCTGCGAAACATCTCAAACTGTAACAACTAGGGAAGGAAAACCGTTCTTGCTGTTACAGATTTAGATAAACGGGAGACCGCCAGGGAAACATCTCGATCTGTAACAAATAGGGGAGAAAATGTTCTCTAAATGTTACAGATCGAGACAAAGGCCGGACCGGTCCCAGTCATCCTGGTTGAGCGAGGATATTCGGACGCACGAGGATCGTTATCGAAAGTCGATACCGCAAGCGTACTCCACCACACCAAAGTGTTCCCTTGGGAAATGTCGTCAGCGCAGCCAAATCCGCCGTCCTTCATATCTAAATTCAGCAAAACCGCAGGTCAAAGGTATATAGATACGCCCGGAACCGTGTATTTAGAGGTTTTCGTTGACAGCCCCCAAGGTTGCATCGTATTATCTTTTTCGTTCGCGGGGGCGGAGGCCCAAAAGACCAAAGAACCTGCGGATACTTGAACGATTGGGAGTTTGCCCGAGTGGTTAATGGGGACGGGCTGTAAACCCGTTGGCTCTGCCTACATAGGTTCGAATCCTATAGCTCCCACCCGTCAAGTGCCTGTATAGCTCAGTCGGTAGAGCACTTCGTTGGTAACGAAGAGGTCACCAGTTCAAGTCTGGTTGCAGGCTCCATCCGGCGGTGTAGCTCAGTTGGTTAGAGCACACGGTTCATACCCGTGGCGTCACTGGTTCGAATCCAGTCACCGCTACCATAGGTAACACGGTGGCTTCTCAATAGTATGTTGAGAGGCCACTATGGTATAAAGGCATAGTCCCGTCCGGGGACGACCTGTTTAGAGGAGGGCTTTATGGCCAAAGAGAAGTTTGAGCGCACTAAGCCGCATGTTAACATCGGCACCATCGGTCACGTCGACCACGGCAAGACCACGCTGACCGCTGCCATCACCAAGGTTCTCTCCGAGACCGAGGGCTGCAAGGCTGACTTCACTGCGTTCGAGAACATCGACAAGGCTCCCGAGGAGCGCGAGCGCGGCATTACGATCTCCGTCTCCCACGTCGAGTACGAGACTGCTGCCCGTCACTACGCTCACGTTGACTGCCCGGGCCACGCTGACTACGTCAAGAACATGATCTCCGGTGCTGCTCAGATGGACGGCGCTATCCTGGTCATCGCCGCTACCGACGGCCCCATGGCTCAGACCCGCGAGCACATCCTGCTCGCCCGTCAGGTCGGCGTTCCCTACATCGTCGTCTTCCTGAACAAGTGCGACATGGTCGACGATGACGAGCTCATCGACCTCGTCGAGATGGAGACCCGTGAGCTCCTTTCCGAGTACGAATTCCCCGGCGACGACATCCCCGTCATCCGTGGTTCCGCTCTGGGCGCTCTCGAGGGCGACGCCAAGTGGATGGACGCCATTCGCGAGCTCATGTCTGCCGTCGACGAGTACATCCCGACGCCTGCTCGTGACAACGACCTCCCGTTCCTGATGGCCGTTGAGGACGTTATGACCATCTCCGGCCGTGGTACCGTTGCTACCGGCCGTGTCGAGCGCGGTGAGCTCAAGCTCAACGAGCCCGTCGAGATCGTCGGCATCAAGGATACCCAGAACACCGTCGTTACCGGTATCGAGATGTTCCGTAAGTCCATGGACTTCTGCGAGGCTGGCGACAACGTCGGTCTGCTGCTCCGCGGCATCAAGCGCGAGGACATCGAGCGCGGCCAGGTTCTCTGCAAGCCCGGTTCGGTTACCCCGCACACCAAGTTCACCGGTGAGATCTACGTTCTGACCAAGGAGGAGGGCGGCCGTCACACCCCGTTCTTCGATGGTTATCGTCCTCAGTTCTACTTCCGTACCACCGACGTTACCGGTACGGTCAAGCTCCCCGAGGGCACCGAGATGGCTATGCCTGGTGACCACATCACCATCGAGGGCGACCTCATTCACCCGATCGCTATGGAGGAGGGCCTGCGCTTCGCTATCCGCGAGGGTGGCCACACCGTCGGTTCGGGCATCGTCTCCACGATCATTGAGTAAATTAGCTCTCTGATACAGCTGACTTAGAGAACCCGGCACTTATATGGGTGCCGGGTTCTTTTCTACGTGGGTCTTTTTGCCTGATGATTACGCTTAGCTCGCTCTTAAGTTGAGCGTGAGGAATCGATTAGATCTCGTTGGCTCCATTGATGTGTTCCAAATATGAATGGATCTACCGAGAACCAATTGATGCGAGGTTTTCATTGACAGCACTTACGTAGAGCTGATAAAGTACCAACTCGTGCCCGTACGGGGCGGATATGAAAGGTTCAGGATACATGCGTACTCTAGTTACTCTTGCGTGCACTGAGTGCAAGCGCCGCAACTATACGACCACTAAGAACAAGGCGAACATGCCTGATCGTATGGAGATCAAGAAGTATTGCCCCTGGTGCCGTCACCACACGCTGCACAAAGAGACTCGCTAGTCTCTAGTCACATACGCCAGTAGTTCAATTGGTAGAGCATCGGTCTCCAAAACCGAGTGTTGAGGGTTCGAGTCCTTCCTGGCGTGCCAGTCATTATTCCGTAAGCTCCCATTTGGGGGCTTACGGTTTACTCATGTATAAGCGCATTGCGCGGAGGTAACCCAAATGGCCAACAAGAAGAACAAGAAGAAGGCACAGCAGCAGGCGCCTGCCAACAAAGCTGCCGCCAACTCCAAGGTTGAGGCCAAGAAGGCCGTTGCCAAGAAGAGCGAGAAGGCTGCGAAGTCCAAGAAGAACGAGAAGCCCGGTTTCTTCGCCCGCACCAAGAAGTATTTTGCTTCGGTGAAGTCCGAGATGAAGCGTGTCACGTGGCCCGATAAGAAGGAGCTCGTGAACTACTCGGTCGTCGTTTGCGCTTCTCTGATCGTCGTCGGCGTCGTCATCGCTCTGCTCGATGCTGGCTTTGGCGAGGCTCTTGCTCTGTTCTCTGGATTGAGGGGCTAAACCATGTCTAAGCGTTGGTACGTCGTCCACACTTACTCTGGATACGAGAACCGCGTTAAGTCCGATCTCGAGCATCGCATCGAGACCATGGGCATGCAGGATCGTATCTTTGATATTGAGATTCCTATGGAGCGCGTCACCGAGATCAAAGAGGGTGGCAAGCGCGAGACCAAGGATTCTAAGATCTTCCCGGGTTATGTCCTGGTTCGCATGGAGATGGATGACGATGCATGGACGTGTGTTCGCAACACGCCCGGCGTCACCGGTTTCCTGGGCGGCAACGGCAAGCCCGCTCCGCTTTCCCGCGACGAGTACAATAAGATGACTCGTCGTCCCGGTAAGGGCGATTCGCCCAAGCGTACGTCGGTTGATATTGAGGTCGGTACGTCCGTCCGCGTCACCGATGGCCCGCTTACCGACTTTGATGGCAAGGTCTCCGAGGTTAACGCCGAGGCAGGCAAGCTCAAGGTCACGCTGATGATCTTTGGCCGCGAGACGCCGGTCGAGCTCGACTTTAACCAGGTCGCTGTCATCGCTTAAGTTTTCGTCCGTTCGCGCGAGCGTGCTTCTTCTGTGACTGCTCATCTCAGGAGTGCTTCTAACACGTGCGTGCTTACGATATAGCAAGTACTTCACACTCGTGATTCGAAAGGAATGACCATGGCTGAGAAGAAGGTTGCCAACGTCATTAAGCTCCAGATTCCTGCTGGTGCCGCTAACCCCGCTCCTCCCGTCGGCCCCGCCCTGGGCGCTGCTGGCGTGAACATCATGCAGTTCTGCCAGGCCTTTAACGCCGAGACGCAGGACAAGAAGGGCGACATTATCCCCGTTGAGATCTCTGTCTACGAGGATAAGTCCTTCTCCTTCATCACCAAGACTCCGCCGGCGGCTCACCTCATCAAGAAGGAGCTGAACCTCAAGTCTGGTTCCGCTAAGCCCCAGGCCGACAAGGTTGGCCAGCTCTCTCAGGAGCAGCTCACCAAGATCGCCGAGATCAAGATGCCGGACCTCAATGCCAACGACATTGACGCCGCCAAGAAGATCATCGCCGGTACCGCCCGTTCCATGGGCGTCACCATCGCTGAGTAGCGTTTTTCTAGGTAACGACGGGTGCTCCGACCGGGGCGCCCGTTAAATGTGTGCAATAGGGCACACGATACGATGTGGGAGGGCTCAAGCCCGTTTAACCACAGGAGGTAATGCACATGGCTAAGCATGGTAAGAGCTATAACGCCGCTGCCGAGAAGGTCGACCGCGCCACGCTCTACACCCCCCTTCAGGCTGCCAAGCTCATCAAGGAGCTCGACACCGCCAAGTTCGACGAGACCGTCGAGGCCCACTTCCGTCTGGGCATCGATACTCGTAAGGCTGACCAGAACATCCGTGGTTCCATCTCCCTGCCCCACGGCACCGGCAAGACCGTTCGTGTTGCCGTCTTCGCCGAGGGCGAGAAGGCCCGTGAGGCCGAGGCTGCCGGCGCCGACATCATCGGTTCCGACGAGCTCGTCGCCCAGATCCAGAAGGGCGAGATCAACTTCGACGCCGCTATCGCTACGCCGAACATGATGGCCAAGGTTGGCCGCATCGGTAAGATCCTTGGTCCCCGTGGCCTCATGCCGAACCCCAAGCTCGGCACCGTGACCATGGACGTCGCCAAGATGGTCTCCGAGCTCAAGGCCGGCCGCGTTGAGTATCGCGCCGACCGTTATGGCATCTGCCACGTGCCCCTGGGCAAGAAGTCCTTCTCTGAGCAGCAGCTCGTTGAGAACTACGCTGCCCTGTACACCGAGATCCTGCGCGTCAAGCCCTCTTCTGCTAAGGGCAAGTACGTCAAGTCCATCTCTGTGTCTTCCACCATGGGCCCTGGCGTCAAGGTCGATCCCGCTGTCCAGCGTGACTTCCTGGCTGAGTAACTTCTAGTTACTGCCTGAGCAAAGCAAGCATTGCTAAAGGAACCCGGTTCTGTCTCGTGCAGGACCGGGTTCCTTGCTATTTCGGGCCAAAACCAACACGAAGGAGATAGGCGCCTTTGTGGTGGTTTTGGTTCAAAATTCCCGTTGCGCGTCGTTTTGCCTGTGTTACACTTTAGCCCAATGTAGTGAATACCCGAGGCTGAAAGGAGCCAGACATGTTCTATAACAAACAGCAGCTCCTAGGCCTAGCGCTACTAGATTAGATAGCGCGCTAGGGTTGTAATTTCGCTAAAACGATTAGTTGTACCCGGGTGCGCTATCTTCCGCCGCTTTTGGGCGTGATGAGCGACACGGGTATTATTCTATCTTGGGGCACTCCATCTCTCCTGAAAGCCATCTGTATCTTTAGCCTGTCAGGAGGAAATCATGAGCCGCAAAATCGCAATCTTTGACACAACGCTTCGTGACGGGGAGCAGTCTCCCGGCGCCAGCATGAATACCGAGGAAAAGCTCGTTATTGCACGCCAGCTGGTACGTATGAATGTCGACGTGATCGAGGCGGGATTTCCTATTTCGAGCCCCGGTGATTATCGTTCCGTACAGGAGATTGGCAAGATCGCGGGTGACCGGTGCACGGTATGCGGTCTCACCCGTGCGGTCGATAAGGATATCGAAGTGGCCGCAGAAGCCCTCAAGACGGCTCAGAGGCCCCGTATCCATACCGGTCTGGGTGTGAGCCCCAGCCATCTGCGTGACAAGCTCCATATGACCGAGGATGAGGCTATCGAGCGCGCTATTCACGCCGTAAAGCACGCTCGTAAGTTTGTCGACGATGTCGAGTTTTATGCCGAGGATGCGGGCCGCTCCGATCAGGAGTTCCTGGTCCGCATTATCGAGGCAGCGATCAAGGCCGGCGCTACGGTCGTGAATATTCCGGACACCACGGGCTATAACATGCCTTGGGAGTTTGGTGCTCGTATTCGCGATCTGCGCGAGCGCGTGGCTGGAATCGAGGACGTTACGATTTCGGTCCACACGCATAACGATCTGGGCATGGCCACAGCCCTTGCACTCGAGGCGGTCCGCAATGGCGCGACGCAGATCGAGTGCACCGTCAACGGCTTGGGCGAGCGAGCGGGCAACACGGCGCTCGAGGAGGTCGTCATGGCCATGAGGATGCACGAGCAGGATCTGGATGCACATACCGATATCGTAACGACCGAGCTCACGCGCGCATCCAAGCTCGTCAGCTCAATCACTGGCATTAATGTGCAGCCCAACAAGTCCATTGTGGGCGCTAATGCGTTTGCACACAGCTCGGGCATTCACCAGGATGGCGTGCTCAAGGCGCGTGACACCTACGAGATTATCGATCCCAAGGACGTGGGTGCAGCGGGATCCGAGATTATCCTTTCGGCACGTTCGGGCCATGCGGCGCTGCGCCATCGTCTCGCCGAGCTGGGTTATACGTTTGGCGATGAGGAATTCGAGTCGATCTACCAGCGCTTCTTGGAGATTGCAGATCAAAAGAAAGAGGTCTTTGACGAGGACCTGGAGTCGATGATTCAGGAGCGCCAGCGCGAGGTCAAGGCGATCTACACCCTCGACGCGCTTCAAGTTTCCTGCGGCGACCCGCTTATTCCTACGGCCACGGCGACCATCACGGACGAGGACGGCGCGACACGGGTGGTTTGCTCGACGGGTACTGGTCCGGTTGATGCGGCCTACAAGGCGGTCGACAAGGCCATTTCTGCCCATGGCGAGCTGACGGAGTTCAACGTTAAAGCCATCACGCGTGGCATCGACGCTATCGGTGAGGTGACGGTGCGCATCACCGCCGAGGACGGCAAGATCTACACCGGCCGCGGCGCGGATACCGACATTATCGTGAGCTCGGCCAAGGCTTACATCAACGCTATTAACCGCATGATTCAGACCAACCGTTCCAAGGCGGGCAAGTAACGATATTCGGCAGGGCAAAGCCCGCTTGAGAGGGGAATCACATGGCACGTCCCATGACCGTAGCAGAGAAAATTTTGGCGGCACACGCCGGGCTCGATGAGGTAAAGCCGGGCCAGCTGGTCGAATGCGACCTGGACATCGTGCTCGCCAACGACATTACCGCACCTATCGCGATCGATGTCTTTCGCGAGCTGGGTGCCACCGAGGTATTTGATCGCGATCGCATTTGCCTGGTGCCCGATCACTATGCTCCCAACAAGGACATCAAGAGCGCCGAGCAGACCAAAAAGATGCGAGATTTTGCGCACGAGCAGCATGTGACGCACTATTACGAGCAAGGTTGCGCGGGCATTGAGCATGCCCTGCTGCCCGAGCGCGGCGTGGTGGTCCCGGGCGATCTGATTATCGGTGCCGACTCGCATACCTGCACGTATGGCGCCTTGGGTGCGTTTTCGACCGGTGTGGGCTCAACAGACGCCGGCGTGGGCATTGCCACGGGGCGCGCATGGTTTAAGGTGCCGCCGACGATTCGCTTTGAGATTAATGGCGAGCTTGAGGACGGCGCCACCGCCAAGGACATCATCCTGCACATTATCGGCATGATCGGCGTGGACGGTGCCCTGTACCAGGCCATGGAGTTTGCCGGCAGCACCATCGAGGGCCTGTCGATGGAAGGTCGCATGACAATTTCGAACATGGCGATCGAAGCGGGCGGCAAGGCGGGCATTATCGAGGTCGATGATGTTGCCCGCGCCTGGCTCAAGGGGCGCTGCGAACGTGATTACGTTGAGTATCACGCCGATCCAGACGCCGAGTATGCCCAGGTTATTGCCATTGACGCGGCCGACATTAAGCCGTGTGTATCGTGGCCGCATCTGCCCAGCAACACCCATCCGGTGTGCGAGAGCCGTCACATCATGATCGACCAGGCGGTAATCGGCTCGTGCACCAACGGACGTATCGAGGATATGCGTGCTGCGGCCGAAGTCATGCGCGGCCATAAGGTTGCCGACGGGGTGCGTTGCATCGTGATTCCGGCTACCCAGGCGGTCTTCCGCCAGTGCATGAAGGAGGGGTTGACCGACATTTTCCTAGATGCCAACTGTGTGTTCTCCACGCCCACGTGCGGTCCGTGCCTGGGTGGCTACATGGGCATCTTGGCGGCGGGGGAGCGTTGCGTTTCTACGACCAACCGCAACTTTGTCGGCCGTATGGGCGACCCCACGTCCGAGGTCTATCTGGCCTCGCCGGCCGTGGCGGCTGCTTCTGCCGTGGCGGGGCATATCTGTGCGCCGTCTGACCTGTAGGGGCTACGGGGTCCTTCGACCTTTGCTCGCTACTGCGGACAGTCCTGGCACTTTTTTGTTCGCCGAAGGCGAACGCTAACTTTCCATTAGCTTTTTTGTAGCCGAAACGCGAACGAGGGATTTGATATTTGCTTGCGTCGAGTTCCGCACGAGCCGGAGAGCACTTAATGTGCTCTCCGTGCGAGCAGGACTGTCCGAGTAAGTAAGTAAATATCAAATCCCCCGCATTCCATGTTTGAACGGAGAATGATATGAACTTTGAAGGCAAGGTATTTAGGTATGGTCGTGATGTTGATACGGATGTCATCATTCCTGCTCGGTATCTGAACTCGTCCGACCATGCGCACTTGGCGGCGCATGCTATGGAGGATATTGACCCCGCGTTTGCCTCTGCCGTGAGGCCTGGTGACATCATTGTGGCTGAGGAGAACTTTGGTTGCGGTTCTTCGCGTGAGCATGCCCCGGTTGCCATTAAGGCTGCAGGGGTGTCGTGTGTTATTGCCAAGAGCTTCGCACGCATCTTCTATCGCAATGCCATTAACGTGGGCCTGCCCATTATGGAGTGCCCCGAAGCTGTCGATGCGATTTGTGCCGGCGATACCGTGAAGGTCGATACCGATGCGGGTGTCATCACCAACGAGCGTACTGGCGAGACTTTTACAGCTGAGCCGTTCCCGCCATTTATTGCCGAGATTATCGAGGCCGGCGGTTTGGTTGCGCGCACGCGTGCCAAGATTGTCGCGGCAAAGGGTCAGGAGGCGTAAGCGATTATGACGGTCAAGCTGGATAATCCGTTTGCAAACGGGCCGAGTAGCGAGAGCTGGAGCTGCAACGTGAAGAAGACCTATAAGATCTGCTGTCTTCCTGGTGACGGAATTGGGCCCGAGGTTATTACCGAGGGTAAGAAGGTGCTGGCTGCCGTGGGCAAGCGCGCTGGCATAGAGTTTGCCTTTGAGGATCACCTGATTGGTGGCGCGGCGATCGATGCGTGCGGCAATCCGCTGCCCGATGAAACCCTTGCGGCGGCAAAGGCGTCGGACGCCGTGCTGTTGGCATCCGTCGGTGGCCCAAAGTGGGATTCGACCGATCCGGCGGCCCCGCGCCCCGAGCAAGGCTTGCTGCGTATCCGCAAAGAACTCGGCCTCTATACCAACCTTCGCCCCGTAAAAATCTACGACGCACTTGCCAGCGCATCGACGCTTCGTCCCGAAGTCATCAAGGGTGTTGACATGGTACTCGTCCGCGAACTTACCGGTGGCATTTACTTTGGCAAGCACGAGCGCTTTTATGACGAGGGCGGCGCGGGCACCGACGGTGTGGCTGGCCAGCGCGCGGTTGACGTAATGGAGTACCGCGAGTACGAAGTTGAGCGCATCGCCCGCCAGGCGTTCGAGGCAGCTCGCAAGCGCCGCGGCAAGGTGACAAGCGTGGACAAGCGCAATGTATTGGAGACGAGCCGCATGTGGCGTGAGATCGTGCATCGCGTGCATGACGAGGAGTATCCAGATGTAGAGCTTGAGGACCTGCTCGTCGACAACGCCGCCATGCAGCTCATTAACCGGCCGGCCGACTTTGACGTCGTAGTTACGGAGAACATGTTCGGCGACATTCTCTCCGACGAGGCGGCACAGATTACCGGATCGCTCGGCATGCTTGCCTCGGCTTCGCTGGGCGATGGCGTGTCGCTGTTTGAGCCGAGCGCCGGCAGCGCGCCCGACATCGCGGGGCTCGGTATCGCTAACCCGCTCGCGCAGATCCTGTCGGCGGCAATGCTGCTCACGTACGCGCTCGACATGGGTGAGCAGGCTGCTTGGATCGAAAATGCCGTGGCGCGTGTGCTTGACGAAGGCTGGCGTACCCGCGACATCGCCGACGCCAGCACCCCTGCCGATAAGATCCTCGGCACGACCCAGATGGGCGATAAGGTCATCGCCGCGCTGTAGTGTCGAGATGTCCGGAACCACCACAAAGGCACCTGTCCCCTTTGTGGCGGTTACCAGGGGGTTCTGGCGGTTGAGGACTCGATTGCCTCGTGGCGCTTGAGCTCGCGGCGCATGGTTTGCGAATTGAGCCAGGCTGCCTGCCATCCACGGATGGGGTAGCGCGCCTCGTCAAGCTCAAACTGCGTATAGCCGCAGGCGTTGATAATCGTCGTCCCGCATGCGTGCTGGCGTTCGCGTTGAAAGTCGCGAACATAGCATTGGTGCACATGCCCGTGCACCATGTAGTCGGGATTCCATGTCTCGAGCGCTGTGTTAAAGCATTCGAATCCCCGATGCGGCAGATCGTCCAGATCGCCTATGCCGGCGGCGGGCGCATGGGTGAGCAAGATGTCGCAGCCGCCGACCATCCTCACTTTGCGGGACAGCTTGCGCACGCGCTTGGCCATCTCGCGCTCGGTGTACATGTTAGCGCCATCTCGGTAGCGCATGGAGCCGCCAAGCCCCGCAATGCGGACGCCGCGATACACGTATACGGTGTCTTCGACACAGATGCAGCCGCCCGGTGCATGACGCGCGTAGCGGTCATCGTGATTGCCACGCACGTAGATGAGCGGTCTGTTGATGACCGTGACCAAAAACTCAAGATAGTCCGGGTCCAGATCGCCAGCGGACAAAATTAGGTCGACACCCTCAAAGCGTTCCTTGCGAAAGCACTCCCACAGGCATCGCTCTTCGGTATCGGCTATGGCAAGGATTTTCATAGAGCACGGACCTTCGGCTCATCGTCAGGCTGCGGAATGGTGCCCACCACGTTGTCTGCCAGCCAGTCCATCTCGACGATTTGCGTGCTCGGCAGTGGGGGAAAGCCCTCAATCTGCACCACGCCGTCTTGGCTATGGAGCTCGCCGCCAAATGGATTGATGGAGCCCTCGACGATGCCATTGCGGAGGAGCTGAACAAGCTTGCGCGTCTGATAGGGCAGACCCGGAGCGTAGCGAATATCGATAACGCCCGAGCTCATGCCATACCAGTAGTTGACGGCGCGAACCTGGCTGTCGTCACTGGTCTCGTCCCAGGTGCCATGCAGCAGACTTCGCACGATAAGCTCGTAGTATCGGCCCCAGTTCCACACCGGCATGGCAATGCCGGCAACCTTGCCATCGATCAGGCGGTGAAGTCCGTAGGCCGTGGGGTCTTCGAGCGACTTTGACATGTCGGCGCCGGTCATGACGCTCACGCCTTCGCGGCACATGGCCTCGGCAAGGCCTCCGGCGGGCACATCGCCCCAGGTTAGGATAATTTGCGCACGGGGGTCGAGCAGCGAGGCGCCAATCGCAAAGGCGTTGATCTCGCTGAGTGCGCCCGAGGCGAAGACCGACGCGTGGTAACCGATGCGGTGGTTGTCCGCCATGCTGGCGGCAAGGGCGCCCAGGAGAAACTTGGCTTCGTACATCTTGCCAAAGTAAGAGCGGACGCTTTGGTGGGGAAGGCCGATGGAGCAGTTAAGGAACCGAACCCGGGGATATTCAACGGCAGCCCTGAGCGTGTATTCCATCAGGCGGTGCGAGGTCGAGAAGATGACGTTTGCTCCATGTTTGACAGCCGTTTCCACGGCGGCGTAGAACACGTCCGGATCGTGACAGTCCTCAAACGCCTCGGTGCGCACGATACCGCCAAAGTGCTCATCGAGATACTGACGCCCTTGGTCGTGCAGGCTGTCCCAGCTCGACGTCGCACAGGTGAATTCATGGATAAAGGCGATGCGCAGGGGGTTGGCCGCCGAATAGACGGTCTTGCCCATAAAGAAGTTGAGCATACCGGAGGTGGACTTGGCGGGCGACTCCTCCTCATCGACGTTCGGCGCTTCGACAAGATCGACCTTGTCCTCGTCACTTTTCCCGGCGATGACCAGTTCGCGCCAGATCTTGCACAGGCGGTTTACGACGATATCTGTCGGCGTATCCAGCAGGCGGTCCTGGTTGTACACATTGAGGTAGACGAGCATGGCGTCGGCGGGCGTAATGTCCAGGTGGTCGCCGCCCGCGCGAAGGTAGGCGCGCTTAAAGAGCAGGAAGGTGTGGCGCAGGTAGTCGACCTTTTTCTGGGGCCATTTTTCGATAAGGTTCTGGCCGAGCATCTTGGCGAGCGTTTCGTAGCTTCCTTCGCGCGAGAACTCGATCTCGTATAGGGGGCAGACACGCCAAAACGCGCAGAACTCGCCGTACAGGCGGCTTTCGACGGAATCCCATTTGCCGGGATAGAGGCGGGAGACCTTGGCCGAAACCGTCGGGGCGTCCAGGAATTTGAGGACGCTGACGCGCTTGTTGCCCTCCTGGACATAGAACCGATGCATGAACTCGGTGACGATGATGGGGTCGCGATAGCCCTCGGTTACCTGAATGTCGTAGAGGTTGGACCACTTGCGGGCGAACTCGGTGCTAAACGGCAGCAGGGGCATAAAGTTGCATGAAAAGGCGGACTGACGGCCCTTGGTAACCGTGCCGACAACCATTTCGAGCGGAATATCCCGCAGGCCGACATTCTCTCGCTGACCTAGGGGGAGCTGGGCAACCAAACTGTCGAGGTCCGTAAGGTATGGATGCTCGCTTTGGCTAATGGCGCGTCGACGTCCTTGCTCGCCGCGCTTGCGTGCTTGACGGTAGGCCTCTTCCATAGTTTGCTCCCTTAGTCGTTTAAACAACTGTATGAACTATGGTACCACGAATGAAAACCTCCCATTTCCCGATGTCCAAGAAATGGGAGGCAGTTCACCGTCCCCTTTGTGGCGGTTTAGGCGATGATGGGGGCGATGGCGCGGATGCAGGCGTCGGCTGCCGTGAAGGTGGTGCTGTCGTCACTGACGATAAAGATGATCTTGCCCTTGATGCCAAAGTCGCCGATTTCGCTAAAGAGCACGTAGGGCTCCTGGTCAAAGCCCGAGATGGGCGAGACGGCCGTTTTGGTGGCGCTTGTGAGCTCGTCTGCCAGCGCGTCAAGGGAAGCCCATTTAGACGTGTCCTTTACGGCAAGGGGCACGGCCACACGTCCAAAGGGCATCAGATGCACGAGCGTGTTCTTGGAGATGTTGGAGTTGGGCACAATGATAGTCTGCCCGTAGGCATCCTCGATGGTCGTGTGGCGCCAGGTGATGTCCTGGACCACGCCCGACACGCCGCCAACCTCGATATTGTCGCCGGGCTTGATGATGCCCATAAAGGTCACCTGCATGCCGCCGATAAGGTTCGACAGCGTGTCCTGAAAGCCGAGCGAGATGGCAATGCCGCCGACGCCAAGAGCGGCGACGAGCGCGTTTGCGTTAATGCCAAAGCAGTTGTCGAGGATAAAGCTGCCGCCAATCATCCAGATGACGGCGCGCGCGATGTTGATGAAGATACTCGATGCGGGAAGCGGGTTATCGTCGCGGTTGAGCAGGTGACGCAGCGTCTTGGAAACGACTTTGGCGGCAACGGCGGTGCCTATCGCCAAAATACCAGCCCAGATGATGTTGTGGACCCACCGCTGCTCAAAGAAATGAAGAATCGGCTCAAACAATTCCATGTAGGGAAAACCTCCTCATGATCGTTCAACCATGATACCCACCAAAAAGCCCGTCCGATCACAACGGACGGGCCGATAACTTGAGATGGGGCGTCCGCGGTGGCGTAAGCTGGGGCGCCGGCGAGTACGCCGGCAAGGAGTGCGGCGGTCAAGCAAGACGAGGAAGAGATCCTCTCATGGCAGTTTCCTTAGTTCTTAACCAGTGGTCCCTGCTGACGCTGGATTATCGACATAATATGCGAAGACCGCCGCAAAGGTGTCTGTCCCTTTGCGGCGGTTTTGACGTCTGCGCAGATAAAACCTGCCAAAATAAACCTGTCCCTTTTTGGTAGGTTTAGCTCAGCAGCATGCGGTCGTTGGCGAGCTCGCCGCCCGAGACCTCCTCGAACTTCTGAAGCAAGTCGGCCACGGTGAGCGATTTCTTCTCATCGCCCGCCACGTCGTAGATTACGTGGCCCTCGTGCATCATGATCAGGCGATTGCCCAGACGGATAGCGTCGTTCATGTTATGCGTGACCATGAGCGTGGTCAGGTGGTTCTCGTCGACGATCTCCTCGGTCAGATTGAGCACCTTAGAGGCCGTCTTGGGGTCGAGTGCCGCGGTATGCTCGTCGAGCAGCAGCAGGCGCGGCTTGGTGAGCGTGGCCATGAGCAGGGTGAGTGCCTGGCGCTGGCCGCCCGAGAGCAGGCCGACCTTGGCGTTGAGGCGTGTGTCCAGACCAAGGTCCAGGCGTTTGAGCAGCTTGACGTACTCGTCCTTCTCGGCCTTGGTGACGCCCCACGAAAGGCCGCGACGCTGGCCGCGACGCTTGGCGAGTGCCAGGTTCTCGGCAATTTGCATGTCGGCTGCGGTGCCGCGCATGGGGTCCTGGAACACGCGGCCCAGGTACTTGGCACGCTGCGACTCGCTCAGACGCGAGATGTCGGTGCCGTCGAGCTCGATAACGCCCGAATCGAGCGGATACACGCCGGCGATCATGTTGAGCAGCGTGGACTTGCCGGCGCCGTTGCCGCCAATCACGGTTACAAAGTCGCCATCGTTGAGGGTAAGGTCGACGCCGGTAAGAGCGCGCTTTTCGGTGACGGTGCCCTTGTTAAAGGTCTTCTTGACGTGCGAGAGCTTAAGCATCTGCCTCATCCCCCTTCGTGTAGGAGCTGCGGAGCTTATAGCGCTCCCAAACCACGGGCACGCATAGGGCCACGGCGACAATCACGGCGGAGAGCAGCTTCATGTCGTTGGCGTCCATGCCCAGCTGCAGCACGATGGCGCGGATGAGGAAGTACACCACGGAGCCAAAGACGGCGGAGGCAAGACGGACGCTAAACTGCGTGAGACCGCCGGGCAGCAGGCGGCCGAGCACCTCGCCGATAACAATGGCGGCGAGACCGATAACGATGGCGCCGGTGCCCATGCCAATGTCGGCGTACTTCTGGCTCTGGCAGATGAGCGCGCCCGAAAGGCCAATGAGGGCGTTGGAGAGCACGAGAGCGATCATCTTAGTGGAGTTGGTGTTGACGCCCAAGGCACGGATCATGTACTCGTTGTTGCCGGTGGCGCGCAGCGCCGAGCCGATCTCGGTGCCAAAGAACCAATACAGGATGGCAACGATAGCCACGGCGAGCAAGATGCCCAGGATGATGGCAACGGTGGACTGCGGCAGACCCGTCATATTGCTGACGGCCGAGAACACGGTACCCTTGGCAAGGATGGGCGTGTTGGATTTGCCCATGATGCGCAGGTTGATGGACCACAGGCTGATCTGGGTGAGGATTCCGGCGAGGATCGCGGGAATCTCAAAGACGGTGGTCAGAATGCCCGTGACCGCGCCCGCAATGGCGCCGGCGCACATGCCGGCCAAAACGGCGAGCAACGGGTCGGCATTGTTGTTGACGATGAGCACGGCGCAGACGCAGCCGCCGAGGGCAAAGCTGCCGTCGCAGGTCATATCGGGGATGTCGAGCAGGCGGAACGTGATAAACACGCCAAGCACCATAATGCCCCAGAGGACACCCTGCGAAACGGCGCCCTGCAATGCAATGAGCATGCTTCATACCTCCTAGGATAGGGTGGACACGTGATTTTCCATAATAGCGGTACCAATGCATAAAAGAGCAGCGGACGGACATTTTGTTTTACCAAAAACAAGCAGGGCGAACGCCGGTCTTTAGCGTTCGCCCCAATGACTCAGATATTGAATAACGCAGCTATGGCGCAAGCGCGTGCTCTAGCTGCGTTACCGCGCATGGCGCTACTCGTCTAGAGCGGAAAGGTCGATACCCAGGGCCTCGGCCATCTCGTCGTTCTTGACGACGACCAGATCCTTGCTTGGGAGGTGCTTGATCGGCATATCCTCGGGCTTGGCCTCGCCCTTCAGAATCTTAACGGCCATCTCGCCCGCGGCGTAGCCCAGGTCCTCATAGTTGATGGAAAGGGTGAACAGGCCGCCGGCCATGCACATGCCCTCCTCGCCGGTCACAAAGGGAAGCTTGTTCTCCTTGCAGATCTGACCGACCTGCGAAGCGCCCGCGGCGATGGTGTTGTCAGTGGGGGAGTAGAGCGCGTCGACCTTGCCCACGGCAGACTCGACGACGGACTGGATCTCGTTGGAGCTCGAGACGGTGAAATCGGTGTACTCCAGGCCCAGCTTGTCGAGTTCCTTCTTGGCGGCCTTGATCTGGACGTCGGAGTTGGACTCGGCGGTGCAGTAGAGCAGACCGACCTTTTTAACGTCGGGCAGGACCTTCTGCATCATCTCGAGCTGCTCGGCGACCGGGGTGAGGTCGGAGGCGCCGGTGACGTTGGTGCCGGGCGTGTCGTTGTCCTGGACCAGGCCGGAGGCGGCGTAGTCGGTGATGGCGCAGCCCACGATGGGGATATCGGCCGTGGCGCCGGCGGCAGCCTGTGCGGCAGGCGTGGCGATGGCGTAGATCAGGTTGACGTTGTCGCCCACAAACTTGTCGGCGATGGACTTACACGTGGACTGGTCGTTCTGGGCGTTCTTCTGGTCGATCTTGACCTTGAGCCCGCTCTTCTTGATGGCCTTGACAAAGCCGTCGTTGGCGGCGTCGAGCGCGGAGTGCTCAGTGAGCTGCAGAACGCCGATGGTGTAGTCGGAACCGGCGGCTGCAGAGCCGGAACCAGAGTTGCCGCCGCATCCGGCGAGCGGGGCCAGTGCGAGCAGGCCGGCGGAGACCAGAAGGCTCCTGCGGCTGATGGTGATGTCGTTCATGTCATTACCCCCAGTATAGAAATTGCTGGAAACACTGCACTCAAACAAAGTGCAAGTGGGTCTATAGTAGCGCCGATGCCCATTTTTTCAACAACCTGTCGGGTTTTTTAATACTGAACCGGATGGACGGCGGGGGATTCGGCGGGCAACGGCAAGACTTAGGCGGCGGGCGCGGGCCGCTCCCCCTCGTCCAGCGCGGCAAAGAGCTTCTTGCCGTCGAGCAGGCGCGTGCTAACGTTTCTCATGCGGCTGACCTCGACGGTGCGTAGGGTGTCGTCGGAGCCGTGCCCGTCGACGACCGTTCCCAGCAGATACGAGACGCCGTCTCGCTGTTTGATGGCAAAAGGCCGAACGGTCATCCTCGTCACTTCGATCTTGTCATGTGTCGTGACGCTTGAAATGTCAAAGCTCACCGTGGTTCCGTGGTCGATGGCCCGCTCGATGAGCTCGCAGGTATCGATGCGTTTGGCGGGCGGTCGCGTGGTCTTGGCGGGTTTGCCTTCTGCGCTTGGTGCCGGCTCGGACGTATCGAGATAGCCGCGAACGTCGGCGCTTGCCATGGCGACCAGATGGCGCGCTATGCTTTTTCTGGTCGCGATGGGTGTGGAGCGGTTGCGCATGACCATGCCATGGAGTCGAATGATTTCCTCGTCGGAGAGCGGTCGGGTGAGAAGTCGGTAACCCGCGCCGCGCTTGTACTCAATCTCGTATCCGGCATGTCGCAGGGCGGAAATCGCGGTATGGATACTGCGCCGCGCTGCCGAGATGGGCATGCGAGCGGGGTCGTCGGGATGGGCGAGACGCTCGATCAGCTCATCGGGAGGAAGCGCTTTGTCCTCACCGGTATGCTCGCTTAAGAGTTGCAGGATGCGCACAGCGCGATAGGCTGCCATGGAGGCAGCACCCCTGGTCGTAGCCTCGTAGTTCTCAACAGCGGGTTTGGCCATTGCGTTCACGTCCTTTCCGTTTTTGGGTGATGACGCTACGGAGCCTAGGACGCGGGGTTTGCTTAGGGGCACAGGGCACTCTGGGTGGTCGGTAGTCGTCGGCAAGCGGCGGGTCGAGTTTTCAACAGCCCTGATCAGCTGACCAAAAGCTTGACAAAAGCCTGACGGATGCTGTTGAAAAAAGCGCCCCTCGGCTTGCCGAGAGGCGCTGGTGCGACACGCTGTAACGCGCGGGACGGAGTTGTGGCGATTAGAAATCGGCGTTGCCCACGGTGCGGGGGTGCGGAAGGACGTCGCGGATGTTGCCCACGCCCGTCAGGTACATTACCAAGCGCTCGAAGCCCAGGCCATAGCCGGCGTGTTTGCAGGAGCCATAGCGGCGCAGGTCAAGATAGTACTTGTACTGCTCAGGGGCCATGCCCAGGTCCTTGATGCGGGCCTCGAGCAGATCCAGGCGCTCCTCGCGCTGGGAGCCGCCGATAATCTCGCCGATACCGGGAACCAGGCAGTCGGCGGCGGCGACGGTCTTGCCGTCGTCGTTCATGCGCATGTAGAAGGCCTTGATCTCGGCCGGGTAGTCGGTAACGAAGGTCGGGCGCTTAAAGTGCTCCTCGGTCAGGAAGCGCTCGTGCTCGGTCTGCAGGTCAATGCCCCAGCTGACAGGATAGTCAAACTTGTGACCGGCGGCGACGGCCTGCTCCAGGATCTCGACGGCCTCGGTGTAGGTGACGCGGGCAAAGTCGGAGTTGGCCACGTGGTTCAGGCGCTCGATCAGGCCCTTGTCCACAAACTTGTTGAGCATGTTGAGCTCGTCGGGGCAAGTGGCCATAACGTCCTTAAGAACGTACTTGAGCATGGCCTCGGCGTTATCCATGTAGTCGTTCAGGTCGGCAAAGGCCATCTCGGGCTCGATCATCCAAAACTCGGCGGCGTGGCGCGTGGTGTTGGAGTTTTCGGCGCGGAAGGTGGGGCCAAAGGTGTACACGTCGCCAAAGGCCATGGCAAAGTTCTCGGCATTGAGCTGGCCGGACACGGTAAGGCTTGCATGCTTGCCAAAGAAGTCCTGGCTCCAGTCGACCTCTCCGGAATCGGTGAGAGGCGGATTTTTGGGGTCGAGCGTGGTCACGCGGAACATCTCGCCGGCGCCCTCGCAGTCACTCGTGGTGATGATGGGGGTGTTGACGTAGACAAAGCCCTGCTCTTGGAAGAAGCGGTGGATGGCGGCAGCCGCGACAGAGCGGATGCGGAACACGGCACGGAACAGGTTGGTGCGCGGGCGCAGGTGCTGCTGGGTACGCAGGAACTCGACGGTTGCGCGCTTCTTCTGCAGCGGGTAGTCCGGGGCGCTCGTGCCCTCTACCTCGATGGAGGTGGCAGAAAGCTCGAAAGGCTGGGGCGCATCGGGGGTCAGCTTGACGGTGCCGGTGCAAATGAGTGCAGCCGAGACGTTTTGGTGGGCGATCTCGTCGTAGTTGCCGAGCGTCTCGCGGTTCATGACGACCTGCAGGTCGCGGAAGCAGCTGCCGTCGTTGAGCGTAACGAAGCCAAAGTTCTTCATGTCGCGGACGGACTTGACCCAGCCGGCGACGGTGACGGTCTGGCCGCCGAGCGACTCGGCATCGGCATAGAGCTGCGCGATTTTGGTGCGGTTCACATATCCTCCCATAACGGTTGAATGATAATTATCCATACAGTTCGATATTCTAGCAGCTCGGCTCATTTGGGCTATACAGATAAGGCATTGACGGGACGGTTTTCAAACGAAAAGCGCCCGCGGCCAAATGGCCGTGGGCGCTTGGCGTGTTGCCTATTGGCTGTACGGCGCAGGACTCGTTACTTGGTCTTAGCCACCAGCAGCGGGTCGCCCAGCTTGACGAGCGGGTTGCCGCCGATAAGCGTTCCAGACTCGCCGACATGGTCGATGCTCTTAAGACGATCGAGCTCGGAGATGATGACGGTCACGATGTCCTCGTGGCCAGCGGCCTTAATGGCATCGCGGTCGAAACTGATGAGCGGCTGGCCTGCCTTGACCACATCGCCCATCTCGACAAAGCGGGCAAAACCCTTGCCGTTCATTTGTACGGTGCCCAGGCCGACATGGATGAACACGCGAAGGCCGTCCTCGGTGATCATGCCAATAGAGTGGTTGGTGACGGTGGTGGCGCCGATGCGGCCGTTAGCGGGCGCATAGATGGTGCCGGTGATGGGCTCGATGCCGTAGCCCTGGCCGAGCATACCCGAGGCGATGGTCTCGTCGGGAATCTCGTTTAGATTGACGAGCACACCGTTAACGGGAGCGTAGATGACGCCTTCGCGGGTGGCGAAGCTTGCTGCGGGCGGTACGGACGCCTCGCCCGACGAGTTGAACGTGGACTTGAGCGAATCGAGCAGACCCATAGATGCCTCCAACGTATCAAGTGCGCATGTAGCGCACGCGTAGTTTTGCCGGAAACGTTTCGTGTGTGTTTACCGGCTCGGTCAGCGTCTCTATTTTACGCTGCTCAACGACGGCCCTGAGCTGGGATTATGTGATATATCAGTTGAAGGGAACTTATTGCGGATACGTTTCGATGCCGTGCGTCCGAGTGGGGTACGCTTGAAGGCGATACATAACGTGCGCACGAATCGCGCGAAGGGAGCATATATGATCGTCGAGAGCCATGCGCTGTGGGGCGAGGAGCCGACCGAGGAATATCCGGCGACGTTTACCTATATGGGGGCCGAACCGCTGCCCGGCAAGCCCAATGGTCGTCGCCCTGCAGTGATCATCTGCGGCGGAGGCGCGTTTACGCACATCGCCCCGCATGAGCAAGATCCGGTGGCGTTTGCCTTTTTGGATCACGGGTACCAGGCTTTTGTTCTCAACTATGTCACGAGTGGCACGGGTGACGTGAGCTTTCCGCACCCCCAGGCAGATCTTGCCAAGATGGTCGCCACGGTTCGTGCGAATGCCGACGAGTGGCATGTCGATCCCAAGCGCGTGTGCGTCGTGGGATTCTCGGCGGGCGGCATGATTTGCGCCTCGCTGGCAACGCAGTGGAAGACCGGCCCCTTCGCGGCACTTGCCGGGGCGCGTCCGGACGACATTCGTCCCGATGCCGTGGTGCTGGGCTATCCATTGCTCGACTTTGCCTATGTCCGCGACATGCAGACGCGCGATCCGCGCATCGACTTGCGCGTGCCCAAGACAGGTGGCAAGACGGGGCGCGATTTGCTCAACGACTACCTGTCGATGGTGACCGGCGGCGAGGCCACCGAAGAGCACCTGGCCGATATCTGCCCTACCACGCATGTTTCGCGCCAGATGCCGCCGACCTTTGTGTGGGGCGTGTCCGATGACAAAACGGCGCCGATCGCGCAGGTCTATCCGTTTGCTCAACGCATGGCCGAGGAGGGCGTCGCTTGCGAGATGCACGTCTTTGACCAAGGCGGTCACGGCCTTTCGCTCGGCAATGCCAATACCGCGGTCGACAACGAGGACAAGCAGGTGGCAGTCCGCCCTTGGATTCGCCTAGCCTTCCGCTTCCTGGAGCGCCATCTGTAAGAGTAAGAGGGCCAGCCCCATCCCGTCCCTCATAACTTGCGGTGAAATAGTTCCTGTTTTTGCTGGTTAAAGCCCCAAGCAGGAACTATTCCACCGCAACTTCGTTTTGATGCCCGGACCGGAAACCGCGTCCCAGTTTTGCCCCTCAAGGTGGGATACAGTTTCTCGCAGAGGGTCGATCGGGAAAATGCGTCCCGGTCTGAGCGACGATTCCGGGATGCATTTTCCGCAAGATGCCTCAACCGGAAAACGCATCCCGTTTCGGGCGTGAATTCCGGGATGCGATTTCCCCAAGGGGCCCCATTGGGAAGCTGCATCCCGGAATTCGTCCGGATAGTGGGACACGGTTTCCGGAAGGGTGTCGTTTGAGAAGCTGCGGCCCGGAGTCCCGCCGTTTGGTTGCTCCGCATCCTACTTATTGGCGCAAAATAACCTGCTCCCATTGCACCAATGATCCCTTGGTGACGGAGGGAAATGAATCATTTTGAGCGGCGGTGCCAAGAATTGGTCCGCTACCGCCCGCTGCTTTCCTACCAAACGGTGAACTGGGCGTTCTCCGTGTTCCAATGGACATCGCGTACGTAATCGCGCACGCCCGCCGCGTCCCGCGCTTCGAACAGTTCAAGAATATGGGCATGTTCGGCATTGGCTTTATCGAGCAGCTTGCACGCCGTCTCTTGATCGACAGTCTCGTAATCGCGTTTGATAAAGCAGCGCTCGAGCTGCGAAATCATATCGCGTAGACGATCGTTGCCGCAGCGGTTGAAGTACGTCAGATGAAAGTCTCGCTGAATGTCGTCGTACTTTCGGATAAGACCGCCTTGGATCGCAAGGTCCATGGACCCAACCAAAAACTTCAGCTGCATGATGTCCTCTTTTGTCAGGAGGGGACAGGCGAGGTATGCCGCCTGCCCATCGAGCGGCCCCATAATCTCAAAGACTTCAACGGCGTTTTGTTGATCGAACCCACGGACACGGAATCCGCGACGGGGGAGATTGTCCAGGTAGCCATCGCTTGCCAGCTGAATGAGCGCCTCGCGAACCGGCGTGCGCGACACGCCCATGGCATCGCAGATCGCTTGCTCGCTCACGCGGTCGCCAGCCGAAAGCTCGCCGGCATCTATGCGGCTCGAAATATAGTCGTATACATGATCCTTCAAGGGTCTTCTGAGCGTTTCCATGAGCTTGTGTTCCTTAACTGTATATTTTCAAAATTAAATACGTTTCGCTTGAATAGCTCAGTTGAATTATAGAACGACCAGCTAAATCGCGCTAATTTGCACCGATAGGTGAGAATACGCTTACCGATGAATACCTACCGTTCGGGATTGTATACAATATACAAAATAGGAAAACCGCCCTAAGATAAAGCTATCGAAAGGAAGGCGGGCGCAAAGAAGTCCCGCTCTCTGCTAAGAGATCCAAGGAGGATCACCATGACCAAGTTCAGCCACGTCATCATCCGTCGTCCCGGCAAGTCCCTGAGCAATGGCATCACGAGTGCCCCCGAGCTTGGCCAGCCCATCTACGAGCGCGCCATCGAGGAGCATTACGATTACGAGCATGCGCTCGAGCAGTGCGGCGTTGACGTGTCGGTGCTGCCGGCGCTCGAGCAGTATCCCGACAGCTGCTTTGTCGAGGATCCGGCCGTCATCACTCGCTGCGGCGCCATCATTACCAACCCCGGTGCCGACAGCCGCAACGGCGAGAAGGACGAGATCGAACCGGCCGTCCGTCGCTTCTTTGACGACGAGCATGTCAAGCACATCGTTTCTCCGGGTACGCTCGACGGCGGCGACGTCATGATGGTCGGCGACCATTTCTACGTCGGTCGCTCCGCTCGCACCAACGAAGAGGGCATCCGCCAGTTCTGTGAGATTCTCGAGGGCTGGGGCCTCGAGGGTTCCGAGGTTCCGCTGGAGGAGGTCCTACACCTCAAGACGGGCGTCAACTACATCGAGGACAACAACATGCTCGTCTCTGGTGAATTCATCGATAAGCCCGACTTTGCCCAGTACAACAAGATCGTCGTGCCCGAGGACGAGGCTTACGGCGCCAACTGCATCTGGGTCAACGGTACGGTCATCGTCGCCGAGGGCTATCCGACCGTGCTCAAGGCCGTGCAGGATCTGGGCTACAAGACGCTCGTCGTCGATACCTCCGAGTATCGCAAGGTCGACGGCGGCCTTTCTTGCCTGTCGCTGCGCTTCTAACGCGATAGCTGTAACAGTCTGATGATCGCTTGACCGATGGCCCGGCACCCGATTCGGGACGTCCGGGCCATCTTTCGTTCGATCACATGATGAAGGGGGTGCACATACAATGGCCTCTAAAGCTCAAAACGACGAGATTATCGACCCTAATGGCCTCGATCTCTTTCGTCTGACCATGATGGTCATTACCGCCAGTATTTGTGGCGGTATCTTTTCGCTTGCCGGTGATATGGCGGCAGGCGGGGCAAATACCGGTGCGGTTATCGTCTCGTGGGGAATTTGTTTTATTGGCGTCTTTGCGCTGATGATGGTGTTCAACGGTTTGTCTCAGGCCCGTCCCGACCTGACCGGCGGCATCTATGCATACGCTGCGGCCGGTTTTGGCGATTACATTGGATTCAACTCCGCCTGGGGCTACTGGATCAGCGCATGTCTTTCCAACGTGAGCTTTGCGCTCTTGCTGTTTAGCGCGCTGGGCTATTTCTTCCCTGCGTTTGGTGCGGGTAACAACCTGCTTTCCATCGTCTGCGCCAGCGCGTTTTTGTGGTTCCTTACCGTCCTTGTGCTTCGTGGCGTTAAGGAGGCTGCGGGCATTAACACTATCGTCACGTTGGCGAAGCTGGTGCCGCTGGGGCTCTTTGTGCTGAGCATCGTGCTCCTGGGTAAGTTCAACGTCGATATCTTTATGGACAACTTCTGGGGAGAGCCGGCTGGTCCTGGCTTTGGCGAGCAGGTTGTCTCGACCATGATCGCCCTTGTCTGGGTCTTCACGGGCATCGAGGGCGCTGTCGTTATCTCGGGCCGTGCAAAGTACGTGCGTGACGTCGGCCGCTCGACGGCGCTCGGATTTGCGGCTGTATTTACGCTGTATCTGATCATCTCGATGCTGTCACTCGGCATTATGCCGCGCGAGGAGATGGCGCAGCTCGCAACGCCCTCCATGGCGGGAATTCTCGAGTGTGCAATCGGTCCGGTTGGCGCTGCCATCGTAAACCTTGGCGTTATCCTTTCGCTGGTCGGCGCGCTGCTGGGCTATGTCATCATTGCGTCCGAGACGCCGTTCGAGGCGGCGCGCCAGGGATCCTTCCCTCTGGCGTTTGCCAAGACGAACAAGCACGACGCCCCGGTGGTAACGGTTCTTGTGAGCTCCGGCATCACGCAGCTCTTCTTGATCGTGTCGTATGTGGCGGCGAGCACCTACCAGTTCTTCTATAGCTGCGCAGTCAACACGATTCTGGTTCCGTATGTCTGCTCGGCTGCCTATTACATGGTGATTGGCTGGAAGAACGAGCATCTGGACGGGCCGCATGCGCCCAGCGTCGGCAAAGCCCGCTTCTTCGGTACGCTCGGCTTTATCTACACATTGTTCCTGGTGTGGTCGACGGGTCTTCAGGGCGTTATGATCACGACGATTCTTTTTGCTCCGGCCATTCCCGTCTATATGCTGGGCGAGCGAGGTCGCGGTAAGCCGGTGCTTCCGCATCTGCACGACAAGCTGATCGCAGCGGTGGTCATTGTCGTGGCAATTATTTCGCTGTATCTGCACTTTGCCGGCATTGCGCCGATTGTCTAGGACTGCGGCAAGCTTCATCGCTTGGTAAGCCGACTGAGGCATCGCGTGCCGGTGCCGTTCGGTAATCCATAACTGACGTGGGCCTCTGTAACGCACCTTTGTGAGCGCCCACTAAACCCGCGCAGGTGACTACGGTTGCCTGCGCGGGTTTTTGCAGTTGCGGTGAAATGCTGCCGGCAGCTGGGGACGTTCCTATTGCCGGCACTCTGGGACACTCCTTGGATGTTCCGCATACAACGGAGGAAAGCGGATGATTTTGACGAGGGGCGGGCGGCTGTTTCGGTCCTCGGGGAAACCACGTCCCGTTTCGGGCACAGATTCCGGGTCGCAGTTTCCCCGAGGGGCTCGATCGGGAAAATACGTCCCAGTCTGAGCGCCTATTCCGGGACGCAGTTTCCGCTAGAGACCTCAGTCGGAAAGCCCATCCCGTTTTAGCGTTTCGGAGTGGGATGCAGTTTCCCCAGGAGCCCCCATCGGGAAACTGCATCCCGGAATTCGCCTGAATAGTGGGGTGCGGTTTCCGAAAGGGTGCCGTCTGGGAAACCGTGTCCCGGAATCCCCTCCCGCGCCTGGTTGTTCCGCATCGCATCTATTGGGCAAAGCGATCTGTCCCCATTGCAACAATCTGTTGATTGAACGTCGCTGCATGTTCGCGCTATCATGCATGGTTAAAATTGGTTAGCCATGGCAAACGGTTAGCAATGGTGAACATAAATGCAACGCCCTGTGGGCGTCGGGGGAGGAACACGGACGTGAAGCTCGATACACTCGAGATTGGAAAGGACGCCGTTGTCGCATCGGTGGCATCGGACGATCAGGCACTCCGACAGCATATTTTGGACATGGGCTTAACGCCGGGCACCGAAGTCACCATGATGAAGTACGCCCCCATGGGCGACCCGCTCGAGATTCGCCTGCGTGGCTACGAGTTGACGCTGCGCAAAGACGATGCTGCTCGCATTGAGCTCGTGGGTATTCACGACACCGATACGAGCCCGCGCGTTAACGCCGCAATCGGCACGACGGAGCACCCGGCGCTCGGTGAGGGGACGTATTCGCCCCGCGCGGCAAAAACGGCCGTGCCCGAGGGCGCGCCGCTGCACTTTGCCCTCGCCGGCAACCAAAATTGCGGCAAGACCACGCTGTTCAACCAGCTGACGGGTTCCAACCAACATGTTGGTAACTTTCCCGGCGTGACGGTCGACCGCAAGGACGGTACTGTCCGTAACCACCCCGAGGCGAGCGTTACCGACCTGCCCGGCATCTATTCGTTGTCGCCGTACACGGGCGAGGAGATTGTCAGCCGTCAATTCATCCTTGACGAGCATCCCGACGCCATCATCGACATCATCGATGCCACCAATATCGAGCGCAACCTCTACCTGACGCTGCAGCTTATGGAGCTCGACTGCCCCATGGTCATCGCGCTCAACATGATGGACGAGGTGACGGCCAACGGCGGCGCCGTGGACGTCAACCTGCTCGAGAGCCTGTTGGGCGTGCCTGTTGTCCCCATTAGCGCTGCCCGCAACGAGGGTATCGGCGAGCTGGTGGATCACGCTCTGCATGTGGCGCGGTTCCGCGAGCGCCCGGGTCGCCTGGACTTCTGCGTGCCCGATGGCCCGGACGGCGGTGCGCTGCATCGCTGCATCCACGGCATTGCCAACCTGATCGAGGACCATGCCGTGACGGCCCGCATTCCGGTGCGTTTTGCGGCGACCAAGCTGGTTGAGGGCGACGAGCTGGTGACCGAGGCACTTCACCTGGATCGCAACGAACTTGACGCTATCGAGCACATCATTACCCAGATGGAGGGCGAGGCTGGCACCGACCGCCTGTCCGCGCTGGCCGATATGCGCTTTAGCTTTATCGGCGACGTGTGCGGGCGCTGCGTGGTGAAGCCGCACGAGAGCCGCGAGCACGTGCGCTCCGTTAAGATCGACCGCATCCTGACGGGTCGCTACACGGCCATCCCGGCGTTTCTGGTGATCATGGGCCTCGTCTTTTGGCTGACGTTTGGCGTGATCGGCGCGGCGTTGCAGGGACTTATGGAGGACGGCATCGCTGTCATCATCGCCTCGGCCGATGCGGGTCTCAAGGCGTTCGGAACCAACGACGTGGTGCGCTCGCTGGCTGTCGACGGCGTGCTTACGGGCGTGGGCAGCGTGCTGACCTTCCTGCCGATTATCGTCGTGCTCTTCTTGTTCCTCTCCATTCTGGAAGACTCCGGCTACATGGCGCGCGTGGCCTTTGTCATGGATAAGGTGCTGCGTCGCTTTGGCCTGTCGGGCCGCAGCTTTGTGCCCATGCTCGTCGGTTTTGGCTGCACCGTGCCGGCTATCATGTCGACCCGTACACTCCCATCCGAGCATGATCGCAAGATGACGGTCATGCTCACACCGTTCATGAGCTGCTCGGCCAAGTTGCCGGTTTACGGCTTGCTGTGCGGAGCATTCTTCCCGCAGGCGACGGTCCCAGCCATGGTCTCGCTCTATCTGATTGGCATTGCGGTCGGTTGCATCGCGGCTTTGGTGCTCAACCGCACGGCATTTAAGGGCGACCCGGTGCCGTTTATCATGGAGCTTCCCAATTACCGCCTGCCGAGCATCAAGACGACGGTGATGCTGGCGTGGGATAAGGCCAAGGACTTTATTACCAAGGCCTTTACCATCATCTTTGCCGCCACCGTGGTCATCTGGTTCCTCCAGACGTTTGACATCCGCTTTAATGTGGTCGCCGATCAGTCGCAGAGTCTACTTGCCGGTCTGGGTAGCATCATCGCGCCGGCGTTGGCGCCGCTTGGCTTTGGCGACTGGCGTGCATCCACGGCGCTCGTCACCGGACTTATCGCCAAGGAGAGCGTCATCTCGACCCTCACCGTGCTTTTGGATGCAACGTCACCCGCGGCGCTGTCGACCATGTTTTCGCCGTTTACCGCCTACGTGTTCTTGGTCTTTACGCTGCTGTACCCGCCCTGCGTGGCGGCAATCGGTGCCGTCAAGAGCGAGTTGGGCGCGCGCTATGCCGTTGCCGTGTTCGCGTTTCAGGTGACGGTCGCCTGGATCGTGGCGTTTGTCGTGCATTCGGCGGGCATATTGCTGGGGTTGGCTTAGGGGTGCGTTGATGCTCCGCGCTTTTGGGCGAGCAACAATTCAATAAATATGAGCCAAAATTCCGGCAATTGTCGGCCCGCGGGGACTGTCCTACGCTGCAGATTGCCGTTCGCTGCCGATTTGCTGCCGTTTACGGATTCGTAAATACTTGCAATCGTCGGTCGATTTAACCGTATTGCGCGATGTCGATGCGCATTTTGTGTACCCCTTTCTACAATCACCTTGCTTCTATTGCCGAACATGTCTTCCGTTTCGCCTGTGTGGGGACGTGGGGCGCGATAGTCGTTTATAGAGGATCATTGAGGAGGGAATTGATGAAAGAAAAATTCCAATCGTTCGGAAAGGCAATGCTCGTTCCGATTACGCTCATTGCCATTTCCGGTCTCTTTTTGGGTATCGGTAGCGTTTTTACGACCGAACTGACCCTTGTGTCCCTTGGCGTTAATTGGGATTGGTATGCCGCTTCGCCGCTCTTTACGTTCTTCTCGGTATTTAAGGGTCTCGGCGAGGTAATCATTGGAAACCTCGGTGTTTTGTTTGCCGTCGGCTGCGCCTTCTCCTTGTCTCGCAAAGAGAAGGGCTGGGCTGCCTTTTCTGCCCTTGTTTGTTATCTCACCATGCTCAAGACGGTTGAGATTCTGCTTGGAGCAGCTGGCTTGGCTGCCGACAATACAACGGTGGAAGCTCTTCAGGCCGTCGGCCTTACGTCCATTCAGGCGAGTGAGCAGTCCGCACTCTACACTACCTCGCTCGGCTTTTTTGGCTACAGCTCTGGTGTCTTTGGCGGCATTATCGTGGGCTGCCTGGTCGCCTGGATCACCGGCCGTTTTTACAAGACCAAGCTTCCAACGGCGCTAGCGTTTTTTGCGGGTAGTCGAACGGTCCCCATTGTATCGCTGATCGCCGGTGGCATCCTGGGCGGCATCATGTACTTCGTCTGGCCCGTCATCGGTGGATGCTTTTCGGGTATTGCGACGTTCGTGAAAGGCTCCGGTCTGTTCGGTACGTTTGTCTATCGCTGGGTGCTCGAGAGCCTTGTGCCGTTTGGCTTGCATCCGCTGCTCGAGACGCCCATGTATTGGACTGAGCTTGGCGGCTCCATGGTCGTCGATGGAACGCGCGTGGTGGGCAATAGCGCCATTCAGCTTGCACAGCTCGCTTCTCCCAGCAGCGACAAGCTCTTGGTTAGGGCTTTCATGGCTGGCTATGGCATTAACGATTACGCATTGTTCCCGGGTATCGCTCTTGCTATGTGGTCTTGTGCCAAGCCCCAGAACCGTAAGAAGGTTGCCGGTCTTTTAATCCCCACAGTGATTTCGACTGTTTTCTTTGGCGTTACGGAGCCGATTCTCTTTACGTTCCTGTTTGCCGCCCCCTGGCTCTACTTTGGCGTTTATGCTCCGCTTTCTGGACTGGGTGAAGTTCTCTCGGAGGCAATGGGCGTTTCGGTGTACCAGGGAAATATCAAGGACCTGATCCCATTCTTATTCCGCCCCGAGAAGCTTAATCTGCTTCCGTACCTTATTCTGCTTCCCGCCTTTTTCCTGGCAGCTTTCTTCCTCTTCCGGTTCTTTATTACTAAGTTCGATATCAAGACGCCCGGTCGAGATGATGGTGACGATATTGAGTTGATCAACAGCAGAGCCGAGTTCGAGGCAAAGGCCGCTGAGGCAAAGGGCGAGTCTGGTAGCACTCCCAAGAAGGCAGTCCAGGGCCATGCGACCAAGGACAGCGCGCTTGCTGTTGGCATTGTCGAAGCGCTTGGTGGAGCCGACAACATTGATGATCTTGACAACTGCATCTCACGTCTTCGCGTGATTGTCAAGGATGGTTCTAAGGTTGCAGACGACGAGGTGTTCACCAAGAATCTTGAAGCTATGGGCGTTATCCGCCTGAGCGACAAGGCAATCCAGGTCATTTACGGTCCTCGTGTCGGCGAAGTCGCTTCTGAGGTGCACGACGTTCTCGGTGACGAGTAAAACGCGCAAGTGGTTTGCAATTGCATAGCGCAATTCCAGGGCTTGGCTTCCTATCGCATGATTTAGGGGGCCAAGCCTTCTTGTTTTAGATTGTCAAGGCAGATACTCAATAGTTCTTCGAATGCGAGAATACAACTTCCGGTAAAGCAGTTAGGCTTAACGTTCTTAAGGTCCATTGGGTGATCGTCGTGTATCGTAAAGATCGCGTCTGCCGTCTTGGCGAGCTCGCTGTCTTCGTTGCCGGTAAACGCGAGGGTCGTAATGCCCGCGTCGTGGCATGCCCTTGCGGTTTCCAGGATGGCTTCTGTCTGGCCCGATTTGGATATGAGCATCATGCAGCTGAGCGTATTTCGGTTGGATTCGACAAACTGATCGGTTTCTAGGAAGTCCTGTATGACGGCCAAAAAGCCAAGTCCAACGAGCTTGGTCGCCATGTACTGCGCAACGATGCGTGAGAAGCCCTCTCCGTTTACTCCGATCATTCTGTTGCGATGCAGGGCGGCGATGAATACGTCTACATCTCCGGTGTGGCATACGAAGTGGACGCTACTGTCTTTGAGTGATTGATTCATTTCGCGGGAGACATGATGAAGGTGCTTGAGATCGTACATCATTTCGCGGTAGCCACGGTAGCCGAGCTTTTTCGAAAGCCTGATGACTGTCGTCATGCTGGTAAAGCATGCCATAGCGACGGGTTTTATACCAATATCATCGAGGGTGTCGATATTGTTGAGCAGGTATTCGAGTACGCTTTGCTCGGTTTCGGATAGCTTTGCGGCTGAGTAGAGCTTGGAAATCTGCTTTTTATCAACCATCGGTGCCCCTTCCCGCCGGACGTGTGTGGCCGCTTCCGTTGCGTAAATAATAACTCCTTGGGGAATTCCTTTCCCGCCTTGCAGCCGGGGCGGGAAGCGGCCCTCCATGCTGGATACAATATCCAAACACAGGCGAACCATGCAATATTGAATGTGCTAATTGGGGGTTTCGATATGAAACTTACGGTCATAGGCGGCGGTGGCGTCCGCTCCATGTTTTTGGCAAAGAGCATAGCCCAGCAGGCGTCATCGCTTGGAATCGACGAACTTGTGTTTATGGACAATGATCCCGAGAAGCTGCGCATCTACGGTGGCCTTGCCGCCCATGTCTCGGGCATGCTTTGCCCCGCGCTTAATTTTTCACTGACGGGCGATGCAGTCGAGGCCGTTAAGGACGCCGATTACGTGATCACGACGATTCGCGTCGGAGGGGACCATATGCGCGTTCGCGATGAGCGCATTGCCCTTTCACATGGGGTTCTTGGCCAAGAGACGACTGGCGCAGCCGGCGTGTCTTTTGCCATGCGTTCCATCCCTGCGCTTGCTTCGTATTGCGAGTTGATCAAGAAGTACGCAAAGCCGGACGTCAAGGTGTTTAACTTTACTAATCCCGCTGGCGTCGTATCTCAGGCCCTACGTGATATGGGCTATGATTTTACATATGGCATTTGCGATGCCCCCTCGGGCATGTTGCATCAGTTTGCCGAGTATAAAGGCGTTGATCCTGCATCGGTTCAGGGCGAGTGCTATGGACTCAATCACCTCTCGTTCTTCCGCAATGTGACGGTTGACGGCGAGGACATCATGCCCGACTTGATCCACGACGACGGGGCATATGCTCATACAGATCTTAGGTTCTTCGAGAAGGACCTCGTCCTAAATCGCGAAAGCGTGCCAAATGAGTACTTATACTATTTCTACTATCGCGAGCGCGCCGTTGCCAACGTTCTCTCTTCGCCCCAGACGCGCGGCGAACTAATCGAAGAAATTAATCGAGAAATGACGAGCGAGCTTGCATCTATCGATATTGAGAACGACTTCGAAAAAGGCCTCGCGTGCTTTGAGAAGTGGTATGGAATGCGAGAAAACAACTACATGGCGGCCGAGACAGGTATTCATCGCGACAAGCCGTGGACGTTTGACGTGTACGGCAAAGATGCTGGCGGATACGCAGGTGTCGCGCTCCGTTTCATGGATATTGCCCGCTCTGGCAAGACGCAGCAGATGATCCTGTGCACCCCCAACAATGGCGCCATCCCCGGTCTTCTCGATACAGATGTCATTGAGTCAACGTGCGATATCTCCACCGATGGCTGCGTACCGCATCGCGTCGAAGCCGATTCTGTGCCCGCGGGAAACCTCGAATTGATTCGTCGCGTCAAGTACTACGAGCGCACCGTGGCGCGTGGCATCGTTAACCGATCGAAGCGCGACATTGTCGAGGGCCTCGCGATGCACCCGCTCGTTAATTCGTACTCCTTGGCGAAAGATATCGCCGCGCAGTACTTTGAGCTTAACCGCGACTACATCGACGGCTGGACAGACTAGTCTGGACGTTAAAACTAGAAATTTTGGATGGGCGGACCGGCGTTTATATTGGCGCCCGTTCGCCCTGCCTAGTAAGAAAACGGGTATAGAGTGAACTTGCGAGAGAACTTCAATGTCTTTCTGGAATCGGGCGATCGGGCGAAGGGATGCCGGAGTGGTTGCACGATGGCGTTATATATCCCCTTGTTTGTTATGAGCGTGCTTCAACTTGGTGTATCAAACGTTGCAACTGAGCTCGCCTATATCGATCCGTCCATTACGCTTATTTGCACTGTGGTCGCAGCCTTTTTAAACCTGCTTCTATCGAATGTGGCTTTTTCGTTTTTTGCCGTCGACCGGTCCAAAAAGACGCTGCAACCGGCTCGAACCCCTTCGGTTTACCTTTTGGCCTCGACGGTTCCCCTCCAGATTTCTGGGGCGCTGCTAATTTATTTGGTTCACTTGATTTTATCGGCAATTGTAGTCTTTGCCTCGCTTGCGAGCAGTCAGCTCGGGGTGTTGTGCTCGCTTGTGGTGGCAGTAATCGTGACGCTTCTTTCCGCGTCGTTCGTATTCGTGTTAATTGAAGATGCGGACGTGGGGCAGAGGGGACTACGAGGCATTCGGTTTGCACCACGCTACATCATGCGTTCGGTCACGGCGCTTCGTTCCTCCTGCAGAGAAATCGCGCGTCCCGCAATGCTGCTGGTGACATGGAATCTGGTTGCAAGTTGCGCTATCCCTGTTCTTGTCGGATGGGTAGTTTCGAGTGCGGCGCTGCCGTCGGCACTTTCAGTGACGTCGCTTGTACATGAGGGACTTTATTATGGGGCGTTTGCTTATATGCTGCTTTTGCTAGTTCATTGTGCGGTTGCGAGTTGGCTCGAAATTGACGTGCTCATGGGGGTGTCCTTGTGCGTATCCGAGCAGGCGCGATAGCCCGAAGATGAAGCCGCGTTTTCGACATTGAGTTCCTGCACACCTTACTTTCTAAGCGGAATTGGCGCGCCGTCTGTTAACGATCGTTTTCCAAGAATTCTTTTATTGCGCATTTATAGACTTCTCATTGCTATAATCGCCCACCGCCCAAGACAATCGGAGAGGTTTCCTACATGACTCAGGCAAGACAAGATGGCATCTCGCTCAAGCAGTGGCTCCCGCTTATCGGGCTCGCCTGCTGCGCGTTCGTGTTCAACACATCGGAGTTCATGCCCATCGGCCTTCTGACTGATATTGCCGTATCGTTCTCGCTCACCGAGGCCCAGGCAGGCATCATGATTTCGGTCTACGCCTGGGGCGTCATGCTGCTGTCGCTGCCGCTTATGGTGTTTGCCTCGCGCTTTGAGTTCAAGCGTATGCTGCTCGGCGTGCTCGCCGTGTTCTCTCTGGGTCAGTTCCTGTCCGCCGTGGCGCCCACCTATCCTATTTTGGTCTGCGCACGCCTGGTGGTCGCTTGCGCACATGCCGTGTTCTGGTCGGTCGCCTCGATTATGGCCTCGCGCCTGGTCGACGCCCGTCACGGGGCGCTCGCCATCAGCATGATCGCCACGGGCTCGTCCATCGCACAGATCTTTGGCCTGCCGATCGGCCGCGCCATCGGCCTGGCCGTGGGCTGGCGCATGACGTTTGCCGTGGTCGGGGCCTTTTCTGCCGCCGCGGTGGTGTACCAGGCCGCGGTGTTCCCGGCCATGCCGGCGGGAGAGCGCTTTGCCGTCAAACAGCTGCCCGAGCTGCTCAAGAGCCCGTTCCTCATCGCGCTCTACGCGGTCACGGTTTTTATGGCGACCGGCTATTACACAGGCTACAGCTATATCGAGCCCTTCCTGGCGCAGGTCGCGCACGTCGACGCGGGCGCCATTACCATGACGCTGACGGCGTTTGGCTGCTCCGGTCTGGTGGGCAGCTGGCTGTTTGGCCGCCTGTTCGACGGGCACCGCTTCCCGTTTTTGGCTATCACGCTCTCCGGCGTGCCAGCGGCCCTGCTGCTCATAGGTTCGGCCGCATCGTCGCTCGCAGCAGTGCTTGCCGTCTGCGTGCTGTGGGGCTGCTGCGCCACGGCCTTTAACGTGGCATTCCAGGCCGAGCTTATCAAGTACACGCCCGCGGATTCGTCGGCTGTCGCCATGTCGATCTTCTCGGGCCTGTTTAATCTGGGTATCGGCACGGGCACCGCGATCGGCGGCGCCGTGGTTTCGGGCCCCGGTATCGCCTGGATCGGCTTCGTGGGCGGGGCGATTACCGTCGTGGGCGTCATCCTCGCCATCACGGTGATGTTCCCGGCCATACGCCGCGCAAAGCCCGTCGCCTAATCACGTCCCCTCATCAGTTGCGGTGGAATAGTTCCTGTTTAAGGCCTCTGAAGGCCCAAGCAGGAACTATTCCACCGCAACTTATTTTGGGGAAGAGGATGCAAGCCGGGCATACAATGGATGTCGTTGTGTTGAGCTTACCGGGAGGTTGCTATGTGGGCATACGAGACGACGTTCTATCAGATCTATCCGCTGGGCTTTTGTGGAGCTCCGCGCGAAAACGCCGCGCCCGTTGCCGAGGATGCGCTTGCCCAGGCTGCCAACGACGCGCCCAACCCCGATGCCCCCATCATGAAAATCGCCCAATGGGCCGACTACCTGCGAAAACTCGGTATTGGCGCTGTGCTCATCAACCCACCGCTCGAGTCCGATAGCCATGGCTACGACACGCGCAGCCTGCGCCACATCGACCGTCGCCTGGGTGGGGATGCCGACTTTGCCGCCGTGTGCGAGACGCTGCATGCCCACGGCATCCGCGTGGTGCTCGACGCCGTCTTCAACCACGTCGGTCGCGGCTTTTGGGCCTTCCGCGATGTGCAGGAGCGCAAGTGGGACTCGCCCTACAAGGACTGGTTCCACATCAGCTTTGACGGCGACTCGTGCTACGGCGACGGCTTTTGGTACGAGGGCTGGGAAGGCCATTTTGAGCTCGTGAAGCTCAACCTGCAAAACCCCGCCGTGGTCGATTACCTGCTCGAGTCCGTGCGCCGTTGGGCCGATGTCTTTGGCGTCGACGGTCTGCGCCTGGACGTCGCCTATATGCTCGACCGCGACTTTATGCGCCGCCTGCACGCCTTTGCCCGTGAGCTCAAGCCCGACTTTGTGCTGATCGGCGAGACGCTCCACGGTGACTACAACCAGATCGTCAACGACGAGATGCTCGACTCCTGCACCAACTACGAGTGTTACAAGGGACTGTACTCCAGCTTTAACTCGATCAACATGTTCGAGATCGCCCACTCGCTGCACCGTCAGTTTGGCGGCGACCCGTGGTGCATCTACCGCGGCAAGCACCTGCTGTCGTTTGTCGACAACCACGACGTGCCACGCCTGGCGAGCATCCTCACCGACAAGTCGTGCCTGCGTCCCGCCTATGGCATGCTCTTTGGTATGCCGGGCATCCCGTGCATCTACTATGGCAGCGAGTGGGGAATTGCTGGCGAAAAGGGCGGCCCCGATGGCGACTGGGCGCTGCGCCCTGCGCTCGATGAGCCTGCGCCCAACGAGCTGACGGCCTTCATCACACAGCTTGCGCACCTGCGCTTGGCCGACGACGCGGCGGCACGCGCTCTCAGCTACGGCGCGTACCGCAACGTGGCGATTCAGAACAAACAGCTGCTGTTCGAGCGCGCCTGCGACGACGCGACGGTGCTCGTGGCGGTCAATGCCGTGAACGAGCCTTATACCTTTGGAGCCGGCGAACTCAACGGCTCCTTCGTCGACCTACTTGCCGACGAAGCACCCACGGTCGAGCTGACGGGTGCGCTTGAACTTGCGCCCTACGAGGTGCGCTATCTGTTGAGGGCCTAGGCCATGGCGGCGTCAGACGAGGGCTATCAACATATTGAGCATGGGTTTGAGCCCGTGTTTGACCAGCACTCGCGCGTTTTGGTGCTCGGGTCGTTTCCCTCGGTGCTTTCGCGCGCCAATGCCTTTTATTACGGCAACCCTCAGAACCGCTTTTGGCGCGTGATGGCCGCGTGCCTTGGTGTGCCTGTACCACCCAACGAGGGCGACCCTTTGGTGGGCGGCGAGCCCGCGACGCTCGACGCCTCTATTGCCGCCAAGCGATCCATGCTGTTGAACGGTGGCTTGGCCCTGTGGGATGTGGTCGAGAGCTGCGACGTTAAGGGGTCGAGCGACGCGAGCATCAAAAACGTTGTGCCGGCATATATCGAACGCATCACTGGAGCTGCGCCCATCGAGCGGGTGGTATGCAACGGAGGTACGGCGGGGCGCCTCTATAAGCGCTATCTACAGGAGCGGACGGGTCTGTCCGCTGTCGTGTTGCCGTCAACTAGTCCCGCTAACGCGGCCTGGCGCCTGGAGCGGCTTGTCGAGCGCTGGCGCGAGGCGGTTGACTGGACCGCACGGTAATCTAGATCCTTTATTGAGCATGGGCGCCGAGGCGTTTGATGATGGCATGCCAGATTGGTGCGGGCACGGCGGGCTTGACGCGCACCATGCCGTCGACATCGACGCTATCGGCCTCGCCGCCGCCAAGCAGCTGCGCATGCTCTATGGAGCAGCCCATGCGCACGGCGCCTACAAGCTTATCCATCGCTTCGGAAAATGGCCGGCGTAAGAGGCCCATACGCGGGGAGTGGCGAAGCGCCGCAATACCGCTGCCGGCGCAGATGACAACGCCACCGCACCATGGCAGGTCGCGTAGACGACAGGCCCGGCGCAGCCGCATGGCGGTTTCGCGTGCCCGTTCGGCGTCCTCGGACCCAGCAAGAACGACGGCGTAGACGCGTGTCTCTGTATCCCCGAAGCGATCGAGTATCTGCTCGACAGCGATCATCGCCTCATCATCAAATGCATCATCAACAGCGAACACCATGCCATCGATAACACCGGCATCATCCGCCTCCAAGTCGACCGAACGGGGGAGCGCGGTGCCGGAAAGCTGAGCATAGGCGGCGATGGCATCCTGCAGGTCCCAAAGCAAAAACTCAAGATCGGCGCTCTCGGGAATACTGATATATGCAATGGTTTGCAACGTTTTTGGTACATCGCCGCGCGCAGTTGTCTCCATGCCGCCTCCTTTCCGGTTGGTTTCCGTTTAGGTTACACCGTCTGGTGGCGCGCGGGCGCGCTATCCTAGTGCAACCCTTACGAAAGGAATGCCATGCGACTGCCCATGAACACCTCGCTTGCCACGCTCAAGCCCTCCGGCATTCGCCGGATCAACGCGCTCGCCGCCCAGCACCCGGGGTGCATCGCGCTCGCGCTTGGCGAGCCCGATTTTCCCACGCCCGATGTGATTAGCGCCGAGGCGACCGCCGCGCTGGGCCGCGGTGACACGCACTATCCACCCAACAACGGCCGTCCCGCCCTGCGCGAGGCGCTGTCTACCTACATGGGAGACGCGGGCCTTACGTTTTCGGCCGACGAGGTCATCCTAACCGACGGCGCGACCGAGGCCCTGTCGGCAACATTTATGGCCATGCTCAACCCCGGCGACGAGGTTATTATCCCCACGCCAGCCTTTGGTCTGTACGAGAGCATCGTCGTGGCCAACCATGCCAAGGCGGTCTTCTTGGATACGGAGCCCGTGCAATTCCAGATTGACGAGGACGCGCTTCGCGCCTGCGTGACGCCGGCGACTAAGGCCATCGTCATCTGCACGCCCAACAATCCCACGGGCTGTATCCTCGACGCGGCATCGCTCGACGCCGTGGCACACGTGGCAGAGCAAGCGGGCATCTACGTAATCTGCGACGACGTATATAACCGCCTGGTCTATGTGGATGGCTATGAGCGCTTTGCCCAGCGCCACCCGGAGCTACGCGAGCAGACGGTGGTCATCGAGAGCTTCTCCAAGCCATGGGCTATGACCGGCTGGCGCTTGGGCTGGCTCGCAGCTGCAGCCCCCGTCATCGCCGAGATCGCAAAAGCTCACCAATACCTAGTATCAAGCGCCGTCTCCTTTGAGATGGACGCCGCAGCCCGAGCCCTGACCGTCGACCCAACCCCCATGCTCAAAGTCTACCGAGCTCGCCGCGAACGCGTGCTCGCAGCCTTAGACACCATGGGCCTCGACGTAGTGGAACCAGCCGGCGCCTTCTACGCTTTCCCCAGCATCAAACAATTCGGCCTAACAAGCGAAGACTTCTGCATCAAAGCCATCAAAGAAGCCAACGTAGCCCTAGTCCCCGGAGACTGCTTCGGCACCGAAGGCCACGTCCGCTTAAGCTACTGCGTCTCCGACCAAGATCTGGACGAAGGCCTCCGCCGCCTGTCCACCTTCGTCTCAACCCTATAACCATCAGGGACGCAACACATCAGCCCACCGACATAAGGATTGTGAGTGGGGCGCGTCGGCCAACGGCAACCCTGGCTGCCCCAAAGTCAACACAGGTCGCGCCGCCAAAGGCCAGGCGCAAGCTTTTCGTAGATTCCGCACGAGCCGAAGAGCACTAAATGTGCTCTTCGTGCGAGCCCAGGACCTGACCGAGCGAAAAGCTTGCGCCTGGCCTTTGGCGGCGCGACCGAGATGGTGGAATTGTGTGCAGCCCGGTTTTCCGTTGACCGACGCCGGGGTCCCCGCCATAATACTTTCGGTTCACGCACGAATCCGCTGCCAGAGACAGCCGGTGCAAACGGGCATTGCCCGCGAGCTTAATGGGACATCCCGCCAGCCGAGGTGGTCGAGTAGATATGTCTTCTCGCCCCCGTCGCTCATGCAGCGCGGGGGCTTTCTTTTTGGACATGCCCCCGTCACGTCCTTGTGGCGGACCGTGCCCGGAAAGAATTCGAGGAGGTGTAATTCATGCCCCAGCAGTACAAAATCGACAAGGTTGCAGAGATCGAGTCCCGTATCGCCGAGAATGCCGGTCTGTTCGTCGTCAACTACAACGGTCTGACGGTTAAGCAGGCTCAGGAGCTGCGTCATCAGCTTCGCGAGTGCGGCGCCGAGATGAAGGTCTACAAGAACAACCTGGTCAAGATCGCTCTCAAGAACCAGGAGCAGCCCGAGCTCGACGAGATCCTCGCCGGCCCCGTCGCTTATGTGTTCTACGAGACCGAGCCGGTCGAGGCCGCTAAGACCCTTAAGGACTTCTCCGCTAAGTCCAAGGGCGTCCTTGAGATCAAGGGCGGTATCTCCGACGGCAAGGCCGTTTCCGCTGATGATGTTAAGGCTATCGCCGAGCTGCCCACCAAGGACCAGCTTCTCGGCCAGATCGCCGGTCTCATCTCCGGTTTCGCTCGCGACATCGCTGTCTGCGTCAACGGCGTTTCCTCTGGTCTCGCTCGTTCGATCCAGCAGGTCTCCGAGCAGAAGGCAGCCTAGTCGCTGTTTTCACCCGCGGCGGCAACGCCGCACCCCTGGCGCATTCGCGCCGTGTTTTAACTGATCTCCGTGCACAGACACGGAAACCGAAAGGACTTAGAAATGGCTAAGCTTACCACCGATGAGATCATCGATGCTCTTAAGGAAATGACCCTTCTCGAGGCTTCCGAGCTCGTTAAGGCTATCGAGGACACCTTCGGCGTTTCCGCCGCTGCTCCTGCCGCTGTTGTCGCCGCTCCCGCTGCTGGCGCTGCTGAGGCCGAGGAGAAGACCGAGTTTGACGTCGTGCTCGAGGGCTTCGGCGACAACAAGATCCAGGTCATCAAGGCCGTCCGTGAGCTCACCAACCTTGGCCTGAAGGAGGCCAAGGAGGTCGTCGAGAGCGCTCCCAAGGCTGTTCTCGAGGGCGCCAAGAAGGAGGACGCCGAGGCTGCCAAGGAGAAGCTCGAGGCTGCTGGCGCTGCTGTCACCCTCAAGTAATCAGGCTTTCTCGCCAGATTTCTTTGCAGACGGGGTTCGCATTGCGAGCCCCGTCTTTTTTGTTTTGGCCCCTCATTCCCATTGCTCGGCACGCAGAACACCGCTGTCTTCGCCGTGCCAATCCCGTTACCGCTGGGGCATAAAATTGCACCATTCGAGCAATAATTTGCGTTGACCTGCTGAAGAATTGCGTTTGCCTTACGGCGACGTATGTCTCCGGCGGTAAGATACTTCGGTATCGCAATTTGGTCTGCGGCCGCCGTGTCGCACGCTTGGGGCGCTTTGCGCCTGCGAAAGGATCCTTGAATAATATGAAGGCAATCATCCCCGCCGCCGGTCTAGGCACGCGTTTTCTGCCTGGCACTAAGTGCACGCCCAAAGAGATGCTGCCGGTTCTCGACAAGCCGGTTATCCAGTATGTCGTTGAGGAGGCACTCGACCCCGAGGAGGTCGACGACGCCATCATCGTTACCTCTCCCGGTAAGCCCGAGCTGCTGAGCTACTTCCAGCCCGACCGTTCGCTCGAGAACCTGCTGCGCGAGCGCGGCAAGAACGCCTATGCCGATGCCGTCGCCCACGCTGGCGGTATGCCGGTCGACTTCCGCTATCAGTACGAGCCCAAGGGTCTCGGCCATGCCATTCGCTCGGCGGCCGATGCTGTGGCGGGGGAGAACTTCCTGGTTCTTCTGGGCGACTATGTTGTGCCCAACCATGACATTTGCGACAAGATGCTTGCCGTCTCCAAGGAGCATGGCGGCGCTTCGGTTATCGCTGTTGCCGCGTGTGCTCCCGAGGAGGTCAGCCGCTATGGCGTTATCGCCGGCGAGCGCGTGGGCTCCCTCGAGGGCGCTGAGGGCGTTGGCGATGCCGAGCCTGGCGCCGTGTGGCGTATCGGCGGCTTGGTGGAGAAGCCTGCTCCCGAGGCTGCGCCTTCTAACCTTTACATCGTCGGACGCTATCTGCTGAGCCCGCTGGTCATGGAGCTGCTTGCCGACCAGCAGGCCGGCAAGGGCGGCGAGATTCAGCTCACTGACGCCATGGCCCGCTCGCTCGACCGCGAGGCTATGTACGCTGTCGTCATCGACCCGCTCTCGGGCTACGACACCGGTACCCCGTCTGGCTGGATGGCCACCAACGCCCTTATGGCCGCAAGCGATCCTCGCTTTGCCGATGCCTTCTGGGATGCCATCGACGAGCGCGGCGGCTTGATGCGCAAGTAAACAGCGCTTACGGGTGCGGACTTCGGTCTGCACCCGTTTTTTTGCGAAGTGCCGCTTAGCTCCGGAAAGTGCGACCCACAATTTGATCGAATTCTGGGATGCGCTTTCCGGCTGAGGACCCTAGCGGAAAGCGCATCCCAGAATATCGGCTCAGGACGGGATACAGTTTCCCAAGCGGGGCTCAATCGGAAACTACGACCCAGTTTGAGGCCTCAAAACGGGACGCAGTTTCCGCCCGATCAGCCTTCGCCGCCATTCCGCCATTCAGCGACGCGCATCAGCAACTCTGTTCACAGAAAATATATGAACAGGTGTTCGATGCATACCAATCTACCTGCGCATTTTCTGTCGAAAAACTTTGCTACTCCAAAAACTCAATCGCGTCAAGGCTTTTCTTGCCCAACGGTCGGTACCTGATAAACTATTAGGTTGCGATAACTGGCGAAGCTATGCCTCGCCAACCCACCGAGCATTTCCGTGAAGGAGGAAAAACCTGGTGACCTACGCATACACTGCCACTGAGCGCAAGCGCGTCAGCTTCGGGAAAATCCCGGAGGCCATGGAGCTCCCCAACCTTATCTCTGTTCAAAGGGAATCCTTTGAGCGTTTTAAGGACGAGGGCCTTCGTGAGGCGTTTAAGGAATCCAGCCCCATCCAGAGCCAGAACCATGTTCTCGAGGTTACCTTCGGCGAGCATCAGTTTGGCGACCCCGCGCACACCGTCGAGGAGTGCCGCGAGAAGGATATGACCTATCAGGCTCCGCTTCTGACCGACGTCCGTCTCACCAACAAGGAGACCGGCGAGATCAAGGAGCAGCTCGTCTTTATGGGCGACTTCCCCATGATGACCGATCAGGGCACCTTCATCATCAACGGTACCGAGCGTATCGTCGTCTCGCAGCTCGTCCGTTCCCCGGGCGTGTACTTTAGCTCCGAGATGGATTCGGGCAAGCAGATCTACAAGGCTCAGATCATCCCGTCCCGCGGTGCCTGGCTTGAGTTTGAGGTCGATAAGCGCGACCAGCTCATGGTTTCCATCGACCGTAAGCGCAAGCAGAGCGCCACGATGTTCCTGCGCGCCCTTGGCATCGCCGTCACCAACGACGACATCATCGAGCTGCTCGGCAACTCCGATGTGATCAAGCGCACCCTCGAGCGCGATACCGCCCTTACCCGCGAGGATGCTCTTATCGAGATCTACCGTCGCCTGCGCCCGGGCGAGCCTCCCACCGTGGATGCTTCCCGCAGCCTGCTCGAGGGCCTGCTCTTCAACCCGCAGCGCTACGACCTGGCCCGCGTCGGTCGCTACAAGGTCAACAAGAAGCTCAACCTCACCACCGAGGAAGAGGTCACGGTGCTCACCGACGAGGATATCGTCGCTACGCTGCGCTACCTTCTGTCCCTCGCTGCCGGCGAGCAGGGCTTCAAGGTTGACGACATCGACCACTTTGGCAACCGCCGTATCCGCACCGTCGGCGAGCTCGTCGCCAACCAGTTCCGTATCGGCATGAGCCGTATGGAGCGCGTCGTCCGTGAGCGCATGAGCTCCCAGGACATCGACGAGATTACCCCGCAGTCGCTCATCAACATCCGCCCGATCGTGGCCTCCATCAAGGAGTTCTTCGGTTCCTCGCAGCTCTCGCAGTTCATGGATCAGGCGAACCCCCTGACCGGTCTGACCCACAAGCGCCGTCTGTCCGCACTCGGCCCTGGCGGTCTTGCCGGCCACAAGTCGGGCTCCAGCCGCCGCACCAACGTGCCGACGGCCGTCCGCGACGTTCACAACTCGCACTACAGCCGCATGTGCCCGATCGAGACCCCCGAAGGCCCCAACATCGGCCTGATCGGCTCGCTTGCCCTCTACGCCCGCGTCAACGAGTATGGCTTCATCGAGGCCCCGTTCCGCCGCGTCGAGAACGGCGTTGCCACCGACCAGATCGACTGGATGACCGCTGACGAGGAAGAGAAGCACGTTATCGCGCCGGCCAACACGCCGCTCGATCCCAAGACCAACGAGTTCATCACGACCGATGCCGAGGGCAAGATCGTCCGTCCGCATTCCGTGATCGCCCGTACCCGCGACTTCGACGGCTCCTTCGGCGCTCCCGCCGACGTGCCTGTCGAGGACGTCGACTACATGGACGTCTCGCCGCGCCAGATGCTCTCCGTCGCAGCCACGCTGATCCCGTTCCTCGAGCACGACGACGCTAAGCGTACGCTCATGGGCGCCAACATGCAGCGTCAGGCCGTGCCGCTGGTTCACCCCGCCGCTCCCTATGTCGGTACCGGCATGGAGCGTCGCGCCGCCCTGGACTCTGGCGAGGTCACCCTGGCCAAGAACGCCGGCGAGGTCATCTTTGCCGACGCCTCCAAGATTATCGTCAAGCATGCCGGCGGCATGGACGAGTATCACCTGGCCAAGTACCAGCGCTCCAACCAGTCCACCTGCATCAACCACCGCCCGCTCGTGCGCGTCGGCGACACCGTTGAGCAGGGTGAGCCTCTGGCCGACGGTCCTTCGACCGATCACGGCGAGCTCGCACTGGGCCAGAACCTTACCGTGGCCTACATGCCGTGGGAAGGCTTCAACTACGAGGACGGTATCGTCGTGTCCGAGCGCCTGGTGGCCGAGGACCTGCTGACGACCATCAACATCACCCGTCACGAGATCGACGCCCGCGATACCAAGCTCGGCCCCGAGGAGATCACTCGCGAGATCCCGAACCTCTCCGAGGACATGCTTGCCAACCTCGATGAGGACGGCATCATCCGCATCGGCGCTGAGGTCGGCCCCGGCGACATCCTGGTCGGCAAGGTTACCCCTAAGGGCGAGAGCGCTCTGACTGCCGAGGAGCGCCTGCTGCGCGCCATCTTCGGTGCCAAGGCTCACGACGTTCGCGACACTTCCCTTAAGATGCCTCACGGCGCTTACGGCCGCGTCATCGACGTCGTCCGCTTTAGCCGCGAGAACGGCGACGACCTGGCCCCCGGCGTCAACGAGCAGGTGCGCGTCTACGTCGCCCAGCGCCGTAAGATCCAGCAGGGCGATAAGATTGCCGGCCGCCACGGTAACAAGGGTGTTATCTGTAACGTTCTGCCGGTCGAGGACATGCCCTACATGGCTGACGGTACCCCGATCGACGTTATCCTCAACCCGCTGGGCGTTCCTTCGCGTATGAACGTCGGCCAGCTGCTCGAGTGCCACCTTGGCTGGGCTGCTGCCTGCGGTTGGGATACCGAGGATGCCGATTCCGACAAGTACGTCCCCGGTCCGTTCTTTACCGCGACGCCCGTCTTCGACGGCGCCAAGGAGGACGAGATCGCCGAGGTCATCCGTCGTGCCAACAAGAATATGCTCAACAAGGCCACCGCTGCCTTTGGCGATCACATGCGCCCCGAGTTTGTCACCCAGCTTGACGAGCGCGGAAAGACCCGCCTGTTTGACGGCCGTACCGGCGAGGAGTTCCGCGAGCCCATTACCGTGGGTACGTCCTACATCCTCAAGCTCGGTCACATGGTCGACGACAAGATCCACGCCCGTTCGACTGGCCCTTACAGCCTGGTTACCCAGCAGCCGCTGGGCGGCAAGGCCCAGTTCGGCGGCCAGCGCTTCGGCGAGATGGAAGTTTGGGCACTGTACGCATACGGTGCTTCCAACGTCCTGCAGGAGATCCTGACCGTCAAGTCCGACGATACCGTGGGCCGCGTCAAGACCTACGAGTCCATCGTCAAGGGCGAGAACGTCCCGGTTCCGGGTATCCCCGAGTCCTTCAAGGTTCTCGTCAAGGAGATCCGTTCCCTCGCACTGGACATCGAGCCCATGCGCGATGCCGACGAGGACGCCTCCGCCCCTGTGACCGCCGAGGAGACCTCTGCCCTCGATGACCTGGCTGCGCTCGCCGGCGTTGACGCCGACGTCGAGGCCCAGGATGCCGAGACCGCCGAGGCACCCGAGGCTGTCGCCGCCACGACCACTGATAAGGAGTAGTTGACTGTGGCAGATTTCGAAGCTACTGAATTTGACTCGGTAAAGATCTCCCTTGCCTCCGCCGACCAGATCCGTTCCTGGTCGCACGGTGAGGTCAAGAAGCCGGAGACCATCAATTACCGTACCCTCAAGCCCGAGAAGGACGGCCTGTTCTGCGAGAAGATCTTCGGTCCCGCCAAGGACTGGGAGTGCTCCTGCGGCAAGTACAAGGGCATCCGCTTTAAGGGCATCGTCTGCGAGCGCTGCGGCGTCGAGGTCACCTCGGCCAAGGTGCGTCGCGACCGCATGGGCCATATCGAGCTCGCCGCTCCCGTGTCCCACATCTGGTACTTCAAGAGCCCCACGAGCTTCCCGATGAGCCGTATGCTCGACATCAAGTCCAAGGACCTCGAGAAGGTTCTGTACTTTGCCAGCTACATCATCACCGAGGTCGACTACGAGGCTCGCGAGGCCGACGCTGACGACCTGCGTGAGGAGCTCGCCGCCGATCTGGAAGAGATCGACGCCGAGTGCGCCCGCCAGATCGAGTCCCTCAAGGAGCAGGGCAACCCCGAGAACTTTGACGAGTTCTCCGACGAGGAGCCGCTGACCCCCGAGGAGATCGCCTCCGGCATCGTCGACATCGAGGAAGAGTGCAAGGACGAGAAGCAGCTCCGCACGGACGCCTTCAACGCCTTCATGAAGCTCACCGAGCGCGACCTCATCTCCGATGAGCCGCTGTTCCGCGAGATGACCCGTTACTACTCCATGTACTTCAAGGGTGGCATGGGTGCCGAGGCCGTCCGCGACCTGCTCGCTGCCATCGACCTCCCCTCCGAGGCCGAGAAGCTCAAGGCCATCATCGCCGACGAGGACTCCCAGAAGCAGAAGCGCGAGAAGGCCGTCAAGCGCCTCGAGGTCGTTGACGCCTTCCTGAAGGGCGGCAACAGCCCCGCGAATATGATTCTGGATGTCATCCCGGTCATTCCGCCCGATCTGCGCCCGATGGTCCAGCTCGACGGCGGCCGCTTCGCCGCGTCCGACCTCAACGACCTGTATCGTCGCGTGATCAACCGTAACAACCGACTCAAGCGCCTGCTCGACCTGGACGCCCCTGCGATTATCGTGAACAACGAGAAGCGCATGCTCCAGGAGTCCGTGGACGCCCTGTTCGACAACGGCCGCCGTGGGCGCCCGGTCTCTGGCCGTGGTGGTCGCCCGCTCAAGTCGCTCGCCGAGGCCCTCAAGGGCAAGCAGGGTCGTTTCCGCCAGAACCTGCTGGGCAAGCGTGTCGACTACTCTGGCCGTTCGGTAATCGTTACCGACCCCAAGCTGCTGCTGCACCAGTGCGGTCTGCCCAAGACCATGGCGCTGGAGCTCTTCAAGCCCTTCGTCATGAAGCGCCTGGTCGAGCTTGGCAAGGTCGAGAACATCAAGGGCGCCAAGCGCGCTATCGACCGCGGTGCCACCTTTGTGTGGGACATCCTCGAAGAGGTCATCGACGGTCGTGTCGTGCTGCTCAACCGTGCACCGACCCTGCACCGTCTGTCCATCCAGGCCTTTGAGCCGGTGCTGGTCGAGGGCAAGGCTATCCACCTGCACCCGCTGGTCTGCGCGCCCTTCAACGCCGACTTCGACGGCGACCAGATGTCTGTCCACGTGCCGCTGTCCAGCCAGGCTCAGGCCGAGGCCCGCGTGCTCATGCTCTCTGCGAACAACCTGCGCTCGCCGGCATCCGGCAAGCCGGTCAACATCCCCTCGCAGGACATGATCATTGGTGTGTACTACCTGACCCAGGTCCGCGACGGTCTGCCGGGCGAGAACCACGTGTTCTCGAGTTTCGACGACGCGCTGCACGCCTATGACTGCCGCTCCGAGGTCGACATGCAGGCCAAGATTCAGGTCCGCGTGTCCGCCGAGAACGCCAACGTCATCAACGAGGACGGCACTCGTATCTTCCGCGTCAAGAACGGCAAGAACGAGTTCGTCGACTACGATGTCACCGGTAACAAGACCGCACGCTTCGAGACGTCTATCGGCCGCATCATCTTCAACCGCCAGTGCCTGCCCGAAGACTACGAGTTCATGAACTACAAGATGGTCAAGGGCGATGTGGCCAAGCTGGTTGCCGACTGCTGCGATCGTTACCCCGAGGCCAAGGTCGGCCCGATCCTCGACTCTATCAAGTACTCCGGCTTCCACTACGCTACCCGCGCCGGCCTCACCATCTCGGTGTGGGACGCTCTCATCCCTGCCGAGAAGCAGGAGCTGCTCGACCGCGCCCAGGCCAACGTCGACCAGATCAACGAGTACTTCGAGGAGGGCTTCATCAACGAGACGGAGCGCCACATCGAAGTCGTTAACGAGTGGACCGCTTGTACCGATAAGGTCGCAGCGCTCATGCTCGACATGTTCGACGAGGAGAACCCGCTGTACATGATGGCCGACTCCGGCGCCCGTGGTTCTAAGACCCAGCTGCGTCAGCTCGGCGGCATGCGTGGCCTGATGGCAGATATGTCCGGCGAGACGATCGACCTTCCCATTAAGGCGAACTTCCGCGAGGGCCTGCTGCCGCTCGAGTACTTCATTTCGACCTACGGCGCCCGTAAGGGCCTGGTCGATACCGCATCCCACACCTCGGACTCTGGCTACCTGACCCGTCGTCTGGTCGACGTGGCCCAGGACGTCATCGTCCGCGAGGAGGACTGCGGTACGCACGAGGGCGTCACCTACAACCTCATCATTCCCGGCACCACCGACCTCAACACCGATCTTGTCGGCCGTTGCTTTATTGAGGACGTCGTGGCTCCCGATGGCACCGTGCTCTTTGAGCAGGACGGCTATATCGAGAAGGTCGCCGACATCCAGAAGATGGTCGATGCGGGCCTTAAGAAGGTCAAGCTTCGCGCGCTGCTCACCTGCCGCTCCAAGTACGGCGTGTGCCAGAAGTGCTACGGCTGGGATCTTTCCACCCGTCGTCCGGTCGCCATCGGTACCGCAGTCGGCATTATTGCCGCCCAGTCCATCGGCGAGCCCGGTACGCAGCTTACGATGCGTACCATTCACTCCGGCGGCGTCGCTGGCGTCGACGATATTACGCAGGGTCTGCCTACGGTCAGCCGTATGTTCGATATCGTCGGCAACGTCAACGAGAAGATCCTGGGTCGCGAGGCCGAGCTGGCTCCGTACTCCGGCCACCTCTCGATTAAGCCCGAGAAGTCCGAGTACGTGCTGACGCTCACCGACTCCGAGGATCACACCCGTGTCCTCGACGAGCGTCGCGTCCCCGCTTCGGTGCGCTTTATGCCCGAGATCGAGGACGGCTGCGAGGTTCGCGCCGGCGACCAGATCACCAAGGGCTTCGTCAACTTCCGCAACCTGCGCAAGCTGACCGACATCGAGTCGACGATGCACACCTTCGTCGAGAGCGTCAAGGACGTCTACACCAGCCAGGGCGTCGACCTGAACGACAAGCACATCGAGGTGCTCGCACGTCAGATGCTGCGTCGCGTTCAGATCACCAACCCCGGCGACTCCAAGTACCTGCTTGGTCAGTACGTCGACCGCTACGAGTTCGCCGACGAGGTCGAGCGCGTTGCCCGTCTGGGCGGTCAGGCTCCCGTGGCTGAGCCCGTCATCTTGGGTACGCTCAAGGTTGCGTCCAACATCGACTCCTGGCTGTCGAGCGCTTCGTTCATCCGTACCGCCGGCGTCCTTACCGAGGCTGCTATTGAGGGCAAGGTCGACCACCTGCTCGACCTTAAGTCCAACGTCATCGTCGGTAAGAAGATCCCGGCTGGTACCGGCCTCAAGCCGTACGCTAACGCCAAGCTGACGTATCGCACGGCCGACGGCTACGTGGACATCGATGGTCCGGCTTCGCCCAACGCCAAGTCGCTGCCCGAGTGGGCTCCCGTGGAGCTCAAGGACCTGGACGAGCGGCTCCCACAGCAGCTCGACTGGGCCGGCTACGACGAGTTTGGCGGTGCTGACGGCTCGTTCACCCGCAACGGCCACACCATCTCCGCCGAGAAGGCTCGCCTGTACCTGTTCGACGACCTGGGTGTGTCGCAGCGCTGGACCAACAAGTTCAGCGAGGTCGGCATCGAGACGGTCGGCGACCTGGTTGGCAAGTCCGAGGAGGATCTGCTGCGCATCGATGGCATCGGTGCCAAGGCGATCGAGGAGCTCCGTGACGGCCTCGAGGCCCACGACCTGCTCTACATCCTCGAGAACAACGACGACGTTGCCGACGAGGAAGACCTCTCGCAGCTGCTGCAGATGGTCTTTAGCCCCGACGGTCCGGACGACATCCTGCTGGGCACCTCCGCTCCGACGCATCACGCCGATGCCGACGAGGAGCTCCTGGGCGCCCCGATCGACGACAAGAAGGCTTCCGCCAACGGTGCCATCAACGAGGACATGGCTTCCCTCGACGAGCTGCTCAACCAGCTCGTGGACACCGACGACGCCGAAGAGGCCAAGGACAACGACGGGGAGTAATTTCCTAGTACGTTAACCGCCCTTCCAAAGACCCGCTCCCCAACAGGGAAGCGGGTCTTTTTTGTTGAGGAACGTTGCCCTGACGAGCACGTAGGATTTCCGGGACGGGCGGCATAGGGGTTAAGTTTGTCGCGAGTTCCGCACGCAAGGGAAAGCACTTAATGTGCTTTCCGTCTTGCGCAGGACTGTAGAGCAGCAAACTTAACCCCTGGGCCGCCCGGACCGGGAATCCGCCCTCGCGCACAGGAGGGGATTCCTTTTGTGTAGGCTTTGCGGAAATGTGGCTATTTTAGGATACGCCCGGCGGCGTGGTCTGTTGACGACACAGCTAACGGCACGTATCCTATCGAACTGCGTGTTTCGTAGGGGGATGCTGACCCCTCGATTCAAGCCGTTGCACTTTACAGAAAGCTGGAATCATTCGAGAAGGAGTACGCTTTGCCTACTATTAACCAGCTGGTTCGCCAGGGCCGTCGTTCCGCGCCCAAGAAGTCCAAGAACGCTGCTCTGCAGCACAACTCCCAGAAGCGCGGCGTGTGCACCCGCGTCTTCACCACGAGCCCCAAGAAGCCGAACTCGGCGCTTCGTAAGGTTGCCCGTGTTCGCCTCGTCAACGGCATCGAAGTTACTGCTTACATTCCGGGTGAGGGCCACAACCTGCAGGAGCACTCCATCGTGCTCGTCCGCGGCGGTCGTGTTCGCGACCTCCCTGGTGTCCGTTATCACGTCATCCGTGGCGCCTACGATGCTGCTCCGGTCCAGAACCGTATGCAGGCCCGTTCCAAGTACGGTGCTAAGCGCCCCAAGGCCAAATAAGCCAGATAACGTTTTGATACTTTCGCCGTGTGCCGCCTAAGCGCCGCACGGTAGACACTTAAGGAGATTTCACATGCCGCGTCGTGCAGCAGCTAATCGTCGTGAGGTTCAGCCTGACGCCGTTTACAACAACCGCCTGGTGACTCAGCTCATCAACAAGGTCCTTCTTGACGGCAAGAAGGCCACCGCTGAGCGCATCGTTTACACCGCTTTCGAGATCGTTGCCGAGAAGTCCGAGGGTGGCGACGCTCTCGCTACCTTCAAGAAGGCTATGGACAACGTCAAGCCCACGCTCGAGGTTAAGCCCAAGCGTGTCGGTGGCGCTACCTATCAGGTCCCGATGGAGGTCAACTCCCGTCGTTCCACCGCTCTGGGCATCCGCTGGATCGTCAACTTCTCCCGCGCTCGCAAGGAGAAGACCATGGCTGAGCGTCTCGCAAACGAGATTCTGGACGCTTCCAACGGCCTGGGCGCTTCCGTCAAGAAGCGTGAGGACGTCTTCAAGATGGCCGAGGCCAACCGCGCGTTCTCTCACTATCGTTGGTAAGTTAAGGTAAGGAACTAACATGGCTAAGGCTAAGCACAAGCTTTCCGATACCCGTAACATCGGCATCATGGCCCACATCGATGCCGGTAAGACCACCACGACCGAGCGTATTCTTTACTACACCGGTAAGACCCACAAGATCGGTGAGGTCCATGAGGGCGCTGCCACCATGGACTGGATGGTTCAGGAGCAGGAGCGCGGCGTAACCATTACCTCCGCTGCTACCACGTGCTTCTGGAACAAGGACGGTAAGGACTACCGCATCCAGATCATCGACACCCCGGGCCACGTTGACTTCACCGCCGAGGTCGAGCGCTGCCTGCGCGTCCTCGATGGCGCTGTCGCCGTCTTCGACGCCGTTGCCGGCGTCCAGCCCCAGTCTGAGACCGTTTGGCGTCAGGCTTCTACCTTCAACGTTCCCCGCATCGCCTTCATCAACAAGTATGACCGCGTGGGCGCTGACTTCTTCAACGCTATCGAGACCATGAAGGATCGTCTCGACGCCAACGCCGTGGCCGCTCAGGTCCCGATGGGCGCCGAGGACAACTTCTGGGGCGTCATCGACCTGGTCACCATGACTGCATGGGACTTCAAGGCCGACGAGAAGGGCATGACCTACCCCGAGCCGATGGACGAGATCCCGGCTGAGTTCGCCGACATCGCTGCCACCAAGCGCGAGGAGCTCCTCGACGCCGCTGCCAGCTTTGACGACGAGCTCATGGAGAAGATCCTCATGGAGGAGGACTTCACCGTCGAGGAGCTCAAGGCTGCTCTGCGCAAGGGCGTTCTGGCCAACGAGCTCAACCTCGTCTTTGTGGGCTCCGCCTACAAGAACAAGGGCGTTCAGGAGCTGCTCGACGCTGTCGTCGACTACCTGCCCAGCCCCCTCGACGTTGAGGCCGTCACCGGTACCGATCCGGAAACCGGCGAGGAGATCGTGCGTCATCCCTCCTTCGACGAGCCCTTCTCCGGCCTGGTCTTCAAGATCATGACCGACCCGTTCGTCGGTAAGCTCACCTACGTCCGCGTTTATTCCGGTCGCGCCGAGTCCGGCTCCTACGTGGTCAACGCCTCCAACGGTCAGCGCGAGCGCCTCGGCCGCATCCTCGAGATGAACGCCGCCGAGCGTATCGACCGTGACGACGCTTGCGCCGGTGACATCGTCGCTTGCGTTGGCTTCAAGAACTCCACCACCGGTGACACCCTGTGCGCCGAGGGCAAGGAGATCGTCCTCGAGAAGATCGAGTTCGCCAAGCCCGTTATCGACGTTGCTATCGAGCCCAAGACCAAGGCCGAGCAGGACAAGATGTCCCTGGCTCTGACCAAGCTCGCCGAGGAGGACCCGACCTTCACGGTGTCCACCAACCACGAGACCGGCCAGACCATCATCGCCGGCATGGGCGAACTGCACCTCGAGATCATCGTTGACCGTCTGCTCCGTGAGTTCAAGGTTGACGCTAACGTCGGTAAGCCCCAGGTTGCCTACCGCGAGACCGCTGGTCACGACGTCGAGAGGGCTGAGGGCAAGTTCGTCCGTCAGTCCGGCGGTCGCGGTCAGTACGGCCACGCCGTCATCAAGCTCGAGAAGATGGAGGAGGGCTTCGGCTACGAGTTCGTCAACGCTATCGTCGGCGGCGTCGTGCCCAAGGAGTACATCCCGTCCATCGACAAGGGCATCCAGGAGGCCCTGAACACCGGTGTTATCGCCGGCTTCCCGGTCCTCGACGTTAAGGTCACCCTGTTCGACGGTTCTTACCACGAGGTCGACTCCTCCGAGGCCGCCTTCAAGATCGCCGGTTCCATGGCTATCAAGGACGCCCTCAAGAAGTCCGATCCGCAGCTGCTCGAGCCGATCATGGCTGTCGAGGTCGAGACCCCCGAGCAGTACATGGGCGACGTTATGGGCAACCTCTCCGGTCGCCGCGGCAAGATCGAGGGCATGGAGGATCGCAAGAACACCAAGCTCATCCGTGCCAAGGTGCCGCTGGGCGAGATGTTCGGTTACGCTACCGACCTTCGCTCCCAGACCCAGGGCCGTGCATCCTACACGATGCAGTTTGACTCTTATGAGCCTGCGCCCAAGTCCATCGTGGACGAGGTCATGAGCAAGAACGCCTAAGTTCGAGCTCCCTGTTACGTAATCCGCGAGAACATCTCTCGCACTCTTTGGAGGTTTAAGTTGGCTACCCAGAAGATCCGCATTCGCCTCAAGGGCTATGATCACGAGGTCGTCGATCAGTCCGCGAAGCTCATTGTCGAGACCGCTCAGAAGACCGGCGCTCGCGTTTCCGGTCCTGTCCCCCTGCCCACCGAGCGCAACCTGTACACGGTTATCCGCTCGCCGCACAAGGACAAGGACTCCCGTGAGCAGTTCGAGATGCGCACCCACAAGCGCCTCATCGACATCCTCGACCCCACCTCGGGCACCGTTGATTCGCTCATGCGTCTCGATCTCCCCGCTGGCGTCGACATCGACATCAAGCTCTAAGCTTTTTGCTCGATAGTGCGATTTGTAAGGCCGCAGCCCTAAGGGTTGCGGCCTTTTTTTGTATCGATGGGGTAAAGGGTCTACACTACTGAGCTATTCGACAAACGAGTGTATGTGTAAAACTGTTGGGGGCAGATATAGATGGTCGAGTGGATCGTTCGTCGTGCGCAGGGCGACCGTGCGCGCGTGGGCACGTTGGCGGGCGTGGTGTGTATTCTCGCCAATGTGGCGCTATGCGCTGCGAAGGGTGCAATTGGCGTGCTGTCGGGATCGGTTTCGATTGTGGCGGACGCCATGAACAACCTGTCCGATGCCAGCTCAAACATCGTGAGCGTGCTTGGCTTTAAGCTGGCGGGCAAGCCGGCAGACCCCGAGCACCCTTACGGCCATGGCCGCTACGAGTATCTCTCGGGTCTGGTCGTGGCGGCGCTCGTGCTGCTCATCGGCCTCGAACTGGTGAAGTCCTCGTTTGAGCGTATCGTCCACCCCGAACCCGTCGAGTTCTCGCTTGCCCTGGTGGCAGTCTTGGCGCTTTCGATGGTTGTTAAACTGTGGATGGCGGCCCTCAACCAAAAGCTCGGTGACCGTATTGAGTCTGAGACGCTGCATGCGACCGCGCAGGATTCCAAGAACGATGTCCTTGCCACAGGCGCCGTGTTAGCGTGCGCAATTGTTTCGCAGGTGACGCATATCAATCTTGATGCTTGGGTCGGCCTTGCCGTTGGCGCCTATATTGGCTGGAGCGGTTTTGAGCTCATCCAGGATACGGTGAGCCCGCTTTTGGGTCAGGCGCCCGATCCCAAGCTGGTCGAACATATTCGCGGCAAGATCATGAGCTACCCTGGCGTTTTGGGCGTTCATGACCTAATGGTTCACGACTACGGCCCGGGCAGGAAGTTCGCAAGCGCTCACGCCGAGATGGCGGCCGAGGCCAGCCCGCTGGAAAGTCATGACACGCTCGATAACATTGAACAGGCATTTAGGGACGAAGACGACATGATTGTCACGCTTCACTACGATCCCATCGTGACCGATGACCCCAAGGTGGCGAGCATGCGTTTGCGCATTCACGCCATGGCCCAACAGATCGATAGCCGCCTTTCGATTCATGACCTGCGCTGTGTGCCGGGTCCTACGCACACCAACGTGATCTTTGACTGCGTGCGTCCCTCGGATTTGGGCATGGGGTCCGATGAGCTCAAGCACGCGTTGGCCCAGAGGGTCGAATCGGAATTTCCCAAGTCGATTGCCAAGATTACGATCGACGATGACTACGTAGGGCATACCCACGAGTAGGTCTGCGCCGGCAAAGCACGTTATACAGAAGGGGAGAATATGAAGAGGCTGTATCTGCTCCGCCACGGCCAGACGGAATTCAACGTAAAAAAGCTCGTCCAGGGTCGCTGTGATTCACCGCTTACCGATTTGGGCTGTCAACAGGCCCAAGCGGCAGCCGAATGGCTCAAAGCCCACGGCGTCGTCCCCGACAAAGTGGTCTCTTCGCCTTTAGGCCGAGCTATGGACACGGCAAGTCTCGTCGCATGCGAGATCCTCGGTCCGGATGCTACTGTCGAGCCCTGCGAAGGCATCATCGAGCGCGGCTATGGGACCTTCGAGGAAGGCCCGCACGACGCATTGCCTACCGACGTTTGGGATCCGGGCGAGGATTTGGTCCCCTTCGGAGGAGAAGGAAGCCGCGCGCTGCAAGAACGCATGGTAGACACCCTCACCAATCTCATGGGCGCCGAGGGCATCGAAACCCTCCTAGCAGTAAGCCACGGCAGCGCCAGCCGCCAATTCATCAAGGCTGCAGCTCCAGAGGGCTTCGAGCTCCCAGCAAAACTCCCCAACTGCGCCATCATGATCTTCGATTTCGATGATGCGCGAGAAGAGGAGGATACGCCCCAATGCAAGTTCACCTTGCAGCAAATTGTGGATCCCCAACATAGTCATTAGCTGAGCGAGCAGAGTTAAGCAGACATCAACGTGTCGTCTCCCGAGCTTGGCAGAGGGGCGGCGAAATATATTAAGTTTGTCGCGAGTTCCGCACGCAAAGGAAAGCACTTAATGTGCTTTCCGTCTTGCGCAGGACTGTAGAGCAGCAAATTTAATATATTTCGCCGCCCCTCTGCCAAGCCCAGGCGACTTCACGCACTTTACCTGCGTAAACAATGTGAGTGAAATATGAATCTCGATGGATACGCCCGCAGCCGTGTATACTAAACAGCTGTGTGAAACCAGGGGAGTATTCTGGCTGGACAAAATGCCTGCTTAATAGGGTTGTCAGGTAGTCCGGACGCAATACAAGGCTGGGGAGCACGTCGTGTAAGTAGTGGTCCTCTAGGGGCGTACGCTCGGTGGTGTACGCATTGTCCCAAGACCACGCGAGAGTTGGGATCATATCTTGATCAGCATGATTCTCGGCCGCAAGATTGGCATGACCCAGGTTTGGGACGAGAACGACAACGTCGTTCCCGTCACGGTCATCCAGGCTGGCCCCTGCGCTGTCTCGCAGGTTAAAACTCAGGCAACCGACGGCTATGACGCCGTCCAGATCGGTTTCGGCGACATCAAGGCCAAGAACGTGAACAAGCCCATGGCTGGTCACTTCGCCAAGGCCGGCGTCGAGCCTGTCCGCTTCCTTCGTGAGGTCCGCGTCGAGAACGGCGAGGAGCACAAGGTCGGCGAGGTCGTCACCGTCGCTGATTTCGCTGATGTCGAGAAGGTCGACGTCATCGGTACCTCCAAGGGTAAGGGCTTCCAGGGTCGCATCAAGCGCTGGGGTCAGCGCCGCGGTCCTATGACGCATGGTTCTCACTTCCAGCGTCACCCCGGTTCTATCGGTCAGTGCGCCTATCCTGCGCGCGTCCTCAAGGGCGTCAAGATGGCCGGCCACATGGGTAACGAGCGCGTTACCGTCAAGAACCTTTCCGTTGTCCGCATCGATGCCGAGCAGAACCTCATCTTGGTCAAGGGCGCTGTCCCGGGTGCCAAGAATGGTCTCGTCGCCATCCGTATGGCCTAAGGGCCCAGCCCATTTAGCCCAGCGTCATACCAAGGAGAACACTTAAATGGCAAAGTTTGAAGTAAAGAACAGCGAGGGCAAGAAGGTCGCCGAGGCCGAGCTCGCCGCTGAGGTGTACGGCATCGAGCCGAACATCCACGTTATGCACCACATCGTCAAGTGCCAGATGGCCTCTTGGCGTCAGGGCACCCAGTCCGCTAAGGGCCGCTCTGAGGTTTCCGGTGGCGGCAAGAAGCCTTGGCGTCAGAAGGGCACCGGTCGTGCCCGCCAGGGTTCTATCCGTGCTGCCCAGTGGCGTCACGGTGGCGTTGTCTTCGCCCCCAAGCCCCGTTCCTACGCTAAGCGTATGAACAACAAGGAGGTCAAGCTGGCTATGCGCTCTGCGCTGTCCGCCAAGCTGGCCGATGGCGAGCTCGTGCTCGTCGACGACTACGGCTTCGAGAAGCCTTCCACCAAGGCTGCCGTTGCCATGCTCAAGGCTCTTGGCCTTGAGGGCAAGCGTCTGACCATCATCGTTCGCGATGAGGACGTCAACGCCTACCTGTCGTTCCGCAACATTCCCAAGACGTTCATCATCACTGCCGACGAGGCCAACACCTATGATCTCGTCAACAACAACGCTGTGCTGATGCCCGCCGACATCGCCGCTCACTTCGGGGAGGTGCTTGCATAAATGACCGCCCACGAGATCATCATCCGTCCGATCGTGTCCGAGCGTTCCTTCTCCGGCATGGAGCAGAACAAGTACACGTTCGAGGTCGCCAAGGATGCTAACAAGTATCAGATCAAGGACGCTGTCGAGGAGATCTTCGGCGTCAAGGTCGTTCGCGTGAACACCCTGACGGTCAAGCCCAAGACCAAGCGCGTGCGCTATGTCGCCGGCAAGACCCGTTCTTGGAAGAAGGCCATCGTTACGCTGGCCGAGGGCGACACCATCGAGGTCTTTGGCAACCAGGCCTAAGACTCGCTGCTGTTGAGTGAGCTCATGCCTCCCAAATAGGGGAGGCGAGAGCTCAAGGTTTTGGGCGTATAAAATGGACACGCCCGGAACCGTGTATACGTCCGGTGTCATCGCACCCGAGGCAGAACCTCGAATCCCTGTCTGCGATGGCTAACGGATACCTATTGAAAGGGATTGTAATGGCTGTAAAGCACCTTAAGCCGACCTCCGCTGGTAGGCGTTGGCAGACGATCTCCGACTTCTCCGAGATCACCTGCACCAAGCCCGAGAAGTCTCTTCTCGAGCCCCTGCCCAAGAAGGCCGGTCGTAACAACAACGGCCGCATCACCACCCGCCACCAGGGCGGCGGCGTGAAGCGTCGTTACCGCGTGATCGACTTCAAGCGCAACAAGGACGGCGTGCCCGCCAAGGTTGCCACGATCGAGTACGATCCGAACCGTTCCGCTCGCATCGCTCTGCTGCACTATGCTGACGGTGAGAAGCGCTACATCCTGGCCCCCAAGGGCCTCGAGGTCGGTCAGACCGTCATGTCCGGTTCTGACGCCGACATCAAGCCGGGCAACGCTCTGCCCCTCGCCGACATCCCTGTCGGTACGCTCATCCACGCCGTCGAGTTCCAGCCGGGCAAGGGCGCCGCTATCGCCCGTTCCGCCGGTAACTCCTGCCAGCTGATGGGTAAGGAGGGCAAGTACGCCATCGTCCGTATGCCTTCCTCCGAGATGCGCCGCATCCTCGTTACCTGCCGCGCCACCGTCGGTGAGGTCGGCAACGCCGATCACGCCAACATCGTCATCGGCAAGGCCGGCCGTAAGCGTCACATGAACGTGCGCCCGACCGTCCGCGGTACCGTTATGAACCCTGTCGACCACCCGCACGGCGGTGGCGAGGGCAAGAACCACACCTCTGGTCGTCCCTCTGTTACCCCCTGGGGTAAGCCGACGAAGGGCCTTCGTACGCGCAAGAAGAAGAAGGTCTCGAACCAGCACATCATTCGTCGCCGTAAGAAGTAATTTCGGATACCGAGTTTTAGGAGAAAGCACTTATGAGCAGAAGTCTCAAAAAGGGCCCGTTCGTGGAGACTCGCCTTCTCTCGCGTATCACCGCGATGAACGAGGCTGGCAAGAAGGACGTCGTGAAGACCTGGTCCCGCGCGTCCACCATCTTCCCCGAGATGGTTGGTCACACCATCGCCGTCCACGACGGCCGCAAGCATGTGCCCGTGTATGTTACCGAGTCCATGGTTGGTCACAAGCTCGGCGAGTTTGCGCCGACTCGTACGTTCCGTGGCCACAAGGCCAAATAGGGGGTTAACCGTAAATGGCAACTAAGTCTATTGAAACTGAGGCCACCGAGGTTCGCGCCGTCGCTAAGTACGTGCGTGTTTCCCCCAGCAAGGCCCGCCTGGTGGTCGATCTGATCCGCCGCAAGCCTGTCGCTCAGGCCTTCGACATCCTCCACTTCTGCGACCGCGCCGTCGCCGTGGATGTCGAGAAGGTTCTCCGTTCCGCCGTTGCGAACGCCGAGAACAATAACGGTCTGCGTGCCGACAACCTGGTTGTCGCTGCTGCCTATGTTGACGAGGGTCCTACGCTTAAGCGCATCCGTCCCCGCGCCAAGGGTTCCGCTTCTCGCATTCTGAAGCGTACTTCCCACATCACCGTCGTCGTTGCTCCTCGAAAGGAGGCGTAAAGCTGTATGGGTCAGAAAGTCTACCCCACCGGCTTCCGTCTTGGCATCACCGAGAACTGGCGCTCCCGCTGGTTCGCAGAGAAGGATTACGCTAAGACCCTCGGTAACGATCTCGAGATCCGCAAGTACCTCGAGAAGCGTCTTTCCCGCGCAGCTGTCTCCCGCGTCGAGATCGAGCGCGCTGGCGACAAGGTGAAGGTCATTATCTTCACCGCTCGCCCCGGCGTTGTCATCGGTAAGAAGGGTGCCGAGATCGATACCCTCCGCACCGAGCTCGAGAAGGTCGCTGGCGTCTCCAAGGGCCAGCTCTCCGTCGACGTTGTCGAGATCAAGCGCCCCGAGCTCGACGCCAACCTCGTTGCTCAGTCTATCGCTGAGCAGCTCGAGGGCCGCGTTGCCTTCCGTCGCGCCATGCGCAAGGCTGTCCAGTCCGCCCGCAAGGCCGGCGCCAAGGGCATCCGTATCCAGTGCTCCGGTCGTCTCGGCGGTGCCGAGATGGGCCGTCGTGAGTGGTACCGTGAGGGTCGCGTGCCTCTGCACACCCTCCGTGCCAAGATCGACTACGGCACGGCTGTCGCCAGCACCACCATGGGTGCCTGCGGCGTGAAGGTCTGGATCTACCTGGGCGAGAAGCTCCCGGGCCAGCCTGTTCCCAACCCTGCACTCGAGGGCTCTTCCCGTCCTCGTCGTCGTAACTCCGAGAGGAGGGGTCAGTAGTGCTTGCCCCTAAGCGTATTCTTCACCGCAAGGTGCAGCGTGGCTCCATGAAGGGCCAGGCCAAGGGTAATACCGAGCTGCATTTCGGCGAGTTTGGTATCCAGGCTCTCGAGGCCCATTGGATCACCAACCGTCAGATCGAGGCCGCTCGTATTGCCATGACCCGCTACATGAAGCGTGGCGGTCGTGTCTACATCACGATCTTCCCCGATAAGCCCATCACTAAGAAGCCTGCCGAGACTCGCATGGGTTCTGGTAAGGGTAACCCCGAGGAGTGGGTGGCCGTCGTCAAGCCCGGCCGCATCATGTTCGAGGTCAAGGGCGTGCCCGAGGAGGTCGCTCGCGAGGCTCTGCGTCTGGCGCAGCACAAGCTCCCCATCAAGACCAAGATCGTCGCTAAGCCTGCCGCTACAGAGACGGCCGAGGAGGAGAACTAATGAAGCCCGCAGAGATTCGTGAGCTCTCGGACGCTCAGCTCGTTGAGAAGCTGAAGGAAATGCGCGCCGAGCTCTTTAACCTTCGTTTCCAGATGGCCACCAGCCAGCTGGACAACACCGCTCGCGTCAACACCGTGAAGAAGGACATCGCTCGCGTCCTCACGGAGCAGCGCGCCCGCGAGATCGCAGCGGAGAAGTCCGCTGTCGCCGAGTAGGACCTAAGGAGAGAATATGACTGATTCGCGTAACTCGCGTAAGGTCCGTACGGGTGTCGTTACCTCCGTCTCCGGTGCCAAGACCATCGTTGTCACCATCACCGAGCGCAAGCGTCACCCCAAGTACGGCAAGATGATGACCAGCTCCAAGAAGCTGCACGCTCACGACGAGGAGTGCACGGCTGGCGTGGGCGACACCGTCCGCGTTATGGAGACCCGTCCTATGTCCAAGATGAAGCGTTGGCGCCTCATCGAGGTCGTCGAGCGCGCTAAATAAGCAGTCGCTCTTACGACTTGTACGTTTCCGAAGATGTGCGTATGCCTGGCTTGCATACCACGGGCCGCATAAAGGCTGCGCACCTCTCTTCGGTTCTTAGTTCGGAGGAACATCTACCATGATTCAGATGCAAACCATGCTGAACGTCGCCGACAACTCCGGCGCTCGCAAGATTCGCTGCATCAAGGTGCTTGGCGGTTCCAAGCGTCGTTATGCAGGCATCGGCGATGTGTTCATCGGTGCTGTCCAGGAGGCTACCCCTGGCGCCAACGTCAAGAAGAAGGACGTTGTCCGTTGCGTCGTCGTTCGCACCGTTAAGGAGATCCGCCGCAAGGATGGCTCCTACATTCGCTTTGATGATAACGCCTGCGTTGTCATCAACAACGATGGTTCGCCCGTCGGCACCCGTATCTTCGGGCCCGTCGCTCGCGAGCTTCGTGACAAGAAGTACATGAAGATCGTCTCGCTCGCTCCCGAGACCCTGTAGTTAGGGGAGATATATGTATATCAAGAAGGGCGATAAGGTCCAGGTTCTCTCTGGTAAGGATCGTGGCAAGCAGGGCGTTGTCCTGCGTGCTCTCCCCGCCGAGAACAAGGTCGTTGTCGAGGGCGTTTCGGTCGTCAAGAAGGCCGTCAAGCCCAACGCTGCCAACCAGCAGGGCGGCATCGTTTCGCAGGAGGCTCCCATCGATGCCTCCAACGTCAATCTCGTTTGCCCCGAGTGCGGTAAGGTTACCCGCGTCGGTCACGAGAAGGACGGCAAGAACAAGCTGCGCGTCTGCAAGAAGTGCGGCCACAAGTTCTAAGCTGCCCGCAACATCTAAGTTGCTAGCAAAGGCCCGGATGCCACGGCACCCGGGCCTTTTTCTATCCCTACTCATTGGGGACAGACTTAAATGAGTGGCTATACTCATTGGGGACAGACTTAAATGAGTGGCTACTTCTGACATACTCATTGGGGACAGACATAAATGAGTGGCTATACTCATTGGGGACAGACATAAATGACTAGTCGTTGGGGACGTTCTTTAACGGCTAGTTGATGGGGACAGTCTTGCCACGAAAGCGTCGTACGGGGAACGCCCCCAGGTTTCGGCAGCCTGGGACAGTCCTTATGTGCCGGCAGTTAGGGATGATCTTTTGATGTCTGATGCCCCTAGGGGGCAGAGTAAGACAGCCTGCTTCCCTTCAGGGGTTTTGGTGCCCCGCTTTTTTATGCATCATAACGATCGATGCATGCGTATTTACGCACAGAGTCTTGCGCGATAATGCGCATAGCCGCGCAAATATCTGCTAATTATGGTTTAATAATAACCGATAAACAAATAAACACGCAAATACAAGCAAATGCGCGCAAATTTGTGCGAATATAAGGCTGTTGGAAATGAAGAACTTCCGGTGACTCAGGAGGCACATGATGACAGATTCCAAACAGGCTCCGCTCGACGCCGAAGCCGCCGCTAAGGCGGCGTTTGCCTCGGTCCAGGATCAGCCGTTCCCTAACGACATCTTTACGGCTCCCGAGCTTCGCTGGGCTGTGATCGGCTGCGGCGTTATCGCCAACCAGATGGCCCAGTCTCTCGCCCTTGCCGGCCGCAAGCTTGCGGGCGTCGCCAACCGTACGCTCTCCAAGGCTCAGGCTTTTGCCGAGCAGTATGGCGTCGAGAAGGTGTACGAGACGGTTGAGGACCTCTACGCCGATCCCGACATCGACGCCGTTTATATCACCACGCCGCATAACACGCATATTACCTACCTGCGCGCCGCTCTGGCAGCTGGCAAGCACGTGCTTTGCGAGAAGGCCATCACCCTCAACTCCGCCGAGCTCGACGAAGCGCGTGCCATTGCCGACGAGCATAACGTGGTCCTTATGGACGCCACCACGGTGCTCCACATGCCCTTGTATCGGGAGCTGCGTCGCCGCATGGATGCCGGCGAGTTTGGCCGCATGAACCTCGCTCAGCTCAACTTTGGCAGCTACAAGGAATACGGCGACCTGACCAACCGTTTCTACAATCGCAACCTTGCTGGCGGTGCCATGCTCGATATTGGCGTGTATGCCCTGTCCGTCATGCGCCTCTTTATGGCAAGCCAGCCTCTTGAGGTCGTTTCGCTCGGCAACACCTGTGAGACCGGCGTTGACGTTGCGGGCGGCATTGTCTGCCGTAATGCCGAGCAGCAGCTGGGCGTGGTGAGCCTTACGCTCCACTCCAAGCAACCCAAGCGCTCGGTCATCAGCTTTGACAAGTGCTATATCGAGGTCAACGAGTATCCCCGCGCCGATCACGCGACCATCGTGTGGACTGCGGACGGGCACCGTGAGGAGGTCCACACCGGCACCGAGGCATACGCTCTGTGCTACGAGATGGCCGACCTGGAGAAGGCCGTTGCCGGCGATGATTCGAAGCGCGAGCTTCTGGATTACGCTTCTGATGTTATGGAGCTTATGACCAAGCTCCGCGCCGACTGGGGAGTCGTGTACCCCGAGGAGGAGTAAGCGATGCTTGCGGAGGATAGGCTCAATGCGATCGTGTCGATGGTCCAGCAGGCTGGCTCGGTTACTGTGCAAGAGCTTGCCGATACCCTGGGCGTGACGGCGTCTACCATTCGGCGCGATCTGCAGACGCTCGATCGAGCACACCGTATCGCCAAGGTCCACGGCGGAGCGACAAGTCTTGAGCGCGCACACGTGACGCGCGACCTAACGCTCAATGAGCGCAGCGACCTCCATAACGACGATAAGGAGCGTATCTGCGCCCGCGCCGCGGCGCTGGTGGAGCCCGAGAGCTTTGTATACATCGACTCGGGCTCGACGACGCTCAAGCTCATCGAGCATCTTCCACACCTTGAAGATGTCACCTATGTGACCGATTCCGTGCTCCATGCTCAGCACCTCGCTTTGCGCGGCATGCGTACCGTGGTGCTGGGCGGCGAGCTCAAGCCCGAGACCGAAGCACTCGTTGGCCCCGATGCCTTGGCAACCTTAGACCGCTACAACTTCAACTGTGGCTTTTGGGGTTCTAACGGCATTGCCGCCGAGCAGGGCTTCACGGCGCCCGATATCGAGGAGGCGCAGGTTAAGCGCATCTCGATGCGCCATACGGCCAAGCGCTTTGTAATCTCGGATGCCAGTAAATTTGGCATGGTGGCGCCCGTCAAGTTCGCAGATTTTCGCGACGCAACGATTATTACCGCAGGCGAGGTGCCCGCCAAGTACCGGGCAATGGACAACGTCATCACGGTCTAGCGACGGGACAAAGCCAAAACCATCACAAAGGTGCCTGTCCCCATTGTGGTGGTTAGTAACGAAAACCGAGTAGTTTTCTCAATAGAAAAGCGGCAACGTCCATCACAGGCGTTGCCGCTTTCGTTGTCCGCCGGTTTGTCTAAGTCTGTAACAACTGGACCGTTAAAAGTGGGTTAGATGTTACAGATTGAGATACTTCCGAACCGCGCCATCCCTTTGTCTCAATCTGTAACATCTGGGACCGATTTTGCCGAGTTATTGTTACAGATCGAGATTTTCCCTTGAGGGGGATTTGAATGTCTCGATCTGTAACAGAGAGACCGGAAAATGGGTTCTAACTGTTACAGATCGAGACGTTTTGGCGCCGCGGCTGAGTCCTCGTGGCGGCTTGACGTTTACCCAGATAAAACCTGCCAAAATAAACCTGTCCCTTTTTGGCAGGTTTTAGGGCTCCCAGGGGCAGGGGGCTTCGATGTGGATGTGCTCGCCGGTTACGGGATGGGTAAAGGATACGCTGTGGGCGTGGAGCATGAGGCCACAGGGGCGCGGCGTTCCGTACAGGTCGTCGCCAACCAGGGGATGATGTTCGCTTGCCAGGTGCACGCGGATCTGGTGTTTGCGGCCCGTGAGCAGCTCAACATCGATATACGAACGGGTGGGCAGGCCTCGGCGGCTCTTAAGGCGCTTGAGCACCTTCACGCGCGTCTGCGACGGCTTGCCGCTGGCGCCGACGCGCATCTTGCGGCTATCGTGGCGGTCGCGGGCGATGGGCTTGTCGATGAGCTTTTCGTTCCAGTCGATCTTGCCCTCGGCGAGCGCCAGATAGTGCTTTTCGAAGGCGTGGTCGATGACCATCTGGTCAAAGGCGGGCTGCGTCTGCTTGTCGAGCGAGAACAACACCACGCCGGTAGTGTCGCGGTCCAAGCGGTTGAGCGGCTGCATGTCGGTCGCGGCAAAGCCGTCGCCCATCGCCAGCAAAAGGTCGCTGGCATAGTCGGTAAGCGTGCGCTCGCCGGTGCCGTCGCCGTGGACGATCATGCCGGCGGGCTTATCGATGGCCATGAGCCAGGCGTCGCAGTAGAGGACTTGAGGTTCTTCGTTCACGTGTAAGCCTTTCGGTTAGCTAATTCCCACAAACATGCAGCCCGAAGTGGCGCCGCGCAGGCGGGCGGCGGGCTTACGGCCGGCCTGCGCGGCCTCGACGGCGCGACGGACGCGTGCGACGGCGCGACCAATCTCATCGGCCTCGAGCAGGGTCCCGTCGACCATGAGACGGCGCACGCCGGCGTCGAGCAGCTGTGGAACCTGCGGTGTGAGGTCGATGGGGTAGGCGTCGTACAGGCGCGAGCGGCCGTGGATGTCGGTACGCACCGGCATGACCTTGCCGTCGATATTCTTGAGCGACAGCTTGCGGGCGCGCAGGCGGCAGTGGGTGCAATCGTGGATGCAGCCATTGGCCACCTGCAGGATACAGTGCTCGCTCGTCATAACGCGCGGGCGGCCGAAAACGGTGATGCCCAGGGCTGCGGGCGCGGAGGTGCCAAGCGAGATAATCTCGTCGAGCGTGATCTCGGGCGAGAGCCAAAACGCCCCGGCTCCGCGCTCGGCGAGTGCCTCCATGCAAGGCGTGTTGTGCACGGGCAGGCAAGAGCGAATCTCGGCCGTGGCACCAACCTGGGCGGCCAGGGCAAGCTCAGAGATGTTGCCAATAGCGACCGTGGCACCGGCAACAACCCACGGGTCGACGCGCGCGTGGTCGACGGCGCGGCAGACCTCATCGAGCACGGGAACAATACCCTGCTCAAACGCATCGGCGGGGGAAAGCTCGGCCGCATCGAGCGCGTCGGTGGTCATATAGATGCGCACGGCTCCCTCAGTACGAGCGGCCTCGGCGGCCTCGAGCGAGGTGACGGTGGCGCAGATCTGCGGCTCATCGCGGTAGTGCTCGGGCGCGGGGCGGGAATCACTGGTGACAATCGCCGGCAGCTCGAGCGTGTGGGCGCGCTCGTCATACGGCGCCAGAATGGCCTCCTCGAGCGCCTTGCAAGCGGCGGCGCGCACCTTGTGCACAGCGGAGAAACCCATGCCACAGCCCTCATCGAGCGCCACGTCAAAGCTCGCGGCCTCAAAGGGAGAGGAGCCCATGCGGCCCACGTGCTCCACCAGATCGGACGCCTCGACGGCGCGGGTCTTGGCGGCCTCGACGGTAAAGCCGGTGGCGGTGGCGGTGAGCGTGGGGTCGTCGCAGCAGGTGAGCGTGACGGTAAACGGCTCGCCCAGACGCGCCACGACGGACACGTCTACGGCGCGGCGGCGTAGCACGTCGCGCTTGAGCGCGGCGCCGGCAGCGTCAATGGCGCGCTGGCTGCGAATCACACGCACGCGGCAGCCCTCGGGCATACTACGGGGAACGCGGCACTCGATGATGTCGCCGGCGGCGGCATCATCGGTAGCGATAGTGGTCAGGAATTGGTCGAACTCATCGTCGTGACGAAGCTCCAACAGGTCGCCCTTGCCTACAGGCTCAAACAGCTCAATGCGGGCGATGGCGGCGCGGCGACGACGGTCGTCGGGTTTGAGCCCGCGCACGTCGCGGTTGGCCAGACGGCTGCCCAGCACCGTGCCCACGATCTGGCCGCGGTTGTTGGAGCGCTCGTAGCTCATCATCTCGTCGCCCGAGGTGCCGTCCTGATAGGCGTGCGTAAAGTCGCGGTTAAAGCAGCGCTTGAGTTGGCGCTGGCGAGCGGCGTCCTCGTCCTTATCTACGACGGCCCCGGCCAGCATGTCATCGATCTGATGACGATACACATCGACGATGGAGTACACGTAATCGGGCGCCTTCATGCGGCCCTCGAGCTTGAGCGATGCGGCGCCGGCGTCATACAGGCGGCGAACAAGCTGTGAAGTGTTAGTGTCGCGCGGGCATAGCGCGCGCTCGCGACCGGCGGGGGAGAGCGTGCGGCCGTTCTCGTCGATCAGCTCGTAGGGCAGACGGCAGGGCTGAGCGCACATGCCGCGGTTGGCCGAGCGGCCCGCCATGGCAAAGCTCGAGAGCAGGCACAGGCCCGAGTAGCAAAAGCAGATGGCGCCGTGGCTAAAGACCTCCAGGTCAACGTCGGGCGCGGCGTCGTGGATGGCGGCGATCTCGTCGATGGAAAGCTCGCGCGAGAGGGTCACGCGGTCGGCGCCCTGCTCGTGGCACCAGATGGTTCCGCGGTCATCGTGGATGTTCGCCTGGGTCGAGATATGGGTCTCGATGCCGGGCATGGTGCGCTTGACCTCAAAGAACAGGCCCCAGTCCTGGATAATGAAGGCATCGGCGCCCAGCGTGGAGCAGCGGTGGATGAGCTGCAGTGCATCGTCCATCTCGGACTGCTTGATGACGATGTTGACCGTGACGTAGACGCGCGAGCCGGCCAGGTGTGCGGCACGGCAGGCCTGTTCAAAGGCCTCATCGGTAAAGTTGGTGGCCTTGCGGCGGGCGTTGAAGCTGCCCATGCCACAGTAGATGGCGTCTGCCCCGGCGGCGAGCGCGGCGGCAAAGGGCTCCGGGCCTCCGGCGGGGGCCAGAAGCTCGGGCCTGCGGTTGGTGGTTCGGCTGGCGGTTGCGGTCATATCCTGCCTTTCAAAATGCTCAGATATTCAAAAGTATAGTGGCGGCGTCGCGATGGACGATGCCCGCAGTCTAAGCAGGACAAAGTCTTCAGCAGCCTGGGCTGGCTGACCCCGTGGAGAACCGTTCAGCGGTTCGGGGAAAGCGTTGGGCGATAAAATATTCTCGCAATCTGATAATTATCTTGCAGCGGGCGAAATCATCCCCTACTATCCCAATCAAGCGCGGTGTTCAGACCGAACTGTGCCTCCCGGTGCGAACGCCGCGCTCACGCTGTCTATTTGATCGTAAGGAGAAAAACATGATCAAGACCGTCGTGTCTTCCGATAACGCGCCCGCAGCCATCGGCCCGTATTCCCCCGGTATCCAGACCGGCAACATGGTGTTCCTGTCCGGCCAGCTGGGCATCGATCCCGCGACCGGCAAGCTGCCCGAGGGCATCGAGGCCCAGGCCAAGCAGTCCCTCGCCAACGTAGAAGCCCTACTGACCGCTGCCGGCGCTACGTTTGCCGATGTCGTCAAGACCACGGTCTACCTGGCCGACATCGCCGACTTTGCCGCCGTGAACGAGATTTATTCCTCCAAGTTTGAGGCCCCGTTCCCCGCGCGCAGCGCTTTCCAGGTTGCCGCTCTTCCGGCTGGCGGTCTGGTCGAGATCGAGGTCGTCGCCGCTCTCTAAGGCGTTGGCAACAACTAAACATGACATGCAAAAAGACCCTGCAGCGCGTGTGAACTGCAGGGTCTTTTGTCACGTGACGAATCGCTCGTGGGGCCACCAAGGGTAGTCTTTTTGGGACGGGGCCTTTTTAGCTACCCCTATATGCAGGATTGCTTTTACTTGCGGCTCATCGAAGTCGCGGGCAGAGGAGGGTAGCTAAAATAGCCCCGTCCCAAAAAGACTGCCCGCGCTCCATTTTGCTCGTTAGCCTTCCTTGCGAACTTTTTGCAGGTAGCGGTAGACGCTAGGCTCCGAGATGCCCAGCGCGGTGGCAGCGCAGGCAACAGCGCCCTTGAGCATAAATACGCCGTTGCCGTTAAGGTGGCGAATAACGTCCACGCGATCGGCCTGCCCAAGTGAGGCGACATCCTGGCCGCGGCTTTCGAGCAACTCGGAAATGCTGTGGTCGATGAGCTCCTGTGTAGACTCCGAAAGAATTTCGACCTCGATAGACGCGGGCTCCGCCTGCCTTGGCACAGGGTCGAAGCAGGCCATGAGCTGCTGAGCCATGGCGTTGATGGAGCGTACCGTGGAAAGATCGGTGTTGACGCAGAGCATGCCGACGATCTCGTTATCCTCGCGAATAAAGTACGATGCGGATTCCAACGCCTTGCCACCGGCACCGCGCCCCTCGTAGCCCGTAATAAACGGCAGGTCGCGATACTTGGGATCGTGCATGATCTTGAGTGCCAGATCGGTGGCGGGACCGCCGACCTTGCGGCCGCTCACGATGCCGTTGCGGATATCGACGATGGCGTGGTCGGGATCCGAGAAATCGTGCAGCACGATTTCGCTGTTTTTGCCGAGTATCTGCTCCAGGAAATCGACCATCGGCAAAAAGCGACGTACAGTCTCGTTCACGGGCAACTCCTTTGGATGAAATCGGAAGTTTCATAACAATTTTTTCTCATGGTAACACGGTGTCTATTGACTCGTATATTCGCAGGTACATTGCGTAATACAGACGAACGGTAGGATTTTGGCGGTAAGCGGTCGACCAAAAGAAAAGTTAGATGTTATTTTGACCAGACACTTTCCTGACCTGCGGAAATGCGTTGTCTCAGCTGAAAAATAGTCTGATAACAAAAAATTATTATTGAGAATGAGAAAATTCTTTAATACGATATTCACCGAAGGCACAACCTCAACCCCGCACTGCGTCACAATAGAGCGCTAGATGCGAAAACAACTACTTCGAGGATTGGTGGTCAAATGGCCCAGGAGACGGTTACGAACGGCACTGAAGCCCTGTTCACTCGCGAAGGCATGCCGCCCGTTAAGGAAATGATTCCGTGTGCCCTTCAGCACGTGCTGGCATCGTTTGCCGGCATCATTACCCCGGCGGTCATCATGGCCGGCGTCTACGGCTTTAACAGCCAGCAGAGCACCGACATTATTCAGGTTGCGCTCATTCTTTCGGCAATCGACACGGCCCTTCAGGCCTTCGCTCCCTTCCGCCGCATCGGCGGCGGCCTGCCCATCGTCATGGGCGTCTCGTTCGCGTTCCTGCCGGCCCTGCAGGCTATGGGTGCCTCGGGCTTTAGCTTTGGTGCGCTGCTGGGCGGCGAGATTGTCGGCGGTGCCGTCGCGGTCCTCTTTGGTCTGGCCTACAGCAAGATTAAGTGGCTGTTCCCGCCCGTCGTGACTGGTACGGTCATCTTCTCCATCGGCGTCTCGCTGTATCCCACGGCCGTCAAGTATATGGCCGGCGGTATGGGCACGCCGCTGTGGGGCACCCCGCAGGCCTGGTGCGTCGCTCTTATCACCTTCGCCGTGGTCTTCGCGCTCGCCAACTTTGGCAAGGGTACGTTCAAGCTGGGATCCGTGTTCTTTGGCATGATCGTTGGCATGATCGTCTCCATTCCCTTTGGCATGATCGACTTCTCCAGCGTCGCCACCGCTCAGGTCTTCGCCCTTCCCAAGCTCATGCCCTACGCGCTCGAGTTTGATCCCGAGGTCTGCATTACCCTCGCCGTCGTGTTCCCCATGGTTGCCATCCAGGTTATCGGCGATGTCTCCGCCGCCTGCCTGGGCTCCATCGACCGCATGCCCACCGAGCGCGAGCTCTCCGGCGCTATCGTGTCTCAGGGCCTCACTTCTATGGCCGGCGGCCTGCTGGGCGGTCTTCCCACCAGCGCCCTTGGCCAGAACGTGGGCATCATCTGTTCCAACAAGGTCGTCAACAAGTGGGTCTTTGTGATCATCGCGTCCGTCTTTGCCATCGCCGGCCTGTTCCCGCAGCTTTCTGCCGTCCTTTCCGCTATCCCGCAGCCCGTCATCGGCGGCGCGACCGTCGGCGTCTTTGGCACCATCACCATGAACGGCGTGCGCATGTTCACCCGCGAGGGCCTTACGCAGCGCACTACCACCATCGTCGGTACCTCCGTCGTCTTTGGCCTGGGTATCTGGATGGCCAGCGGTTGCCTTGCCGGCGAGGGTATGCCCACCTGGGTGTCCACCGTCATCGGCTCCAATGCCGTAACCCCCACCGCCATCATGGCCATCGTGCTCAACCTGATTCTTCCGCAGACGCCGGTCGTGGCTCAGCACATCGATGCCGCCAAGGACGCTGCCGTGGATCTGGTCTTGCCCGAGAGCAAGAAGTAACCAATTTGGTGCTATTCGTCGGCGGACACATCGCCCCGTCCGCCGACGTCATGCGGCGCCAAGCCGCACTTCAAAGGGTTTGTCCCGTGGGTAAAATAAGGCTGACGGCAGCCCAAGTGGTGAAGAGCTGGGCAGTGTCGTTGTTTAGATTAAGGGGTCGATGCCTTAACGGCGTCGACCCCTCTTTTTATGCTTCGGACGCTGCTTGAGTGCCTCGGAAAGTCCGATGAGCGCTGTGAGGAGCGAGACCAGAGCGGTCAGGAGCTTCCGGAACGGTTCACGTGCGGTGGCGTGCCGCCCCTTCTGCGTGCGCCGCTTGTCGAATTACGTTATAGCTAGCTATATTATAGGAAGACATAATATAGCTAGCTATAACGTAAAGGAAGCTGAGGGTCCGTCCTGTGTTGTTGGGGACGGGGCTTTGCCCGATCGCGTGGTCTTTAGCATTTTCGGTTGAGTGCTCCGTGGATGTTGAGTGGTGGCTGGAGTAGAGCGACGAGTTGAGCGAACGCAGGAGCGGGCTCCGAGGCTCCATTACTGAAAATTCATTTGTTAAACCTGGCAACCGTGGGTAGAATAAAGTCGACGGCAGCCCAAGGGTGATAGCTGGGCAGCGCCGTTGCTTTGATCAAGGGGTCAATGCCTTAACGGCGTCGACCCCTCTTTTTGTGCTTCGAACACTGCTTGAGTGCCTCGGTAAGTCCGATAAGCGCCGTGAGGAGCGAGACCAAAGAGGTCAGGAGCTTTACGAAATCAATCAGATCGGTCATGGGCATCACCTCCCGTCGCATGGAGGGCGCTGCCCGGCACATGGAACTGCCGTCAACAATAACCAGTCTATCAAACTGCAGTCATAAATACGAATATATGTTCGCTCATAACAGCGACGTGGCCATCTCAAAGCGCGGCTTTACGCAAGGGTGCCGGGTGGCCGCGCTGGGCGCTTTCATGTCCGCACGAGCGCCTATCCTTACGGCAATGTAGCCGCCTATGTAGCAAGCGGCAGGCAACGGAGAAAGGCCCTAACCGTGTCAGCTGAAAAGACGCCGGGTATCTCGGCTATCGATACGACGAACTTTGCGCGCCAGATTGTGCTGGACTTTGAGTTTGCGCCGGTGCCAAAGCAGCGCCAGCGCCGTGGGCTGCGCAATGAGATTATCGAGGTCGGCGCCGTTAAGCTCGATTACCACGGCAACGTTATGGGCGAGTTCTCGCAGTTTGTGCAGACGGAATTTACCGAAGGCGTTGCGTATCCCGTCCGCGAGCTTACGGGGATATCGGCCGTGGACACCGCGATGGCCGATCCGCTCTACATAGTGATCAAAAGGCTTGGCGATTGGATCGGTCGCTACTCCGCCCAGGTGGTTTGCTGGAGCGGGACGGACCGTCGACAGCTTTTGACCGAGTGCCAGGCAAAGCGCATCGACCTTTCCGCATTTCCTACGGACTGGGCCGACCTGCAGGCGTTTTACACCTCGATCATGGATGTGGGCAGCCATGGGCGCGTTTCGTTGGGTGACGCGGCGATGTGGTTTGGCATTGAGTTCGACGAGTCGACGGGCCATGCCCACAGCGCCCTTGCCGATGCGCGCGTGACCGCCAAGCTGCTCAAGCAGGTGATGGACGGGGGCTACCACGTGAGCCCGCGCGCTCAGGAAGTCCGCCAGCGGTGGGGGATGGGCGAGCGAGTCCAGACGTGCCTCTCTAGCAAGTGCCCCGAGCTGGGAGACCTGCTGCTGAAGCTGAAGGCGGAGGGGAGGTAGGGGGCGTTAACTGTCTGCATGGCGCGTGCCTGTCGCGTATCGCTACTCTTCCCGCTGCTTGCCAGGCAGGATGTAGACGTTCTCGGCGTCCACGGCGATCTGCGTGGGGCGGTTGTAGAGGGTGTCGATCTCCATTATGCTCTGCCTGAACGGCGCGACGTCGGGCGTCTTTGCCTGGTGGAGCTTCTCGATGAGCTTCTCGGATTGCTCGTCGTTGAACCTGCCGATGTCCTCTCCTGCACCTTCAAGTGCCTCGTCTATGGGCGTGAGCTCGCCGATGGGCGTCGCCGCGATGGCGCGACCGAGCATCTTGCCTGCGGAGGCGATGCCGCCCAGAAGTGCCACATCGATAGTGTCGGCAGTGCTCGCCTCGAGTGCGTCGTAACATTCGGTGTAAAGCTCGCGGTATGCAAGCGAGTCCGCCTCGATTTTTGCGGCAGCGTCTGCGAGCTTTGCAGGTTTGAAGTTCTGGGTGAGCATGGGCTCGAGGAACAGCGAGAACGCGTGGATGTAGGTGGCGAGCTGGCAGTCTTTGAGGTAGTCGAGCACCTTGTCGAGGCGTTTGCTCAAGCCGTCTCGCACCTCGACGAGCCCTTTCTTTTTCAGGTCCGACTGCGCCAGTGAGCGGAAGTGCTCTATGTCCTGCTCGGAGGCATGCTTGATGTCGATTACCTTCATATGGGCGCTGGTCATTTCGATGGCGTTGTCGCAGTAGAGACCGTAGCCGTTGAGGATGTCTACAAGTGTCTTGAGGTTGCCGCGCATGTTGGCCTTGTCGCGCTGGCGCATATAGTCGAACATTTCGTCGACGGACTCCTGGATGGAGTCGAGCTTTTGGTTTATCTGCGCGATTGCGGCTGCCATGAACAACGACGTCGGGTCGTAGGGCACTTGCGTGACACTTGTGGCGATGTCGCCCTCGACTACGTGGAAGCGAGCCTGCCCAAAGCCATTGGCTGTGTCGCGGTAGGACCCCATGAGGCCACTGCCGTCCTTGAACGATTGGAGTATCGACGGGTCAAGCGGATTGCCAAACTTGTCGGTTGGCTGGAGCAGCATAGGCACGCTCACCGTATTGGTGACGGTGCGAAATGTCGAGGGGAGTGAGGCGAGCGCTATGCCGAGCTGGGGGACTCGTTCGAGTGGGAGCTTGATGGCACCGGAGACGTCCGCCCGCTCCTGAGTGAGTGCGAGGTGGATTTTGGTGGATGCGAGCTGTTTTGCCACGAGTCCCTCTCGGCCGTCGTCCGTCGAGGATTCGATCTCGTTGTCTGCCATGGCGTGCTCCTTGCTTACGTTAATAGTCGTGGGCATTATCTCACCGTTGGGTGGCCTGCTGGAGCGGGACGGATTAGCGGTAGTACGAGGCCGATTGACGGTCGAGGTACGTCAGCCGTATGGCTTTCCTACGGGCGCCCATGCCGGTAAGCCTGCGTTCGATGCCGCTTGTCGAGGCCGAGCACAGGGCGCTTGATATCACACGTATAATTGCGCTTGTTTAGCTGCGTGAATGCGTTCCGAAGCTATTTTTGCAGGAGGTTTCGGTATGGGCAAAAGGGACAATGCAAGCGAGTTCCTTGATCTCTATAGAAAGCTCGAGGGGTGTATTCGTGAGCATTATGACGTGCCGGAAAAACACGGTCCTGTGGCTTGGCTTGGCAGAAACCCCGGCAGGGCATTCAAGAACGTTGCCGGGGCTCTCAAATATTGCGCAGAAGTTCGCAACCTGCTCTCGCACCAGGAGAGTGTCGATGGCGATTACGCCGTCGAGCCGAGCGACTCGATGCTGACACTCCTGCGCAATACGCTTGCGGCGGTCGAGAATCCTCCCAAGGCAATCGACCATGCCGTGTCCATGCAGAATGTGTTTTCGGCAACTGTGGAGGACTGCGTGAGACCCGTCCTGCGCGAGATGGCGGAAAAATGCTACACCCACGTACCTATCCTGGAGGACGGCATCGTTCGCGGCGTGTTCAGCGAGAACACGCTGCTCTCCTACCTATACGGTGAAGAGATTATCTGCATTGACGACGAGACGACATTCTCTTCGCTTGCCGAGCTGCTCCCAGTGGACGCTCATGTCTCTGAATCGTTTAGGTTCGTGCCACGTACGATAACGCTCGCAGAGGTTGCGGAGATGTTCACGGTGGCGATGCGCCGTGCTGATCGCATTGGCATGGTGTTTATCACGCATAGCGGTAAGCCCAGCGAGAAGGTTCTTGGGATTATCACTGCTTGGGATGTTGCGGCCTATCTGTAGCGGTCGCGGCATGCCTGGCAATCCATTTGTCGTCTTGACAGCGTTGGCGGACGATGAGATCGCGTCGACAGTTGCGGCGGCAGCGCGCATTCGACGTTGCACGCAGGTTCCAGCTGTGTGGCGCATGGCATAGGGAAACCTATCAGGGCTAGCCTCCACCCAGCTACGCTCAAAATGGCATCTTTGATAAAATGCATGCAATCTAGATGTTAATCCTCTTTTTATTATGAGGGGTATGCCGGTGAAGGGCCTGCCCAGAAAAGGACGTGTCACGACATGACGGAAGCCGATTCGGAAACCGTAACCGCTGAGGAGTCCACATGCGCCGCGGTCAGTTTCCCGGGCTCGGGTTTCATGGAAGCTTTCGTCCATCGTTACTCGCTAACCATCCTTGAGACTTTGCTATGCGATCGCACAACAGGTTGCAACATCATATGGGCCGACAACGAGTACGAAGCTCTGGGTGACGGCTACATGGGCGACGACGAGATAACCGTCGAGAAAATCACGGGCCCAAACGTTCATATCATCAAACCACGCATTGCGAAGGCTGCTGAGCAGCAGTCGTTGCGAACCAAAAGTCGTGCCGAGGTTTTCTCGCCGGCATGGTTGTGCAACCAGATGAACAATGACCTTGATGCTGTTTGGTTTGGGCATCGAGCTATTTTTAACGAAGAGCATGAGCGCTCCTGGTCCACCAACTTGGAAGAGTTGAAATTTCCCAAGAAAAAGGGTCATGGCTGGCATGCATACATTGAAGCTACTTGGCTTGAAATTTCATGTGGCGAGGGGCCGTTCGTTTGTTCGCGCTACGACAGCGTGACTGGTCACTCCATTCCCGTGGCTGACAGAATTGGCTTTCTGGACCGCAAACTGCGTGTTGTTGCGGAGAAAACCAAGAGCCGCGAGGGCTGGATGAAATGGGCCTTCCGTGCGCTTAGGGCATGCTATGGCTTTGAGTACCAGGGCGACAACCTTCTGATTGCACGCATCAACGCTTTTGAGACGTTTTGCGAACACCATATGGATTGCTGGGGAGCGAGGCCCACTGAAGCCGAGATGGATGAAGCGGCCGAGATTGTTTCTTGGAACTTCTGGCAAATGGATGGTTTTAACGATGCTGTGCCCACTGCAAAGATGGGCATCGCCGTTCATTCTCCTTTGTTTGCTCCGACTGATTCGCAATCTGATATTACCGAGAGGCCAGAAAACGACTTCGTTCAGCCTGCGCTTTTCGATCTTTCTCCGATTGAGGTTGAAGAGGAAGAACAGAAAGAAGAAGAGGAGCTGACTAAGTCAGTCCCTCTATGTGTTCTATACGACTGGATTGGCGACGAACCCTTTGAGTTCATTGCGTTGAAAGGCAAGGCGTGTCCCATGGAGAAGAAATTTTATGCCGTGATCGGAAACCCACCCTATCAGGAGTAGGTCCAAGGCGATAACAAAAACTCAGCGGCTCCAATTTACCCTGCATTCATGGAGGGAGCCTATGATGTTGGCAATATTGTTGAGCTGGTGCATCCAGCGCGTTTCCTGTTTAATGCCGGCGCAACACCCAAAGCATGGAACCGCAAAATGCTCGATGATCCACATTTCAAGGTTCTGGCCTACGAGGCGGATAGCTCTAAAATGTTCAGCAACGTGGACATTAAAGGTGGCGTAGCCATTACTTTAAGAAACAAAGAACAGAGTTATGGCGCAATTGGTATATTTACAGCCTATGACGAGTTAAATTCAATATTAAAAAAAGTGGCGCATGACGCGCATTTTAGTCCGTTTTCGCAGATAGTTATTACGAGGACGGCTTACAGACTTACCGACAAAATGCATGAAGAACATCCTGAAGCCATCAGCAGGTTGAGCCAAGGGCACCCTTACGATATGTCAACGAATATATTCGATAGACTCCCCGACATATTCTTCGACAAAAGGCCGGATGACGGATTTGAATATATTCAAATCCTAGGTCGGCAAAACAATCAACGCATCAGCAAACACATAAGATCGGAATACGTTAATCAGCCTGGCAACTTAAAGAAGTGGAAGGTTATTGTGCCGGCTGCAAACGGGAGTGGCGCATTGGGCGAAGCCCTCTCCACCCCCTTAATAGGGCGGCCCTTAATGGGGCATACGGAATCATTTATCAGTATTGGAAGCTTTGACACAGAGGATGAATCTGAAGCTGCAATCAGGTACGTTAAGACGAAATTTACTCGCTGCATGCTCGGCGTTCTAAAAGCTACGCAACATAATCCTCCCGAAAAGTGGGCTTACGTTCCCCTCCAGGACTTTACCTCTGATTCCGACATTGACTGGACGCAGTCCGTGGCCGACATCGATCGTCAACTCTACGCGAAGTACGGCCTCGATGACGATGAGATCTCCTTTATCGAATCCCACGTGAAGGAGATGGGCTAGCCATGGCGAGCATCGACATCTCCCAGATCATCGAGACCACCGCTCCCGCGGTGCCGCAGATCTACGCCTACACCACGCCCGAGATTGCCCGCCACAACGGCTGGACCAAGATCGGCTACACCGAGCAGGATGTGCGCGAGCGCATCAAACAGCAGACGTATACCGCCGACGTGCAGTGGCACCTGGAGTGGAGCGGCAACGCCACGTGGGAGCACCGCGCGGGCACCTTCCGTGACACCGACTTCCACGCATATCTCGAGAAGCAGGGCGTCGAGCGCGAACCCAAGAAGGAATGGTTCAAGATCAGCGGCGAGGAGTCTCACCAGCAGTTCTACCGATTCCGCGACACCGACGGCGTGTTGGACGCACCCGGCGCTGCCTCCTACACCCTGCGCGCCGAGCAGCAGCGCGCAGTGGAGCAGACGGGAGCCTTCGCCCGCGCCCATTGGGACGAGGGCGGCGCGCACGGCGGCGAGTTCCTGTGGAACGCCAAGCCGCGCTTCGGCAAGACGCTCACCGCGTACGACCTGTGCCGCAGCATCGGCGCGCAGAAGGTGCTCATTGTCACCAACCGCCCCGCCATTGCCAATTCTTGGTACGACGACTACGTGAAGTTCGTTGGGGTAGAGGGCGGCTACCGCTTCATCAGCGGCGTGGACGCCCTGGCCGGCAAGCCCTACTGCCTCAGCCGCGAGGAGTACCTGCGCGCCATCCGCAACCATCCGGATGGCCCAAAAGGATTCATCGAGTTTGTGAGCCTTCAGGACCTCAAGGGCTCCATCCGCTTCGGCGGCATCTACCAAAAGCTCGACGAGGTGGCCGACCTCACCTGGGACGTGCTCATCATCGACGAGGCGCACGAGGGCGTGGACACCTTCAAGACCGACGTGGCGTTCGACCACATCAAACGCCGCTTCACGCTGCACCTCTCCGGTACGCCCTTCAAGGCCATCGCAAACGAGAAGTTCGCCGACGACGCCATCTACAACTGGACATACGCCGACGAGCAACAGGCCAAGCGCGACTGGCCTGCCGACTCCGAGCAGCCGAACCCCTACGCCAACCTCCCCAAGCTCAACCTGCTCACCTACCAGATGAGCGACATCGTCGAGCAGGAGGCCCGCGGCGGCATGGAGATTGATGGCGAGCAGACCGAGTTCGCCTTCGACCTCAACGAGTTCTTCTCGACCAAGCACAACGGCGGCTTCGTGCATGACGCCGACGTGGATAAGTTCCTCGACGCGCTCACCACGCAGGAGAAGTTCCCGTTCTCGACACCCGGGCTGCGCGACGAGCTGCGTCACACGTTCTGGATGCTCAACCGCGTCGACTCCGCCCGCGCCCTCGCCAAGAAGCTGCAGGCGCACCCCGTCTTCAAGGATTACGAGGTGGTACTCGCTGCTGGCGACGGCAAGATCGACGCCGGCGACGAGAACGAGAAGTCGCTCGACAAGGTACGCCGCGCGATCAAGGACCACGACAGGACCATCACCCTTTCGGTCGGCCAGCTGACCACGGGCGTGACCGTGCCGGAGTGGACCGCCGTGCTCATGCTCTCGAACATGGCGAGCCCCGCACTGTACATGCAGGCGGCCTTCCGCAGCCAGAACCCGTGCCTGTTCGACCTGGGCGGCGGCAACTACGCGCGCAAGGAGAACGCCTACGTCTTCGACTTCGACCCGGCGCGCACGCTTACTATCTTTGAGCAGTTCGCCAACGACCTGTACGGCGAGACCGCGCGCGGCGGCGGCGACGTGGAGACGCGCGAGCGCCATATCCGTCAGCTGCTGAACTTCTTCCCCGTCTATGGCGAAGACGATGAGGGCCAGATGGTCGAGCTCGATGCCGAGCAGGTGCTCAGCGTGCCGAGGCGCATCCACGCCCGCGAGGTGGTCAAGCGCGGCTTCATGAGCAACTTCCTATTCCAGAACATCGCGAGCGTCTTCCGCGCGCCGGCAGAGGTCGTGGAGATCATCCAGCGCTTCGACCCCTACGAGCAGGGCAAGGCGCAGAACGCCGAGAAGAACAAGGTCGAGATCGACGAAGGCACGGCACGCGATCTCTCCATCAACGACGAGGGCGAGGTGGAGATTCCCGACGAGCAGGTCGTAGGCAAGGCGGCGGACATCTTCGGGCCGAAGGTCTACGGCGATGTCGTCGTTGAGTTCTCGGGCCAGGTCCAAGATATCGCGAAGGCGCACGAGGCCGATGACGACGACAGGGCGATGCTCGACAACCTCAAGGAGGCCTTCAAGCAGAGCGTGACCGCGCCTTTGGTTCAGGCCGCCAAGGAGAGCTACGGCAGCGAGCTCAAACCGCGCCAGCAGCAGATCGAGCGCAAGGTCCAGGCAGATGCCGACATCCAACTCAACCGCCAGGTCGGCGACTACCAGATCCAGGCGCGCCGCATCGAGCAGTCGCGCAAGGACGAGCTCAAGGCGGCGACAAGCGAGACCGAACGCGCCGAGGTGAACCAGCGCCATGACGAGCAGAAGGCAGAGGCGTTCCGGGCGCTCGCCCAGAAGCTCGAGGACTCCCGCGAGGAGCTCGTGCAGAGCGCCGGCGAGACCGTAGTGCGCGAGGTGGAGACGGCGAAGAAGGAAGAGGAGAAGCAGGGCATCGAGGACAAGGTGCGCGCTCATCTGCGCGGCTTCTCGCGTACCATCCCGTCGTTCCTCATGGCCTACGGCGAGCAGGGCACGACGCTTGCGAACTTCGACACCGTGATCCCCGCTGACGTCTTCCAGGACGTCACGAGCATCACCGTTGATGAGTTCCGCTTTTTGCGTGATGGCGGCGACTACACCGATGGCGAGACCGGCGAGGTAAAGCGCTTCGTTGGGCACCTCTTCGACGAGGTCGTATTCAACGACTCCGTGAGCGAGTTCATCAAGCTGCGCGAGCGCCTGGCCAATTACTTCGACGAGTCCCAGACAGAGGACATCTTCGACTACGTGCCGCCCCAGAAGACCAATCAGATCTTCACGCCGCGCAACGTCGTGGTTCAGATGGTGGACCTCTTCGAGAAGGAGAACCCGGGCTGCTTCGATGACCCGAGCCACACCTTCGCCGACCTGTACATGAAGTCTGGCCTCTACATCACCGAGATCATCAAGCGCCTGTACCGAAGCGAGGGCATGAAGGCCGCCTTCCCGGACGACCGCGAGCGTTTGGACCACATCCTGGAGCATCAGGTGTTCGGCATCGCGCCCACCAAGATTATCTACGAGATTGCCACCCACTTCATCCTGGGTTTCCACGACGAGGTCGGCCAAGGATGCGACTCTAACTTCGAGCTCGCGGACGCCGCGGAGCTCGCCAAGGAGGGCACGCTGGAGGCATACGTCGAGCGCGTCTTCGGGCCCAAGCTGGGCGAGGCGTAGCGCGTGGCGGAAGTAGTCGACAGCAAACAGGATGGGCGTGCAGAGGCTGCGCGAGCGGCGGTGAGTGCGGCACGGCGTGAGGATACCGAACTGTGCGCCCGTCTAGTCTTTCGCGTCTCGCGTAATGAGCTAAGGCGCGCGGGGATCACCACGCCCGCCGTGCTCTATGACGAGCTAAAGCAAGTCTTTTGGAATGCCGACGAAGGCGTCACTCTGGGAGACCACCTTTCTGTCGGATTTGGCATGGTTGATCGCCGTCGCCAGGTGCGCACCTTTGCCGAGCGTCATGCGGGTGAACCAAAAAACGTTCTAGCGAAGGCCTACGAGCGCGAATACGGCTTTAGCGCCGGTGTCGCCGCGATATGGCTCGACCTGTTCGCCGAGCCCGCGGACGTGAGCGTCTCGGAGTGGCTTGGTTTCAAGTCTATTGAGCGCCCGACGGACGTGCCAGTCTCTTGCCCGGAGGCGCCTGGGAGGGACAACGCCGAATGCAAGGCGCTCACCCTTGAGGACTTCCTCGCCCGGGAGCTTGCCGACCAGATTTGTGACGCGGGTCTTGTGCGTCGACGTTTTGCTTTCGAGTATCCCGGCGAGCAGCCCGAGACGCTCGATCGCGGTATCGATGCCGCGGGCTACTATGAGGACCACGACCTGCTCTTCCAAGAAGGGGATGCCCCGAACGGCCACTTCACGCGGCTATTGGCGGCGCATCCGTCCTTTGCGAAAGGCGAGGCCGGGTTTGAGAATGCCGTGTGGCAACATCCCGCCTTCCGTCACGTGCTGCGCCAGGCGCTTTCGGACCATCGCGTGCTTGCCTACGAAGACGACAGCTACATTTCGTTCACGCGACTGCACGACGTGTTGGGCCTGCGCATGGCCGACGTCGAGTCGTACGCGTCCACGGTTTGTATTGATGCGCGCGAGGGAGAGCCCTTCACCATAGCGAGCTTGCGTACGAGTGGCGCGACTGTGCACCCGTTGTACGGGTTAGATATGCCCGATGACTTTTACGAAGGGCTGCTCGACGTGGCTGGACTATTTCGGAGCTGCACGCTTGCTGGCATTAAAGTGTTTGTTGTCGGCGGCGAGGGACGCTTCTCTGCCACTGACCTTATTGAGTGGGTTGTTGCTCGCCATGAGGGAATCGAACGTGATGATTTGCCGCGTCTGCTTGCGAGCGACTTTGGCATAGCCTGTCCGGCGCCGCTCCTGGCGACGACCGTTCATAATTCCGATGTCTACTACGACGACATTGGAGACGCATACTATTCATCCATGGAAGCATGGAAAAGGGAGGCACGCAATGAGCTTGCTTGACGATGGGATTGCTACCGGTAACGTTCTGCCGACGGGGCGCAAAGAAAAACACTCCATTGAGAACGTGACACGTGTCTTTGACGTCTATCGCATCAAGTGCGACTTGCTGTTTTACAACGACCAAAACGATCGCATCGCAACGTGGGTAAGCGAGTACAACGCCGCGCAGGATGCGGATCTGCTTGCGCTTGGTCGCGAAGAGTATAACGGGGCCATCGAGGGCTTTATCGTCGAGAGCAACCCCGGGGCGCTTAAGAAGACCGAGAAGAGCATTGCGCTCCGCGGCCAGCTGAGGCCGGGCATCGTACTTAACGACGGCCGCGTCATTGACGGCAACCGCCGTTTGACGTGTATTCGCCGCCTTGCGCGCCAAAACAACGAGGCCGGCTGGTTCGAGGCGGCCATCATCGACGATGCCACCGGCAGCGACCCCAAGCGTATCAAACTGCTGGAGCTCGCCATTCAGATTGGCGAGGAGGAAAAGGTCGCCTATGATCCCGTCGATCGTCTTGTCGGCGTGTACCGCGACGTGGTTAAGAACCACCTGATCACTCCGGCCGAGTACGGAACCGCGACGGGCATGACCGAAGCCGAGGTCAAGAAGCTCGTCGACCGCGCTCAGTTCATGGAGGAGTTTCTCGAGTTCTGCCAAGCTCCCGAGCAATACCATCTCGCCCGCGCCCTTAAGGTCGATGGCCCCTTGGGCGAATTCAGCCGTGTTCTGAAGAAGTATGGCAACAAGCGCGACCAGCAATTTGTTAAGCGCGCGATGTTCTCGAATATGGTCGTGCAGCCCGAGGGCGATATCACTCGCTATGTCAGAGATTTTGGAAACGTGGCGGGCACTCCTGCCGAGGCGGATTTTAAGGCCGCCGAGCAGCAGGCGATGTCTGAGCTGCTCGAGAAGATGGGGCCTGACCCCCTTACTCGCGAAAAGGTGAGTGAGCTTCGCGCGGACCGAGATCTGGTCGATAGCTTCTCGCGTGCGGGCGATAAGGCTCGAGAGGTTGTGCGCCGCTCCAAGCTTATGGATACTCCGGCTAAGAAGTCTGCCGAGTGCCTCTCCGATCTTAATAAGATCCTTCCCGAGATGCTCGACGTACTGAATGCAATCGAACTTTCGAAAGTGCGCGCTAACCTTGTTGCCGTGAGGAATAGGGTCGATGAGCTGATTGGTGAAATCGATGACCGCTCCTAGGATTATCGTCGGCTACGACGATGCCCGTCCAGGCATGTTCTTGCGTATCGAGGGGCAGAGCGTTGCGGATTTCATGGCTTCGACGGTATGGCGCGCCTGGCTTTACTATCCCGCAAGTGCCGTGGTGGGTACCGAGGGCGACTGCATTTTGCTCGATGACACCATGGGCTTGCGCGAGTGCCAGGAGATGCTCGAGGCGGTGCAGGAGGCCACTGAGCATGGCGTTGAGGTTGCGGTTGACCGGAGCTTCGAGGCGTATGCAAGTGCTACGGAGACGTACATCCGAGAGCGCTCGGAAGTGGGTCTTGCCATTAAGGCCCAGACTGCTCAGAGCATAGCCGACGACCCCCAGTTGGGGCCGCGTTTCCGGGAGTTTCGCGACATAGTGAATGCCTCGATGGTGCGTCCCTTGCGCGACCGGCAGATGCTCGATGCGTTCTTTATGGCCGCCGTCGGCCGCGCCGCCGACTTCTCGGTGCCTGGCGCAGGTAAGACGGCCACGGTGCTCGGCGTATTTGCATATTTAAGGCATTTGGGGCTTGCGAAGCGCATCGTAGTCGTCTGTCCAAAAAACGGCTTTGAAGCATGGGAAAAAGAGTGGGTTGCGACCTTTGGGAGCAAATTGCCCCTGCATTGTTTTTCGCTGGGGGACCCGCATATAGCAGCAATGTCCACCGAGCGGCGCCGGAGCGCGCTTTCGCTGGATAGCGGTTCGTGCAATCTGTTTACGTTTAACTACGAAGCCCTTGCCGGCTATGTGAGGGAACTGCATCCTATCGTTTCCAACCAAACACTCGTTGTATTTGATGAGGTTCATCGCATCAAGGCGATTAAGGGCAGGCGCGCGACCTCGGCACTTGAGGCAAATGAGGGCGCGAAGTACGTGATTGCACTTACGGGTACGCCTATACCTAATACCTACCAGGATATTTACAACCTGCTGCACATTCTCTATCCCGAGGACTATGACACCTTTTTTGGCTATGAGCCGGGTGAGCTTAAGTCTCCCGGGACGGATGAGATTGAGCAGCTAAACAAAAGCCTTGCGCCTTTCTTCTGCCGCACAAATAAGAATGAGCTTGGTGTGCCTGCGCCTGAGCCCGACGAAATTGTGGAAGTCGAAGCGACTGCTGACGAAAACTCGCTTCTGCATATCTTGTCCAGTGCGTGTTCTAGCCCATTTTCGCGTATCATCCGTACGTTGCAGCTCGAGAGCGACCCTGTCATGCTCGAGCAGGCTATCGACCAAGAAGATTTGGAGTATGTGCTCGATCAGGTTGGGGAGGAGTTCTCCGATATCGACTATGTTGACTTCTCGCAAACATTTTACGAGTCCATTGATCGAGCTCGGCCGACTTCAAAGTTCTTGTCGTGCGAGCAGCTAATTGAACGTATTGTTGCTCAGGGGCGTCCCGTTGTGGTGTGGTGTCTGTTCGTTCGCAGCATTAGCAACTTACGGAGCGGGCTTGCCGAAAAGGGGATTGACGCACGGGCGATTTACGGCGGAACGCCACAAGAGGATCGACGCGCGATATTGGACGACTTCCGCGCTGGGCGCTTTAAAGTACTCGTGACCAATCCGCAGACGCTTGCCGAGTCTGTTTCTCTGCATTCGGTGTGCCATGACGCCGTGTACTTTGAGTACAGCTATAACCTCGTGCATCTCTTGCAATCCAAGGACCGCATTCATCGTCTTGGACTCCCCGATGATCAGAAGACCCGCTACTACTTTATGCGCACGATCTTTGAAAGCGATAGCATTCCCTTTTCTTTGGATAAGGTGATTTACGAGCGCCTAAAGGAGAAAGAGAAGATAATGCTCGACGCCATCGACGGCGGCTACCTTGAGAACGGTTATTTAGACGAGGATGATCTTCGCATTATTTTTGAGCGGTTGTTGGGAGACGAGGCGGCTAGGCTTGACTATCGGTAGCGTTCTTGCGTCGTAAGGCTAAGGTTGCCACCGACAACGTTGTGCCAAGAAACACCTTGGGACAATCTTTTCTTTAGCGAGCTATGATTTATAGCCGGGCGGCAAGCCCATCTTTAGCGTCCGCCGCCCGTCGAAGACTCATTTAAGGTCATAAGAACAAGAAGAGGGAGCAAGCGTAAATGAAAGCAACCGAGGCAAATCTACTCGACCTTATGGGCGTGGCGAAGATGCAGTTCGTCATTCCCGTGTACCAGCGAGTTTACTCGTGGAGTGTAAAAGAGTGCGAGGTGCTTTGGGATGACGTCATGCGAGCGGGTCGTGATGGCGTATCGCACTTCGTGGGGTCGATGCTCTATATCCCCGAGTCCGAGAGTTCTGCCACGAGCATTTCGCGCGTGCTTCTAATTGACGGGCAGCAGCGCATGACGACGTTTTCGTTGATGATCGCTGCCTTGGCTGACTATCTAGAGAACAACCCCGACAAGGCCGGCTTCCTTGGCGACCTCAAGATCTCAGCGCTTCGGAAGAACTACCTCTTTAACGATGACGACTACAACGGTCTGGCACGCTACAAGCTGGTGCTCTCGCAGGACGATAAAGAGACGCTGTTCTCCATCGTGTCTGGGTCTCCCGTGCCAGATGAAAAATCGGATCGGATCGTCGAGAACCATGCGTTCTTCCGCGAGAAGATGCGTGGTAAATCATTTGATCCGGCAAGGCTTTGGGCGGGGCTAAACCGCGTGCAGGTCATCGACACTAAGCTCACCGCTGGCGTTGACAATGCCCAGCTCATATTTGAGTCCATGAACTCCAAGGGCAAGCCGCTCACGCCCATTGACCTCATCCGTAACTACGTTCTAATGTCGCTTCCCAGCGACGAACAGACCAAGCTTTACGAGGGTTACTGGCATCCACTCGAGCACTCGTTCGGAAAAGGCGGCGAGGACGAGTTCAATGCATTTATCTGGTACTGGCTGTGGCTTAAAGTTCCCAATAGGATGCCGAAGGAGAACGAGGCCTACTACGAGTTTAAGCGCTATTTCACCGACGACTACGATGGTGACACCGAGGGCCTGCTTAAGGAGCTGCGCGGGTATGCACATAGATACGCCAGCCTGTTCCTTGGTAAGGAGAAGGACGACGGACTGCGCCGAGTGTTCGGCAGAATCGTAAGCCTCGACGTGAAGCAGATAAGGCCCCTCTTAATGTTGCTTTACTCGGTTTACGAGGGGAATGGGCTAAGCCGCAATGCGTTTCTTCGTATCTGCGAGACTATCGAGTCGTTCCTGTTCAGGCGTGCGGTTTGCGGCAGGCTTACCACGGGCCTAAATAATTTCTTTGCTGGCATGTATCGCAATCTTGAGCAGCAGGACGATATAGAGGAGTACGTTACGGCGATGCTCCTTATCCATGGCAGTGGCATGACTGCGTACTTCCCGACAGACGAGTATTTTGTCGAGGAGTTTAAGACGCGCGACTGCTACAACCGCTTCTCCAAAAAGCGCTATTACCTGGAACGCATGGAGAACTGGCACCACCCGAAGGAGCCCATCTCAGCCGACGAATACCAGATCGAGCACATCATGCCCCAGACGATCGATGATGAGCACGGCTGGAAGGAATCGCTTGGCGAGAACTGGGAAGACATCCACGACAGGCTGTGCAACAACTTGGGAAATCTTACGCTGACGGGCTACAACCAGGAGTACTCAAACCGGTCGTTCTCGGACAAGCTCAATCTTCCTGGCGTGGGGCTTAAGTGCAGTCCGCTCCACCTGAACAAGTCGATCGCCTCGCATGAAAAATGGGGCGAGGAGGAGATTGGGCAGCGCGCGGACGAGCTGGCGAAAGAAGCGTGCGAGATATGGAAGTACCCCGACCTTCCGGCAGATGTCGTCGACAAGTATCGCCCCTCTCGCGGGGAGTCTGACGAGGCTCCTGTCTGGACTCTGCAGGAGAATCACCCCACTTTTGCTGAAGGCGGACTCAACCAGAAGCTTTTCGATGCGGTACGCGAATCCGTTCTGAGTGGTAACCCTTCGTGGGAGTCCTATATAGCCAAGTACTATGTAGGCTTCAGGTCGGGCAAGCGAAAACTGCATGCCGTGCTAGAAGGCAGGACCAGCAACGGTGGTTGGATTGCCGTCGGCCTGGCAAAGAGTGTGGACGAGCTGATTGACCCGGAGGCCATGTGCCAGGACAAGCGCACGCAGGGCGGATTTGGGCCGGGTATGCCGACCTATGTTGCACTCCGTAGCGCTGACGATATCCCCGCGGTGCTCGATCTCATAAAGCAGTGCTAGGTTGAAGGCCGGGAATCTAATTCCCGGCCTTCGCTGCCTTCAACATCCTTTTACACCAGGTATCTACCTGCAACATCAATCACCAGCTCGCTCTTTCGCCAATCGGGCGCAGGCGCGCTTGATCTGATTCACATTCATCGGCGTCCAGGCCTTAAAGATAAAAGCGTCCTTTCCGTCAACGGTGATGGGCTCTACATCGTAGAACTTACCTTCGCGGCCCGCCGGTATTTTGTCGCGAAGCAGCGGATGGCTAATACCCAAGGTGTCGAATGAGCACCGCTGGTCGTAAAGCGCACGTCTGTCAGGCGTCCCGTCGATAATCTGGAGCAGCATCCGTCGAACTTCGGCAGTGTCTATTGCCGGCCCAGCGGGGCGCTTTGGCTTAGCCTTGCTTTTCGGCTTGCGCTTCTTCTCCTTTTTGGGGTTTGCGGGCTTGTCGGGCTCAGCGGGATTGGCTGCGCCAGCTTCCTCCGCGGGCGCCTTGACCGCATCGGTTGCCTCTACCACAGGCTCGGCTTCAACGACCGCCGAGACCTCGATGGACTCCTCGGGTTCCGGTTCCGGTTCGCGCACAGGCTCTGCAGGATCAGGCTCCACCACTTGTTCAATTTCGACCTGAACAGGCACCGCCGGATTCTCCGGCATCGCCGTAGTTGCAGCAAACGGTTCCCATTGCGGCTCAGGGCTTACCTCAACAACGTTCTCGGCAGCCTGCATGACATTCTCGATCGTAGCGCCCTTCGCAATTCCCAGACACTGCATCATCTGGTCAATAGAGTTTCCAAAGGGCGAGAACGCCGCCAGTCCTCCGATAGGGGGGATGCCCTGCTGGCGGGCCCAGGACATTGCTCCCGTTGGGACGCAAGCTGCCTCGGGTGCCTGTCCGCAAAGGAGCCACACGCTATCGATGGGCATGCCGTTGGAACGAATGGTTTGAAAACGGTATTTGTTGAGGCAGGGATTGAAGCGTTGCTCTTTTGCATTCTCGACAGACGTGAACTTGGAATCGAGTAAAAACAGCGAATCTCGGTCGGCATCTTTGAAGCTCAGGGCAAAATCGGGCGTCCAGTAGGAGTCACTTGGCTGCTGATCAAACAAATCATTTGCGAGCAGGCGATGCGCGCCAAGGCCGGCGAATTCTCGGTCGTTTCCATAGAGCACGGGCTGATACCACAGCGTGACCCGTTCGCTTCCACGCTGTAGGCGGTAGACGTTTGCGACTTCTCGTTCGTTGTTGGGCATCCCGTATTCCTGAGTTCGCTCAACTCGCTCAAAGGGAGCTGCGTACGAGCTGTCCGGTGTATATCCCTGGCAGTCAAACCAACGGAGCAGAGAGGCGAGCGAGTACAGCTCGTAAAGGCGCGAGACGCGATGCATGCTCAAGATGAGACCTTCGCGCGCAAAATCAAATTCACCAAAAGCGTCCCACGCGCGCATGAGCTGAAAAAGGCGCGCGTAATGGGGTATTTCCTGGAAGATCTTGGTTTTGCGAGGCATCTGGAACGTGTCGGAAACGGCGGCCGGCATGGCTTCGGAAAGGAGCCTATAAAAGCGCTGTGCACGAGTTCTCTGTGCTTGGAGCTTTGACAGCAAAGGCTGGTCGCGTTCAATCTGCGCATCGATAATCATGACGGGAATGAGGTGTCCCTCGGTGCCCTGTATCCCAGACAGCCTGTTTTTCGCTTCTTGAAGGGCATCCAGCTTTTGATTGATGCCCGCGATTACCTGCGCGAGCGTGCGGGAAACGTGCGAGATAAAAGAAACGACGGACCTGTTCTCGTACGTATCGCACGAGCGGACGGTCTGTTTTGTTTGAATCTTGCGGCTATACCAGTTGCGTCCCTGCATACGGATAGCGGTACTCTGGCGCACGGGGAACAGCCGGTCGGGGTTTTTGTAAAGCCATTCGATTTCATTTCGACCGATCTGCCGCAACTTTTCGGCGGTGACGAGCTGCTCCGATCGATCGGTTTTGGTATATGGCCGTGTTTTAAAGTTGGGAAGCTCCACTTCGATACCGGCAAGGATTGTCTCGGCAAGCAAAACGAACGATCGAAGGCTGTTTGCTCCTGAGCCCTCCGCATTTCCAAGGAAGTCGCTGTCCTGAGTGTTTCCCGCCGATAGCATCCACCCAATGGGCGTGGCAAGTTCCTGCCCGGCAAGTTCATCTAGCAATCCCACGACATACTGGCGCTGATTGCTAATAGTGCTGGTGCAAGGGATTTCTTTTGTCTTTACCGCGAACGGCTCAAAGCGGCGCTGACACGAATAGATGCGAGCTTCGACGGTTGCAAACCCATAGGTATCCGAGAACGGTCTCCAATTGTTATTTCCATTGGAGGGGTCAAGTCGATAAACATAACTGCTGCCAGCCTGCTCCGGCATGATGCAGCGCCACTGGTGCTCGTCCTCGTTAATACGCAGCATTATCTTGACTGCGCCCAGGTTGCAGTCGGTAAACAGTGACAGCTCATACTGGGCGCGGTCGACGATCGCCGCGCTGTAGTCTATTTCACCCAAGCCAGGTGTCCTGCGACCCTCGTGCATCTCAAACGACAGGGGAGCGGAAGGGTTACGGGGGTCGCGCAGGATAAGCCGGATCGAGCAGGCTTTAAGCGAAGAACTGGTAGAAGCCACTGTCTCCACCAACCTCGAGAATGTGCTCGATACGCTGCTTTGTCTTGGGAAGGCCGGTTATGGCTCCCAGGCCATCGAGCAGGTTTCTCACGCGATCCTCTGTTCCGCAGATTTGAGGCAGGACCTTTTGGGCGACGGCAAAATCGACCGGATCATAGGTGGTCGATGCCGAAGAGGTATCCATAAGGTTGCTCGCGGTAACGATGTAATTGCGCATCATGAGCTGGGAGCGCGGGCTTACGGGATGATTGGATGTAGCGCAGCATGTGAGCACTTCCTGGAATTTCGCCGCAAGGCCAGCGGGCATCTGCGTTTCGCGGACTCCAAATGCGGATTCGATCGTCGAGAGGGGGACGGCGGGCTCGTCGGAAAAGTCGTGCTCTTCGCTCTGAATGTCATCGATATCCAGGGGAGTGTCCGGCGCGTCGAGCATAATGACCCAGCTTCGGTCGAGGAAGCGGGGAGAGAGCTCTTCGGTTGTGTGGTCAAAGTTGACCGTCGCGATAAAGCGCAGCCAGGAAGGGGTCGTAAAGGCGTGCCCGCCGCCAAGGGAGAGCACCGTGGGACGGTTCCTAAACTTGTCGCACGCTAGGAGGAACGGTGACCAGTAGTGCTCGAGCGAGCTAAGGTTTGCTTCGTCTAGGAGCATGATGTAGGGGGTGGGGGTGAGGTCTTTGAGTTGTTGCTCGGCATCGAGTTGCTCAAAGGCCTGGTAGGCGGCAGCGTTTGCAGGCTCCACGCGCTCCATAAAGGGATTGTAGAAGCCGATGAAGTCCTTGTAGCTGGTCCATCCGCGCTCGACTGAGACCTCGCAGAAGCGGTTTGCTTGGGGCTGGGTAAGCCCCAAGGCTCCGGCGAGTATTCCCGCGAGGCTCGTCTTGCCCGTGCCCGGCATGCCGGCAAAGGTAGTGATATAGCCTTGTGTAAGGCAGATCATAAGGTTGGCGATATCGTTGCGGGTAAAGTCGCGTCCAGCTCGATTGATGACGGTATCGCTCATACGGTCTAAAAGGTCCGAAGCTGAAAGCTTATCGTCGGACAGCATGGCGGGCATGGCCAAAGTGGGGGCTACTTCATTTGCTTGTTGCGGGTTTGCCAAGGGGGCGGTTCCCGACGGTACGGGATTGACCGCTCCCAGAATCTCGCGAACGACGGTCGACTCGAGGAGCTTTTCGCTCGCGGTCATCTCATCCTTAAACGACTCGACGACATTTTTAATGGCTCGCTTGGCAAGGACCTTGCCTTCTTCTAGGTTTTCGAGATCTGCTTTCGCGCTCCTGAGGTCCTCGAGCGTCTTATCGAGCTCCGCTTTGCGTCCGGTGAGTTCCGCTTCCGTCTCGGCTACGATTCGTTTTTTGACCTCGTCGCGGCTGGCTTCCGCCTCATCGGCGGCCGCCTTGGCGTCACGAGCTCGCTGCTCTGCTTGAGCAGTTTCTTCTTGGGCTCTTTGGATTTGTTTTTCCAGGTCAGCCTGACGGCGCGCGACCTCTTGGCGGATTTGCTCGTTCTCTTTGACCTTGTCATAGAACTCTGCAAAGTGCTCGTCATCTAGAACGTACTGTGCGAGCTGCTCGCTAGAGACGGTATCGATAATTTCGCGCTTGCGGTTGTCGGAAAGAGTCGACCACTCTTCGTACTTGCTCAGCGCGGTGAGCATGCGCTTGCGTCGCTCTGGGGTCGTGACGATCTTCGTTTCCAGGTCGGTGCAGGCCTCGATTGCCGTCTTAAGATTACGGGCTTCGTTTTTCGAAAGGCCGACTTCCGTGGTGCGTGAAACTCGAGCGATGGCGCTCAAAACCGTTTCATTGGGCATCCAGTCATACTTGCGATTGCTGGATGTAAATCGAGTTTTGATTTCGTCGATGTCGAGAAGGCGTGCATAGGGATTGCCCTCTCCATCGTTTACGGTGAGCTTAAAGGTAAAGCTCGCCGCTTTCTCGGCAAAAATGTACTCGTCAAAAGACTGAACGGCCTTGATGGAATAGACGCCGGGTGCTTTTTGCTCAATCTCGAATGGCCCGTAGAGGTAAGGCTGGTCGTCTATTTCCTGGCGCAGCATGATGTACTTGGTGAGCGGCATTGCCTGTGAAACAGACGGATGAATGGTGCTGACGAGCGGTTGGCTGAAATCGATCAGCCCGTCGTCTGCGGAAATAATCTGAACAAGGCGTGATGAGATTTGGCTTTTTCTGAACTCGACAAAGTCGATGTTGCTGCGTCCCGGCTTCCAGTTGTAATTGGCAATTGAGTTGTAGCGATGATGTTCCAGATGGGATAGTAGTTATTCTCCATGAACTGGTCGACATCAACGTTGGTTTTCATAACGACGAGTCGGCCAAAAATACCTTCGTATTCTTCTTTGGTTTTGCCTTCGAGTGTTACCGGGAGGCCGCCGATTTCGGGGAAGGTAGTGGTATCGATTCGCGTTATCTTGTCTTCGTCTACGAGGTATTGAGGATAGGTAATTGCTCGTTTTGGAGATGGCCCGTCGTACTCCACGTAGGTAATCATTTCCTTACGAACGCATTCCGAGATACTCGTAACTTTACGCGATGCGAGTGTGAAGCCCATGAGCGGTTCCTTTCAACACTGCCAAGACAGATGACTGACTAATAATTAATTGTACGGACGCTACCTGCCAATTTATTGAGCAACAAAATCGATTACGCGAACGGTTGATTACATGAGGTGAGCGCCAGTTTAGTCGTATGGCTGTCGCGATGTTCAGCTGTTTCGTCGGAAGCCAAAAGGCGAGAAGAGGGTGCGTCGTCTGATCAGCCTGAGCAAATTAGATGAAACTATGCTATCTACCTGCTATTTCTGGATGAAAAAAGTTAATTCGTTTGATTGCCATGCATATTCGCAGGTAAACAGGCGCGTTTTTCATTAAATTAAATAATTAAATAATTAAATAAGAAATGCGCAGCTCAGTAACGCTTGGCCTCTTCCCAATTAAACCTAACGCCGCAAAACGCTCTTGTTTATTCGCCGTATCGGACATACCATTGGTTTGACGTGGAGAATGTGCTCGCGTCGTCATTCAATGAAAGGTGATCCACATGAAGAAGGCCTACGTCAAGCCTCAGGTTTCAAAGAAGGGCTCGGTTGCGATTATTACCTCCATGTCTTGCTCTCGTGGCGGCTCCGGCCGCTCCCATTGCCTGCGTGCGTAGTATTTGCGGTCAGATTGATTGAAAAGACGCCTGCCCTACGGGACGGGCGTCTTTCTGTTTGGAGGCGTGATGCGGATTTCTTACTCACCGAATGATATCTGCTGGAGGGAATACGAACCCTTTACCGTTCTATACGATTTACGCACGCGGCAGATGCTTACGCTTGAGAACGTGGCGGCTGATATATGGCATAAGATTGCCAATGAGCAGTCTTGTGAGCTTGTTGACATTGCCAGATATATCGCACAGCAATACGACTGTGATAGCGGTGAAGTCATCAGTGATGTGTGTTCCTTTGTTGACGAGCTTTATGAAATGGGCATTATCCTTCTTGATGGAGGCTACAGCGAGGCTGAAGCTGTGTCGGGGAATTTCGCCAAGCCGGATGATGATATTGAGGGCGAAGTTATGCGATGCTTGGAGCCGTGCGATCAGATTTACTCAGCGACCTTTGAGATGACTTATGCGTGCAATGAAAGCTGTGTACATTGTTACGCTCATTTCCCTGGTGCCACGCAGTCGCATTGTGTAATTGATTTTGAAGACTACCGTGGTGCAATCGATGAGCTATGCGAAATGGGTTGTATGCATCTCGCTTTTACTGGTGGAGACCCATTTGTGCATAGAGAATTCCCCGATGTTTTCTTCTATGCGAGAGAACGCGGGTTCGTCTGCGACGTATACACCAATGGATTATTTCTCTACGAGAATGATGCGCTGATGGTGCGCTTGGCGAAAGCTAGGCCTAGGGCATTTTTCATTAGTCTGTATGGCTCAAATCCGAACGTGCATGATGCGATTACATGTAAACCTGGGTCATTCGACAGGACAATTCATGTTATAAAGCGGCTTCGGGAGCTCGATGTTCCTGTGGTTCTCAATGTTATGCTTCTATCGATCAATCATCTTGATCTTCCTAACGTTATCGATCTCGCCGAAAAGCTTGGAGTGGAATACCGCGTTAGTGCGAGTCTTATTTCGCGCAACGATGGCAGCGACAAACCCATGGAGTACTTCATTGGCGACAAGGCTGCTATTAGGACTGCGATTTCGGCGATCCGTAGTAACTATTTCTCAATTGACGTTTCTGCTTCGGGACTCGAAAGAACTGAGTACATGTGTGGTGCGGGAGTCACCTCGATCTCTATTGATCCCAGCGGGCAGATACATCCCTGTGTGTCCCTAAAAAATGTTCTTGGCAATATCAAGACCGGTACAGTAAGGCAAGCTTGGAATAGTCCAGCAAGAAAAACAGTGATGGAGTCTCTGAGATGGGATAACACGAGGGAATGTACATCCTGTAAAACCCGGGATTTCTGTCCACATTGTCCAGGTATGTCTCAGGCGGAATCTGGTGATATTTTTGCTTGCAATATGTGCGATAGGATAATATCCGAGTGCATAATGGAAATTGATTCCGGATACGTTGGAATGTAAGCTCGATTTTTGCATCACCTCGACATATCAGAAAATGCAATTATCGAAAACTTGCCTACACCCCCGCAATCCCGCGGGCCGCACTCAGCAGCTCGTACTCCCTCTGGCTCCACTGGCGCAGCTCGGCCGCGCGCACGGCATCGCGACACAGGTCCAAAAACACCTTAGCGCCCTCCCAGAAGCACTCGCGGGCAAAGGCGCCGGATCCGTCCGCAACGCATGTGCCGTCGGCAAACAGCTTCCAGCTGGATGGCTCGCGCGAGTCGTCTCCGAGCAGCTTGATCTGCAGTACGTGCGGATTGCCGGCGGCGCAAAGCTCTTCCTGTGTTTCGTCAAGAGGATTTGAGCAAAAAGATCATCGGAAATTGAGCAGCCTGAGCATCGGAAGCGCGCACGCTTTTTGAGCGGCTAGCCCTCCTGCATGAGGGCATGG
>NZ_JBQKFW010000007.1:0-111315 GCF_052119145.1 Collinsella sp. LCP19S3_H3
AGCACCCACAACACCGGGCTCACGGTGATGCAGTCCGCGCTGGCCGTTATAGGTATGCGTAAAGCAGCTGGCACCGGCGTTGATGGCGGCGATGCACTCATCGTAGGTGGCATCGGAGTGGCCGATGCAGGTCACGACGTCCTTTGCGCTCAGAGCCGCGGCGTAAGCGGCGGCGCCGTCACGCTCGGCCGCCATAGCGCTCTTGACGATTCGACCGCCGGCGGCCTCCTGCCACTCGTCAAAAACTTTCTCGGACGGGTCGATCAGATAAGCAGGGTTCTGGGCGCCCACATGCTTCATGGTAAAGAAAGGGCCCTCCAGGTAGATGCCCTGAATGCGAGCACCGCAGAAGTCGGGGCCACGGCCCTCGTCCGCCTGAGCGATGGCGGCACAGGCGTCCTTGATCTGCTCCACGCCGTCGGTAAAGGTCGTAGGCAGCCAGCTGGTGGTACCGCGACGAGCGAGCTCGGTCGAGCTGATGTCGATGCCCTCGGGATCGTTATCGGTAGTCGAATGGTTATAGAAGCCATGGATGTGGGTGTCCACCATGCCCGGCGCAATCCATGTACCCGAATAATCTTTGATCTCACAAGCGGGCTCATCGGCCTGCCAAGCGCCAAAGACGCCATCTTCGACCATGAGGTAGCCGCCCAGCTGCGGCCCCGCCGGCAAAAAGAACTTGTCGGCCTTGATAGCATACGTGCTCATCTATGCTCCCGTACCCGCAGTGCGTTTTAGGGCGGATCAAAAAACCACTGCATTGTTAATCCGAGCGATTGTTCGTTGCCTTCTACCACTTGGCGCATTTTGCACCCGCCGCAAAACACACCAAGCCGTTTATTTCCAATAACTCTAGACTGCGCGGTTGTGGTAGACCTTGTATTTAAACTGGTCGGCGCGCGCAACCGAACGCGTATACTCGATAACCTCGTTGTTCATGTCATATGTGGTACGAATCAAATCCAGAACCGGTGCGCCTTCGGCAATCTCGAGCAGACGGGCGTCGGAATGGCGGGCGATACTCGCGTAGAATTCTTCCTCTGCCACGCGAACTTTCTCGTGAAAGTCCTGCTCGATCATGTCGTACAGCGATTTGTTCTCGATCATGGGGCGCTTAAGCGCAAAGAACTTGCGACTCGGCAGATATGTACACTCAATCATCAGCGGCACACAATCGGCAATACGCAGGCGCTTGATCTTGTACAGACGCTCGCCAAGACGCGCGTTCATCTCTACGGCAATATTCTTGTCAGCCTCGACCTCGGTAAACTCAAGAATCGTCGTCTTGGGCACACGGCCGATCGCCTTCATCTGCTCGGTAAAGCTATAGATTTGCGAGAGGTTTGCCGTTTGCAGAGAGCGGTCGCACACCATGGTTCCACGGCCGCGCTGACGAACCACCAGGCCCAGGCGCTCAAGCTCCTGCAGGGCAAGGCGAACCGTCGTACGCGATAGCCCGTAGCGTTCCGACAGGTCACGCTCGGACGGCAAATAGTCGCCGGGTCGAAGTTCGTGATCGATTTTATCGGTCAGCAAATCGACGAGCTGATCGTACAGAGGCTGTTTGCGCGCTCCCATTGCCATGATGATACCTGCCGGATAAATGACTCGAAATTGGTTGTAACCAGACACCACGTACTATAGCAGTTTTAACGGAATAACAGCAGGTCAACCAGCACATTGCAATATTGTTTACCGGTTAATTGCCCGTGTACTGTAATACCAATCGCACCGCCTCATCAAGTATCGAGGTAGCAAAAAGGGCCGCCCCGCGGAGCGGGACGACCCTTTGCAAGACACGTACGTCTCTAAGGCTTAGAGAAGCTTCTTGAGCTCCTCGGCAACAGCCTGGACCTGCGTACCGATGATGACCTGGGTAGCACCCTTGTCCATCTTCATAACGCCCAGAGCGCCAGCCTTCTTGCAGGCAGCCTCGTCGACCAGAGCGGAATCGCCGAGCTCGAAGCGAAGGCGAGTAGCGCAGCAGTCAACGGTCTTAACGTTCTCCTTGCCACCAACGGCAGCGAGAACAGCGGCGGCCAGAGCGGCGAACTTGTCGTCGCCAGCAGCGGCAGAAGCGGAGGTTTCCTCGACATCCTCATCCTCGCGACCAGGGGTCATGAGGTTGAACTTGGTGATGGCGAAGCGGAACACGAGGTAGAAGACCAGGAAGGCAGCGATGCCCAGCGGGATGATCATCCAGGTGTTGGCAGCAGCCGGGAGGCTAGCGGAGAACAGGAGGTCGGTAGCGCCAGCAGAGAAGCAGAAGCCAGCACGGAAACCAACATAGTAGGTGATGATGGTGAAGATGCCGTACAGGGCAGCGTACACAACGTAGAGCGGGAAGCACAGGAACATGAAGCCGAACTCGAAGGGCTCGGTGACGCCACAGACGAAGGCGCAGATGGCGGCGGAGACAACCAGGCCGATAGCAGCCTTCTTGTTCTTAGCGGTCTGAACTATAGCCAGGGCAGCGCCCGGGATACCGAACATCATGCAGGGGAAGAAGCCAGACATGTACATACCGAGGCTCCACTTGACGTCGGCAGAGGTCTCGCCAGCCCAGAAGTGGGTCAGGTCGCCAAGGCCGATGGTGTCGAACCAGAACACGTTGTTCAGAGCATGGTGCAGACCAGTCGGGATGAGCAGGCGGTTGAGGAAGGCGTAGATGCCAGCGCCGATGCCGCCCATAGCAGCGATACCCTCGCCCAGAGCGACGAGCGCACCGAAGATGAGGGGCCAAGCAAAGAGCAGGACGACGGAGACGACGATGCAGATGACGGCGGTCATGATGGCGACGCAACGCTTGCCGGAGAAGAAGGCCAGCCAGTCGGGAAGACGGGTGTCCTTGAACTTGTTGTAGCAGGTGCCACCGATGATGGCGGACAGGATACCGATGAAGGAGTTACCAGCGATCTTGGAGAACGCGATGCCCTCGGTAGTGGCGAGCCAAGCGGTCTGGGCGTCGGCATCCATACCACGGATAGTGCCAACAACGGCAGGGTTCAGGAGCTGCTGAATCATCAGGAAGGCGACGAGGCCAGCGAGGCCAGCGGTGCCATCGTGATCGTCGGCAAGGCCGACAGCGGCGCCGACTGCGAACAGCCAGGCCATGTTATCGATAAGAGCACCGCCTGCCTTGATGAGCAGGAAACCGGCGGTATAGGCAAAACCGGTAGTGTCACCGGCAGCACCCATGACTGCGGGAGCGAGCAGGTAGCCCACGCCCATAAGAATACCTGCGACGGGAAGCGCCGCGACGGGAAGCATCAGCGCTTTGCCGAGCTTCTGGAGGTACTTCATCATATGGTATCTCCTCCAACCTTTCTTTCGTTGTTCACCAACGAGTTCCATGTCCGCGCCTTGTGCATACCGGCTTCTCCGCTTGCCGGCATTGGTGCGCAAACTTAGACAACCCAGTCCCTATTTGGGGTTGCTGGTATGTACGGTAGCACACACTCAATTCAAACGTCCACCACATTTCGTTCAAATTACTATTTCGTTGCCAAACGGTTATTTTTGGCCCGTAAACGGTAATTTACGCAGGTAGAAGTGCTGCGTTTCTTTCATTAACAAACTAATTCTTAGCAATTTCCATTCGATTTCGAATCAAAATTGGTTACTACCAGATGAACAGTGGTACCACATTGTTACTACCAGTTTGGCCGAAATCGTTTTCACTTTACATGAATAAAGTCTCCAAGAATTTGTATATTAAACCCCTCCTACTCCCTCTTCCCCGCCCTTTCCTCCAACGCAAAAAGCCCCCTAGAACGATGTCCGTTCTAGGGGGCTTCAGCAGATATTTCGGCTTCGTACTCGAAGGCTCAGGCAATCTTTACGCAAACAGGCCGTAGATGCTGATATTGGCCTTGGCGTAGAGGCCGTTGGCGTACTCGGTCCACTTGGAGCTGGCGCTCGAAGCCTGCGAAGAGTACTGCTGGTAGGCGGTGTAATAGGCGGTCATGGCCTGCTTATAGGTAGCGCTATCGGCCGTAAAGGCATCGTCGGCAAAAGCCTTAGCGTAGGTGCTATCGGCGTCCTTCCAGGTGCCCTTCTTGCTATCCCACTCGTCACCGGCAAGGTTGATGATGTAATCGGCGTAGTCCTTGCTCGCGGTGTCCTCGTTGCCGTCAGAAGGCTCGGTCGGAGCGATCGGCATGCTTGCGGAGCTATCGCCCACCTTCTTCTTGTAGAGCTTCTGCAGCGTCGCGGACTGGCGGACGATCTGCTTGGCCTGGTCCTTGGACACGCCATACTGCGTGGCCATGGTCTTGTAGTCCGAAGTGCCGATAGAATCCTCGGCGTACTTCTTCATCTCCTTAGAAGAGACGGTGATGCCCTCGTCCTCGGCGGCGTCGAGCAGGATCTTGTTGCGCACGTAGGACAGGATGACGTCGGCAGAGGGAGCGGTGTAGTTGCCATCGCTATCCTTGACGGTATCAAGGCTGTACTGGCTCTCGATGGCCTCGCGCGCGGTGATGTCGCTCTTCTTGCCGTTGTAGCTGTAGCTTGCCACGGTCGAATCGAGCTGGTCCTCGGTGAGGGTCGCCGAGCCAACGCCCTTGCCGCCAAAACCACCGTTGCCGATAAAGAAGCCGACCACAGCAGCGATCACGATGGCGACCACAAAGGCGGCAATCATCGTCTTCTTATGCTTGGATGCGCTGTCGTCCACGTCGGAGTCATCGTCCTCGTCCTGCTCCTCAGGCATGAGGTTCTCGTCGGCGGCATCCGCGGCAATCTGAGCCTCCAGGCGGGCGTCCTCCTCCTCGGCGGTCGTGCCGGCAGCAATGTGCTCGGCAGACGTACCTGCGACCAAATCGATCTTCTCGTCCTCGTCACCGTCGGGGCCTTCGCCGCGCTCGATGATCTGGATGCCGTCGATCTCGTCCTTTTCGTCCTTCTTTTGAATCAGACCCATATCAGTTACTCCTTGTTAAGAAACATAGTCCTCAATAGAATACGCCCGACAGAGCGCCGGGCGTATTCATTCTCAGGTTATCCGCAAACACTTAAGTACCGCTTAGGCGTTTGAAAGCCGTATCCCCTTAGGCAAGATGCGCGATAACGGCATCGGCAAAGGCCTGCGTGCCCACGGCGCCCTCAATGGAGCCGGTCTGGGCACGACGCACGTCACCGGTAACCTGCTCGCCCTCGTCGAGCGTGGCAGATACGGCGGCGCGAATGCGATTGGCAGCTTCATTCTCGCCCAGATGATCGAGCATCATGGCGGCAGACAGAATCTCGGCCGTGGGGTTAGCGATATCCTGGCCAGCGATATCGGGCGCGGAGCCGTGCGTTGCCTCAAAGATGGCACAGTCGGCTCCGATATTGGAGCCGGGGGCCATGCCAAGGCCGCCCACAAGACCGGCGCACAAGTCACTGACGATATCGCCATACAAATTGGGCAGGACCAGAACATCGAAGTCGTTGGGGTTCTGAACCAGACCCATGCAGGTGGCGTCGACGATCTTGTCGTTGAACTCGATATCGGGATAGTTGGCAGCCACCTCGCGAGCCACGCGCAGGAACAGGCCGTCAGTCGCCTTCATGATGTTGGCCTTATGCACTGCCGTCACCTTTTTGCGGCCGCAGCGGCGAGCATACTCAAAGGCGTACTCCACAATACGGCGGCTCTTGGCGATGGAGATGGGCTTGATCGAGATGGCGGAATCCGCGGCGAAGGTTTTCTGACCCGAGCGCTCGACAAGCTGTGAAAGCTCCTCGACCTCGGCAGCGCCTTCGTCGAACTCAATACCAGCGTAGAGGTCCTCGGTGTTCTCGCGCACGATAACCAGGTCGACATCGCGGAAGCGCGAGCCATCGCCCGGTTGCGACAGGCAGGGGCGCACGCAGGCGTACAGATCGAAGTACTTACGCAGGGCAACGTTGACGCTGCGGAACCCCGTACCGACCGGCGTGGTGATGGGGCCCTTGATGGCAACTTTGGTCTGGGCGACGGCATCGAGCACATGCTGGGGCAGCGGCGTGCCAAACTCGTCCATGACGCCGGCACCGGCCTCCTGGACGTTCCAATTGATCTGGACACCGGCGGCCTCGACCACGCGGCACATGGCCTGCGTAATCTCGGGACCGATACCGTCACCGGGAATCAGGACTACATCGTGCGCCATAATCTGTTACTCCTCGTCTTCGGCGTCATCAGATTTTTTAACGCTAGCACGCTTCTTCTTTTTGGAGAGATCCAGGCCAAAACGTTTAACAAGCATTTCGCAAATCTCGCTCGAACGGGCCTTGAGATAGCTGCCCTTGCCGTTCTCGGCATCGAACTTAAGGCGCAGCGCAAGCTTCTCGGCGATCTCGGCATCGATCTCGCCTTTGCCAAACTCGTACAGGCAGCCGAGCATATCGCGATACTCGAGGTCACCGTGGTAGCACTGGATGGCCTCGTCCAGGATGGGCCAAGCCTCGCGCGAACGCTCGACGCTCGTGGCACCCCACACGCACAGCAGGCGGAAGGCGGCATAGCGCAGCGTGGAGGAAATCTCGTCAAACAGTGCGGTCTCGGCGCCCTCAAAGGCATCGCCCAGCTGGTCGGGGCAGGTGGTGGCGAGCGCCGCCAGGGCATCGAGGGCCTCCCAGCGAGTCTGAGCCTCGGGCCGGTCGAGCGCCTCGATCAGCGCGGGCACGCAGGGCACGACGCGCTGCGGGTCGCGCTCGGCAAGCAGGTGCAGCACGCGGGCGGCAAACTGGCGGATACGGCGCGTGGGGCAGCCGAGCTCCTGGACCAAGCGGTCGACGGTGTTCTCGTTCTCCTCTGCCAGCTGAAGCTGTGCCAGCTCCTCGTCGGTGAGCTGTTCGTCTTTGTTTTCTGCCATAGTTACCTCTTCTTACTATTTCTTAGTGTGCCTGCCAGCACCCTTGCTGTCATCGGTGACCGAGATGAGCTGTCGGTCAGCCGCGCCATTGCGACGCGCGCGGCGGCGCTCCTCGGCGTCTCCTGCGTCGGCGGCGGCGCGATGAGCCTGGTTGACGTTAAAGACCTCATCGTGCTTGCGCCACGGACCAACGGACTCGCCAAAGCTCATCTTAAGGCCGGCGATAAAGCCGCCAAGCCAGCCGATCGGCGCAAACTGCACCAGCGGGAACAGCGAGAACACCCAGGTCAGCAGGACGACTGCCGCCGCTCCTGCAAAGTTGGCAATCCAGTAGTCGCGCTTGGTGACGACGCGCTTTTCGCACGCCCACTGGCCGCACAAAAAGCCAATGTAGATCGCAAAGAGAAAGAGCACTAGTGCAAGCACCACGAACGTCCAGCTCATGGGCGCTACTCCTCGTGATGGTGGCCGCAGCAGCACTCGTGGCCGTCGTCATGGCCGTGGCCGCCGCAGCACTCGTGGTCCTCGCCATGGTGGTGGCCACAACCGCACTCGTGGTCGTCGCCATGCTCGCCGCAACCACAGCCTTCCTCGTGAGCACCATGCTCCTCGGGACGATACTGCGACCAGTCCAGACCGGCGGCAATGGCGTCGGCCTCCTCCTTATAGAGGACATTGATGGCCTGGGTACCCAGCTTGGCACCACCGATGGCGTCGAGCATGTCATAGAGCGTAAAGGCCACGTCGGCGCCGGGCAGTGCAAGCTCGCGGTCGTCGGCATAGGCGAGCGCCAAGCGCAGGTCCTTGATGAAGTGCTCCACCATAAAACCGGGCTTGTAGTCGCCGTCGAGCGCCTTGGGCGCCAAGCTCTCCATGGCACCGGACTTGCCGGTGCCGCCCAGGATCATCTGACGGGTCTTCTCCATATCAAGGCCGCTCAGCTCGGCAAACGCCAGCGCATCGGCCATGCCAACCATGCAGGCGCCCAGCGACACCTGGTTGGCAAGCTTGGCAGCCTGGCCCTTGCCGGCGCCATCGAAGCAGCAGATGGTTGCCGCAAAGGTGGAAAGGATATCGCGGACCGGGGCAATGTCGTTCTCGGTAGCGCCCACGATAGCCGTAAGCGTGCCGGCGATAGCACCCGACTCGCCGCCGGTGACGGGGCAGTCAAACGCCATGCGGCCGGAAACCTGGGCGGCCTCGGCAATGTCGCGCGCCAGCTCGGGCGAGCTCGTGGTGAGGTCGATTAGGACCGCACCGGGCTTAGTGCACGCGAGCAGACCGTCGCCCGCCAGGTAGAGCTCCTCGACCTCGGAGGGATAGCCCACCATGGTAAAGACGACATCGGCGTTCGCCGCGGCATCTGCCGGCGTATCGGCCCAGACGGCACCGCGCTCAACAAGCGCTGCAGCCTTGGACTTGGTGCGGTTGTTGACCGTGACGGGATAGCCAGCGTCCAGAATGTGGCCGGCGATAGGGGCACCCATGATTCCGGTGCCGATAAATGCGACAGAGAGCTTGTTTGCCATGAAACCTTTCCTTTTGGGTTGGGTGTTATTACCAGGTTGAATACTCGTTGCCAGCGTTTGGGCTGTGAGTCGAGGGCAATTACGGACGCAGCGCTTGTCTACTGGCCGCGCACGCGGCGGGCGATGCGGTCGGAAAGCGACGCCTTGTCGGTGCGGTTCTTGCCCCAAAACGCGCAGGCCACCATGCCGGGGCCCACGTGCGAGCCGATGGTGGGGCCCACGGAGCTGCGAATGATCGTGACGTCGGCGCAGCCCTCCTCCTTGCGGATGGCGGCTTCGAGCCAGTCACCGTCCTTTTCGGCATCGGCCGTCATGATGGCGATGGGCATGGTGCGATCGGGCACGTAGTTCTCGCGGAACGACTTGAGGATGGACTTGAGCGCCTTCTTGCGGCCGCGGTTGACGCCAATCAGCGACAGCGAGCCGGCAAGGTCGTAGGAGAGCTCGGGCTTGACGTCGAGCTTTGCCGTGAGCTGCGCCGCCGCGGGCGGAATGCGGCCGCCGGCAGCCAGCGCATCGAAGCTCTCGAGCGTAAAGTAGCCGTGCACGTAGGTCTTGGCCTCGTTTGCCCAATCGACCAGCTGCTTGGCAGTCAGTCCCGCCGAACGCTGGCGCACGGCCTCAAGCGCCAGGAGCTCGCCGGTCGCGCAGGGCAGAGCGTTGTCGACCACGTAGAGCTCAAAGTTGGGATACTCGGCGCGCACGGCATCTGCCGCCTGGCACGCGGAGTTGTAGCTCGACGACAGCGCCGAGGTAAAGCACAGGTAAACCGTGGGCGTGCCCTCTTTGGCGCACTCGGTAAAGAACTCGATATAGCGACCGAGCGACACAGCCGAGGTGGACACGCGGGCACCGGCGCGCATGCGGTCGTAGAACTCCTTAGGGCTCATGCTCGACCAGATGTCGTCCGTGCGCTCCTCGCCATCGATAATGAAAGGGAAGCCCAAGATATCGACATCGAGGTTCGCGGCGACCTCGGGGTTAAAGTCGCAGCAGGTATCGACGACGATACGGCAACGGTCCGAATGACCGGCGGATGCGGCCTTGTCCATCAAAGCGACTCCTTACGTAAAAAAGGCGGCCACCCGCATGGGATGGCCGCCAACCGTTAACTCATGCAAGTTAACGTATTTTACTCGTCAAGTGTTTCGATGCGGGGCTTGATGATGCCATATCCACCATTCTTACGGTGATACACCACATTGATGAGGCCAGTCGTCGCGTTCTCGAACACGTAGAAGTCGTGGCCGAGCAGATCGGTCTGCACCAGCGCCTGCTCCTCAGTCATCGGGGTGACATCGATGACCTTCTCGCGGACGAGCAGGTCGTCGTCCTCCTCGGGCAGCAGCAGGTCGGCCAGATCCTCGACGCGCTCGACCGGTGCGACATCCGCGGCGCTGGCACCGCCCTGGCGGTTGTCCACAACCTTGGTCTTGAACTTGCGCAGCTGGCGGGTGACCTTATCGGCGGAGAGATCGATGGCGGCATACATATCTGCGCCGTGCTCGGCGACGCGAATCACAGAGCCGCGGGCACGAACCGTGACCTCGACGATTGCCGGGTTGGGGTTCGAGGGGTTCTTCTCATAACGAAGCACGACGTCGACTGTCATGGGCTCGATATCGAAAACCTTGAGCGCCTCGCCGATCTTCTCGTCCACATGCGCACGCAGAGCATCGGTTACCGTCGTCTTGCGTCCAGAAACCTTGATATCCATACGTGGCTCCAATCTGCCTCGGGGACTTACTGTACTGGCTATGTACCCATTGCCGTGCATTTAATCACCCGAATTCCCAAAGGCCCGAATAACGACTGCTTGATACCGCATACCGAAGTCTCGCACTTTTCCGCGGCAAAGTGCGCTATATGAGGGCGTCGGCGGAGTTGGTTTTTCTCCTGGAAATTGCCCTTGAGCTGCTGGTTTTATCAAAATTGAAAAGCCGGGCTCCCCTATGGGGGAGACCCGGCCATGCGTGTTGAAACCGTGAAGAAGCGCCTTGTTCAATGTATGGCAGGCGCCACCCCTACCAATAACTAGCTATTGAGCTTGTTGATGTCATCGTCGGTGATGGCGCCCTCCTGGCTAGACGACGGGCTGTCGCCGTTGTTATCGGAGGTGTCGCCATCGGAGGACTCGGTCTCATTGGACGTGGATTCGGATGCCTGCACATTGGCCCCCGAAACAGTCTTGGCGGTAAGGTCATAGGGCATTTGGCCGTACCAGACGCAGTGGACCGCCTCGAGCGTGCCGTCGACCGTGATGTCGTCGAGGGCATCGCCCACGGCACGGCACAGCTCATCGTTAGAGCTAAGGCCTGCGACGCCAAGCGTGGAGGGCGTCTCGAGCGTGCCGACACAGGAGATCTGGCTCATCAGGCGCGCGAGGTAACCACCGGCCGTGGAATCACAGATCACGTAATCGACCTCGCCCGACTCGAGCGCCTCGAAGCACTCGTTGATGTTGGAGAAGGTCTTTTGGTTGGCCGTGATGCCCTGCTTGGCGAGCGCTTCCTGCGAGGCCGAGAAGGTCTGAACGCCCAGGGTAGCGGTGTTAAGCGTTTCGGTGGAAACGCTCAACGACTCGCCGTCACTGCTCTTGCCGAATACGGCGGGGGCGTCGTACAGACAGGTGCCAAGCGAGCTGATATCGCCGTCCGTAGAGCTGACGTCGCCAATGAAGATATCGGCCTTTTTATCGCTGAGCGCGGAATCGGCCGAGGACGCATCGACAAAGGCGACCTTGAGACCCATGCGGCATGCGAGGGCACGAGCGGCATCGACCGCATAGCCCGTGAGGTTTCCGTCAGCATCCTGCATGGCTTGCGGGGCATCGGAAGTATCGAGGGCGACCGTCAGGGTTCCCGGCGTGACCAGGGCATCGTCCGATACCGTGGGGGTAACGGTCTCGCGCTCGATCTGGTCGATCGTGGGCGTCGTGAACGTGGACAGTGGATTGAACGCGCACCCACTCAGGCCCAAAACGGCAATGACCACCGCGGTCCCAGCACCCAACCGAGTCGCATGCATCAAGCTGCCCCTCACCATGTCCGCTACCCTGCTTTCTGTATCGTATACGATCCGTGCCCTGCACGGAATATCGGGTTGTTCCCACCAGCTGACCTGGTATTTGACCCCACACTTGCGCACCGGGGCGTTTGCTCGGGAGGCCGCAGCCACCTTCACGACTGGCCCGCTCGCCCGCGAGGCGGTATTGCCCCAAAGAAAGTAGAACGGACGGTACGGCTTACATCTAGGACGCGCCATGATCGCGCCGCGCGCACGCGGTCGCTTACGTGGATCCCTTTGACCGCGTCTGTCTTGGACTTGGATGGGCGCATTGCCCGTCCGCAACCACAGCCTGGCGGGAACGTAGCGCATTATAGCTAAGTTCAAGCTAAAGTTTAAGGTTAGGTCGTCATTCGCACCGCGAGTACAGATTTCGCAGGTCGAGGCGGGCAGCACACGGCGCTCTTCATCGGGATGGAAGTCCCTCCAACTGATGTGACCCATATGCCGGCGCTCGGCGCGCATCATGCGCAGCGCCGAGGCGCCGGTCAGGATCACAGAGGCTGCCAGTTGCTCGCCTGCCGGCTCGACGCGCCGCGCAATCTTCACTGCCACAAAACCACCCCTACCAAACGCGTGCGATAGCGAGGCCATCGACGGCTTTGGCGCCGGCGCGCTTAAGCTCCGCCGAGGCCGCTGCCATTGTCGCGCCCGTGGTAATGACATCGTCGATGAGCAGCAGACGGCAGCCACGTACATCCTCGACCGTCTCGTACATGTCCCGGGCATGTTCCCGGCGCTCGGCGCGACCGAGTTCGCGCTGGTCGCCATGACCGTATTTGACCAAGGCGTCCAGCAATGGCACGCCCGAAAGATCGCAAAACGAGCGCGCGATTGCTTCCATGTGATCAAATCCACGCCGCCGAAACGCCGCCGCAGTCGCGGGCACAAATACCACCGCGTCGACACCGGACAGCACGCCGCTGTAACGGTCGGGGGCTGCTGCCTGGGCATGCAAGGCGGTGTCGTAGAGCAGCTCTGCCAGATACGGTGCCAGACGGCGCTCTCCCGCATCCTTGTATGCCTTGATGATGCGCGGCAACGGATGTGCATAGACAGCGCACGCCAGGCAGCGATCGAGGGCCTTAGCCACCGCCGAAGACGCACCCTCGACCGAGCACTCGGTACACAGCAGGTCTCCAAACGGAGCGCCGCACCTCGTGCAGCTGTGGCGCGGATCGACAAGCGTGAGCGACGCCAGGCACTCCCGACAAATAAGCGCACCGGCACGCTCGCAACCGGCGCATCGCGTGGGCGAAAGAACCTCGAGTGCCTCATGCGCCGCGCGCTCGGCAAACGGTAGCAATTCATCCGCAAACGGCAAGATGCCGGCACTCCGTAAGCGGCTCAAACCATTCAGACAGTTATTTATGACAAAACCCTCCCTACGCTTGGGCGAAGGGAGGGTTGTCGATTCAGTGCCATGATACCCCGTTGCACTTGGGGTCAGACAAGTCGAATCCGCTTGCGGGCGCTATTCTCCGGCAGGCGGTTGCGGTGCGGACGAGGTGTGGGTCGAGCCTTCGCCACCATCCTGGCGCGGCTTGCGAGAACGGCGACGGCGGCGGCGCTTCTGACTCTGGTCGGCCGAACCCTCGCCACTGCGATCCTCACGCGGTTCGCGCTCGTCGCGAGCACCGCCGCGCGAAGCCTTGGCGGCAGCTCCTCCGCCATCGCCGGGGCGACGGCGCGTGACCTTGACTTCACCATCCGAAACCTGATCGGCCACAGAAGGAACCGAGGGTTTCTGCTGCGTGCCCGAGGAATGGCGACGGCGCGGACGCGGCGCGCGCTCCTCCTCGCCACGTGGCCTGCCAGCCTTGTCGGCAGGCGCGTCGGAGGCCGAGGCGCCCTTGGGAGCGGCACCGGCCTCGCGAGCGGCTGCGGCGCGGAAGGCATCCTCGCGCTCCTCGCTCGACAGGTGGCGGCGACGACGGCGCGTGGGGTTCATGCCGCCGCCGCGGTTTTGCTGCTGGGGCTGCTGAGCCTCGCGCTCGCGAGAGGCGTTCTTGCCCGTGGTCTCGCCGTTGTCGACGGACGCCGCGCGCTTGCGGCGACGACGGCCGCCGGCCGCCTCCTCGGCCTCGGAAGCCTCGGCCTTGCCGCGGCCCTTTCCGCGGCCACGACCCTCGCCCTGGCCCTGACCGGCACAAGCATCGGATTCGGCATCGCGACGACGGCGCTTGGGCATCGACGTGCCGGCCAGACGGTCGGCACTCGACAGGCCATCGCCCACGTCGACGCCGTTCTCGCGATCGAGCTCCATGAGCGCCAGGCGCATCTCGGGCGACTCGATGCGCTCGAGCACATCGCGCGTCACGCAGTCGGGGCGGCAGCTGCAGCCCTGCTCGGCGGCCTTCTTTTTGCAGCCCTCCGAGCACGTCATATCGGCCAGGTTGACCTTAAAGACTTTACCGTTCTCCAGGCGCAGCACCAGCTGCTCACGCGGCGTGTCATATTCCTGGATACGCGCCTTGCCGAGCGGCGTATCGATGAGCGTCTTCTTTTTGGGCGCACGGCTCTTAAAGTCCTTGTACGCCTCGAACTCATAGCGCAGGCAGCACATCAGGCGGCCGCACACGCCGCTGATCTTAGACGAATTGAGCGGCAGGTCCTGCTCTTTTGCCATGCGAATCGAGACGGGCTCAAACTGTCCGCCAAAGCGCGTGCAGCAGAGCTCCTGTCCGCATTGGGCATAGCCGCCCACCAAGCGGGTCTCGTCGCGCACGCCAATCTGGCGCATGTCAACGCGAATGTGCAGCGTCGAGGACAGGTCCTTGACGAGCTGACGAAAATCGACGCGCTCCTCGGCCGCAAAGTAGAACACGGCTTTCTCGCCGCCAAACAGGTATTCGACACCCACCGGCTTCATCTCGAGGTCGAGATCTTTGACCAGACGGCGGAAATCGACCATGGCCTCATCGCCCTGGATGGCCAGGTCGTCGGCAAGCTGCAGGTCGATATCGCTCGCCACACGCAGCACGGGCTTGAGCGGCTGACCGATCTCGTCTTGCGGCACCTCGAAGGGATCGGCCGTGACCAGGCCGATCTCGGTTCCGCGCTCGGTGGAGCAAATGGCATAATCGGCCTCGAGGATATCCAGATCCTGCGGGTCAAACCACAGGTCGCGCGAGGCGTAGGTAAACTTAACGGGTACGACTAACGGCATTTCAGTGCCTTCCTGATATCGAACAGCATGACCTCGATGGCCAGCTGGGGAGTAACGTTTCTGGCAATGTTGCGCTCGGCGGTCGCGACCGCCTCGAGCGCCCGGGTGGCACCCGCAACATTCGTCGCGGCGGCAAGCCGCCCGATTGTGTCGCGCACGTCCTCGTTCACAATGTCTGCCGCCTCATCCTGAAGCGTCAGCAGCACGTCGCGCATGAGCGTCCGCGCGCTCGCCAGCGCTTCCATGATACCCGAACGCTCGCGCGCGTTGAGTTCGCGCTTGTTGCGGTCCTCAAGCTGCTTCAATGCTCCACGCGACAGATAATCGGCGTTTTGCTCGAGCACCTTTTCCTGCGTGGACTTGACCTCGGCGAGCGGAGCCTTAACGGCGACGATGAGCGACTTGGCGCGGCTGAGTACATCGGCCTCGTCGGCGGCGATGAGCGAATCGATGGCGCGGACCATCTGGCGGCGAGCATCCTGACGCTCGGCGCTCTTGAGGAACTCGATGCCGCGCGTGGGGCTCCCCGCCACGGCGACCGCCATGCGACAGCGTGCGAGATCCTGGCCTGTCGCGCGGCTCACGGCCTTCGTGGCCACGGCGGGCGATACCAGCCGAAACGGCACGCACTGGCAGCGGCTCACGATGGTGGGCAACATCACGTCTGCCGAGGTGCCCAGCAAGATAAACATAACGCCCTCGGGCGGCTCCTCGAGCGTCTTGAGCAGTGCGTTGGCGGTGTTGGCGCGCAGCTGCTCGGCACGGTCGATGATGTAGACCTTGGCCTTGGCACGGATGGGCGCCAGCGGCACGTCGTCGAGCAGCTCGCGGGTCTGGGCGATGAGGTAGCCCGTGGCGCTCTCGGGCGTGTAATAGTGCACGTCGGGGTGCGTATGGCGGGCGACACGCACACAGCTATCGCATGAGCCGCAGCCGTCCTGCTCGCACAGGAAGGCTTGGGCGAGCGCCCAGGCGGCATCGAGCTTGCCGGCACCGGGAGCGCCCAAAAACAGGTAGGCGTGCGATGCGCGGCCGCTGGCGACGGCGTTGGTCAAAAAATCGCGTACGCGCTCTTGGGTGTCGAGCTTGGCCAGCAGGCTTGCCTGAGCGGGGGCCATGTTACTCGGCCTCCTGGGCAAGCGTGGCGGTGACGGCGTCCTGGGAAATGTCGAGACCGTACGCGCGAACCTGCTCGACCGTCTGCGCGAAGACGTCCTCGATGGAAGCGGTGGCGTCGATGAGCTTCACGCGATCTGGCTCCTCGGCGGCAATGGCACTAAATCCCTGGTAAACGCGCTCCTGGAACGCCATGCCCTTGGCCTCCATGCGGTCGACCGCACCACGGGCGGACATGCGCAGCGCCGCCTGCTCGGGCGTGATGTGATAGACGAGCGTGAGCGCCGGGTGCGTCCCCGCGACAGCAAGGTTGTTGGCGTCGCGCACCATCTGGCGATCGAGGCCGTCGGCAAACGCCTGGTAGCAGGTCGTGGAATCATAGAAGCGGTCACACAGGACCACTTTGCCGGCCGCAAGGGCGGGAGCTATGACCTCGTGCACCAGCTGGGCGCGTGCGGCCTCGTAGAGCAGCAGCTCGCAGGTATCCCCCATCGCCGTATTGGCGGGGTCGAGCAGCAGGGCACGGATCTTTTCACTAATGGCGGTACCACCCGGCTCACGCAGGGTCACGACCTGGTAGCCAGCGAGCTCGAGCGCACGGGCCAGCAGGCGCGCCTGCGTGGACTTACCGGCACCATCGACGCCCTCGAGCGTGATAAAGCTATGTTGAGCGGGCTCAAAAGCCATGGGCGCAGCCCCTTCCTACAAGGCGCGTAAATGCAGATATATCAACCAAATCATGATACCCCAGGGGCAGGCGCACCCCAAATCCAACCTAGTCATTGGGGACGTTCTTAATTGACTGGTCGTTTAAGAACGTCCCCAATGACTAAAGGTGCCTTTCCAAAGTTGCGGTGAAATAGGGACTGACTGAAGCTCTAAGACCGCCAAACAGCCCCTATTTCACCGCAACTTATGATGGGGAATTTTGGACGCTGGGTATAATCGTCGTATTGTATTGAAATGTGGCGAAAGGAGTGGCAATGTCTCGGTATTGCGCCTCGTGCGGCAAGCTTCTTGCAGATGATGCCAAGTTCTGCACCTCGTGCGGTGCGCCCGTTGAACAGATAGCCGCGGGCAATGGCCAACCCGCGTTTGAGCAGACCGGCTCCCTCGATACGCCGCAAGCCAAGGCGGACGATCCCCTCGCTTATCGCCCCGACCCCGCTGCTGCCCCCGCAGCGGTCGAAACGACACAGCGTATGCCCGTCACGGGTACCTCAACCCAACAGCGACCGGCGTCTGCATACGCGCCTGCTTCGCCACAGACCCCCGCTCCCAAAAAGAGCGGCACCGGGGCGCTTGTCGCCGTTATCGTTGCGCTGGTGGCAATCATCATCGCCCTGGTCATCTTCTTTGTGATCAAACCGTTCGATAACTCCGCCACGCAGACGACTGCCGAGGTTGCCAAGCTGCACCACGATGTTGACGATGATGACCTCAAGCCTCTCGGCGACCCCAATAGCCTTTACGACGATGACGATGACGACGAGGACGAGGCTGGCGGCGAAGCAACCCTCTCCGAGCAGAACCTCTACCGTCGCCTGAGCGAATACTACGACCTGCTCGAGGACCTCGATAGCCAGGTCCGCGCCTGCGCGCAGGCCTTCAATGGTAGCTATCTGGAAGAAGATCGCACCACCCGTCAAAATCTCGCCGACGTCGCCGAGCGCACGGAGGAGACCATCGAGCAGTATTGCGATATCGTCGAGGACCTGGACGTCCCCATGAGCTCCAAGAACTACCACTCCTGGAAAGACATCATTGCCCTGTATGACGACCTTGATCACCGCATCGACGCGATCTGCGATGCCTGGGAGATCAGTCTAAAGTACGCAAAGCCCTCGGACCATAAGGACGAAATCGTGGCGCCGCTGGCACGCGACAACGAGCCAGGAACCAGCAGCAACAAGTATCGCTTGGACTTTGAGGACCGCTATCCCAGCGCCAAACCCGTCGAGGTGAACTAGCGTTTTGTCGTTCCCGAGCTGGCAGTTAGGGACGTTCCTAAACTGCCGGCAGAAAAGGAACGTCCCTAACTGCCGAACTGCCGAGCAAAAAAACGGGCGAGGATCATGGGACCCTCGCCCGTTTTTGTTTTGGGCAATGTTTCGGCTGCGCCGCTACTTGCTGGCGGCCGCCTTCTTTGTGGTCGTCTTTTTCGCGGCAGCCTTCTTGGCAGTCGTCTTCTTCGCCGTGGTCTTCTTCGCCGTACTCGCCTTGGTCGTCGTCTTGCGGCCGCGGGCGGGCTTCTTCTCCTTGGTCGGGCAGTCCATGTTGACGCAGATGCGCCACGGACCGCGCGCCGTGTTGACCACCACGATGGGAGCGCCGCACTCGGGACAGGTCTCGCCCGTCGCCTCGAGTTTGCCACGCGCCGGCAGCGGATAGCTCACGCCGCAATCGTCATAGTTGGTGCAGCGGATAAAGCGCTTGCCACTCTTCTCGCTCTTGTGCGCGATCAGGTCGCCATGGCGTCCGGCCTCGGCACACACCTTGCACTCGCCCACCTTAAGGTCGGGTTCGTAGTTGGTGGGGCACGTGGGGTTCACGCAAATCTCGAAAGCCTTCTGGCGGAACGGCTGGCACTTAATGCGCGGCGCGCCGCACTCGGGGCACACGGCCGCCTCGCCCTCGAGCGGGCTCACCTTGACGCCGCTCGGCACCGGATAGGTCACGTCGCAGTCGGGCCAGCCCATGCAGCCGATAAAGCTGCCGCGGGTCTTGGCGCTCGTCTTCATAACGAGGTCCTTGCCGCACTTGGGGCAGGCGCCCACGCGCGCATCGGCCGTGACGGCATCGCTGATGGCGTCGCCCAGCTCCTGCGTATGCTTGAGCAGCTCATCGAGCACGCCGGCCAGCAGCGCGCGCGAGTGCGTCACGACATGCTCTTCGGTATCTTCGCCGCGCTCCACGCGGGTCATGTCGTCGTCGAGCTCGCTGGTCATATCGGGGCTCGTGATGCGCGGGGCAAACTGCGACAGTGCATCGATGATGGCGATACCCAGCTGACTCGGCTCCACGGGATCGTTTTTGAGGTAGCGCACGGCGTACAGGCGCTCGATGATGCTCGCGCGCGTGGACTTGGTGCCCAGGCCACGCTTTTCCATCTCCTGCACGAGCTTGCCCTGGCTGTAGCGTGCGGGCGGCTCGGTCTGCTTGGCCTCGAGCTTAATGTCGAATACGTCCACCGTGTCGCCCTGCTCCAGCGGCGGCATCTGCTCGTCGCGCTTGAGTCCGTACGGGTATGCCTCGCGGAAACCCGGGGTCACGAGCACATCGCCCGAAGCCACGAACGGCTCGCCGTTCACGTCGAGCTCGAGCTTGGTGTTCTCGATGGTGGCGGGGCCCATAAGCGTCGCCAGGAAGCGGCGAGCGATGAGGTCGTAGAGCTTGCGCTGGCCACCGTCGAGCATGGACGGATCGCCCTCGCCCGTGGGGTAGATAGGCGGGTGGTCGGTGGTCTCGACCTTGCCGCGCGTGGGCTTCATGGGACCGGCGAGCACCTTTTTGCATACGGGCGCCAGCGCCGGGTTGATCTTTGCCAGATCGCTCACCACGGCGCCCAGATCGAGCGTCGCGGGGTACACGGTGTTGTCGACACGCGGATAGCTGATAAGACCCGCCATGTAGAGGGACTCGGCGATGCGCATGGTGCGTGCGGGCGAGATGCCCTCGGCCGCAGCGGCAGCCTGCAGCGAGGTGGTCGCAAACGGCGTGGGCGGCTGCTGCTTGCGCGAGCGCTTGGTCACCGCGGCGACGGTTGCCGTCTTGGCACCGTCCACGTGACCGTACGCCATCTCAGCAGCATCCTTGTCGGTAAAGCGCGCCGTCTTGTGCGCGATCTTAAAGCGGTCGTCCTCGGCAGCAGCCTGCGCGGCAGCCATGCCGCGAATCTGCCAGTAGTCCTCGGGCACAAACGCCATGCGCTCGCGCTCGCGCTCGACCACCAAGGCGAGCGTCGGGGTCTGCACGCGGCCGGCAGAACGCACGTTGCCAAAGCCGCCAAACTTGGCGAGCGTCAGGTAGCGCGTGAGCACCGCACCCCAAATGAGGTCGATGTGCTGACGGCTCTCGCCGGCATCGGCCAGGTTCTGGTCGAGCGAGACGAGGTTATCAAAGGCCTGCGTGATCTCGGCCTTGGTAAACGAAGAATACTGGGCGCGGGCAACCGGTAAGTCGGGCGCAACCTCGCGCACCTTGTTGAGGGCGTCCGAACCAATCAGCTCGCCCTCGCGATCGAAGTCCGTGGCGATGATGACGCTGTCGGACTTCTTGGCAAGGTTCTTGAGCGAGCGAATGAGTTCTTTCTCGGCCGGCAGCTTGATAACAGGCGCCCAGGTAAGGTAGGGCAGGCTCTCGAGCTTCCAGCCTTTGATGGAGATACCGTCGGCAAGGAACGGTTTGCGCTTGGTGTCATAGGGCGGACGCGCCAGGCCATCGGGCATGTCGGCCGGCAGCATCTCGCCGTCCTCGGTGACCGAATACCAACCCAGCTTTTTATCGAACAGCACGCTGTCGCAAAAATCGGGCGCAAGGATGTGACCGGCAAGGCCGATTGTCACGCACTCCTCGCCCTTCCACTCAAAACGGTAGATGGGGGTGTTGTACACCTTGTCCTTTTTGGGCTTACCCGTGGAAAGACGCTCGGCGATCTGACGCGCGGCGTCGTTTTTCTCGGCGATGATGAGCTTCAAAAGAGGCTCCTATCTCGTGTGTCTGCGGCTGCGCCCGCACGTACGACGGCCGACTTACGCCCTTGTTTGTTCGATCTGCCCGATGAGCCAATCGCACCAGGCATCCATGCCCTCGCCCTTGCGTGCGCTCACGGCAAACCGCGGCGCTTGCGGATTGAGGTCATCGAGTGTCTTAGTATACCTATCCATGTCAAAATCGAAAGCCGGGGCCACATCGACCTTGTTGAGCAGCTGTGCGCCAGCGTGCTGGAAGATGCCCGGGTACTTAATGGGCTTGTCGTCGCCCTCGGGCACCGAGAGAATCATGATGGACAGGTTCTCGCCCAGGTCAAAGTCGACCGGACAGACCAGATTGCCCACGTTTTCGATAAAGATAACATCGATGTTTTGAAGGCCCACTGCCTGGTCAAACGCATCAACGGCCTCCATGATCATGTTGCCCTCGAGGTGGCACAGACCGCCCGTGTTGATCTGAATGGCGGGCATGCCGGCTTCCTTCATGGTGATGGCGTCGACATCCGAGGCGATATCGCCCTCGATGACGGCACAGCGCAGGCCGGCTTTGTCGCGCAGGCGCTCGTTGGTGCCCAGAATCGTGGTGGTCTTACCAGAGCCGGGACTCGACAGCACATTGATCACATAGGTGCCTGTCTCTTTGAATCGCTGGCGCAGCTGATCTGCCAGGCGCTCATTGCGCGACAGAATTGGCGATGCGATATCAATAGTTTTCTCGGCCATACTCGGCACTCCTTACTTCCACCATTTATACCCCGTCCCCAAATGGCAGGCTGGTTAATTGTCGGGGGTTTCGATCTCGATGCTGGCGATGTCGAGCTCGCGGCCATGCAGCAGGCGCACGTTGGTGCCGCCACACTGAGGACAGCGGCAATGGAAGCGGTCGTGCTCAAAGACCTCGCGGCAGTCCAGGCACTCGCTTTGTGGATGGACTTCCTCCACGGCAAGCTCGCAGCCGCGCGTGAGCATGTCCTCGTCGCGAAACGTCTCCCACGCAAAGTCGAGCGCCTCACGCACAACTTCGGTCATATCCCCAATGCGCAGCGTTACCAAAACAGCGCGCGAGGCCCCCGCCCCACGCGCCGCGCGAATCACTGTATCGAGTATGCCGTTGACAATGCCAACCTCGTGCATACGGATTTACTCCTCGTCGTCGTCCTCGTCGTCGTTCGAGAACAGATCCAGACGGCTCACAAACAAGCCTTCCTTGCCATCGCGCGCGGTAATGACCACGCGGGCGATGGCGAGCGAAATCTCGTAGAGCGAGAGCAGGGCGCCATACATGAGACCCAGTGTAACGGGCGAGCCGTCGGGCGTAATCACAGCCGAGCCCGCAAGCAGGCCAACGTATACGTAACGCCAGGCACCGCGGAAGGCCGCATAGGACACGATATGGAAGACAGACAGGTAGAAGATGATGAGCGGCAGCTCAAACGCCACGCCAAAGCCGATCATAAAGAGCAGCTCCATGTTGACGTAGTTCTCCAGATCGGGCAGCGCCGTAGCGACGGCCGAGGTTTCGCCGATGAGCCACTCAAAGCCCGCAGGGATGATGATGAAGTAGCAAAAGATTGCGCCCAGGAAGAACAGCACCGTCGAGGCGAGCACCGTGGGCACAACCCACTTGCGCTCGTTGGGGCGAAGCGCCGGCAGGAAAAACGCCAGAATCTGCCAAATGATCATAGGCGTGCACATGACAACGGCCATCTTGAGAGCCAGCGAAAAGCGCAGACCAAAGCCGCCGAGCGTGGTGGTGATGTAGAACTTACCGTCCGGCACAAAGGAGCGGATGGGGTCTTCCAGGATGTCGAGCACCACGGGCGTGGCGAAATACAGCACGATGGCGGCGGCAAAGACTGACACGACCACGATGGTCAGGCGACGACGGAGCTCACCCAGATGATCGAAGAGCGGCATGCGCGCAGGTCCGATAGGCATTACTCATCGCCTCCCTTCGGGGCATGGGCGGCAGCGGCGTCGTCCTCGGCCTCGAGCTCGCGAGCGAGCTGGTCGACGACGGCCTTGCGCTTGCGGGGACGACGGGCGTAGAGGTCAGCCGTCGTGGGCTCTGCCGGCTCGGGCTCGGGCTCCGGTTCTGCAACAGGCTCGGGCTCGACGGCGGCAGCGGCAGACTCGGGGCCCTCAGCCTCACCAGCAGCACCTTCGTCCTCGGCAGCACCCTCACTCGCGGCCTTCTCGGCGGCAAGGCGGGCACGGCGCTCGGCAAAGGTCTCCTTCTTTGCGGGCGCGGCCGTCTCGACGGCATCCTCGTCCGCATCGGAATCGTCATCGACGGCAGCCTTCTTGGGCTTGACCGGAGCCGAAGCGGCCTCGCTTACCGGATCGATAATCTCGGACTGAACAACAGCCGTCATCTTTTCCTGCGTCTCGCGGAACTGACGGATGGCACGGCCGATCGTGCGGCCCATCTGCGGGAGCTTATCCGGGCCAAACAGCAAAAAGCCGAAGACCACGATGATCGCGAGCTCACCCTCTCCAATACCAAACACACATACCTCCAAGGCTCGATGTGAGTCGAGCCCGCACCGCGCCATTCGGCCGGAACTCGTCTATTCATTCGGTCAAGTATAGCGCCCGGACGTCAAAACATCCGAGCGCATCACAAACATATACCAAACGGCACGCCCTTTTTGGGGCAGGGCTTATGCCGCCGTAATTGAAATCTCCTGGTCGACACCCAGCAACTGAACCACGCGCATCACCGGGGGCTGCACGTTGACGCAGCCAAACCGCTTGTCGTGATCGGCTGCGTGGTGCGCGGCGCCCACAAGTACGCCAATACCTGTCGAGTCGATATAGCTCACCTGGGCAAAGTCGAGCTCAACGGCCTCGGTTGGCTGCTCGAGCGCCAAGTCGATGGCGTTACGCAAGCTGTCGGCGTTAGAGATATCAATCTCACCGGTCACCCTGATGGTGTAGAGCTCCGGCGTGGGGTTGGTGGAAATACCCAAATCCATGTATACGCTCCTTTGCGTATCGAGAGTGCGGATAGTACTGGATGCGGATTTGCGGGGCCCTACGCGTTAGGCGCGCTCGGCACGAGCAAGCTCGGCAGCGACGAGCTTGACGGCCAGCACCAGCACGTCGAGTGCGGCCTCCAGGTCCTCGACCGTGGGATAACTCGGCGCGATGCGGATGTTGGTGTCGCGCGGATCCTTGCCATAAGGCCAGGTGGCACCTGCCGGCGTGAGCTTGACACCCAGGTCGGCGCAAAGCGCGGCGACCTTTTGGGCCGAGCCCTCGGGGCCATCAAAGCTCACAAAGTAGCCGCCGCGGGGATGCGTCCAAGTAGCGCAACCCGTATCGCCCAGGCCCTCAGTGAGCTTGCGCTCGACGGCCTCAAAGCGCGGACGCAAGAACTCGGCATGCTTTTTCATGTGCTCCTTGACCGCCTCGATGGTGGGAAGGAAGCGCACGTGGCGTAGCTGGTTGAGCTTGTCGGCGCTGATAAGACCGGCCTTCAGGCGCTTGGAGAACTCCGCGATGACCGCGGGACTCGCACCGATAAAGCCGATGCCCGCGCCCGGGAAGGTGATCTTGGACGTCGAGGCGAATGCCACCACGCGGTCCTCGGTACCCGCCGCGCGGGCAAGATCGAAGATGTTGGCGAGCTCGTCGGTCTCGTCGTACAGGTCGTGCACGCAGTAGGCGTTGTCCCAAAAGATGCGAAAATCGGGCGCGGCCGTGGGCATCTCGACCAAGCGGCGCACGGTGTCCTCGCTAAAGGTGATGCCCGTGGGGTTGGAATACTTGGGCACGCACCAGATGCCCTTGATGGAGTCGTCGGCGGCAACCAGGCGCTCTACCTCGTCCATGTCGGGGCCGCTGCCGGTCATCGCGACGGGGACGTTCTCGATACCCAGGTCGGCGGTGATGCCAAAATGACGGTCGTAGCCGGGAACCGGGCACAGGAACTTGACCTTCTTACCGTCGTGCGCGGCCTCATAAGCCTCCCAAGGCTCGCTGCCGCACGAGCCGCAGCGCCAGAACATACCGGCGATATCGTGCTCGATCAAAAGGCTCGACGAACCCAGTACGAGCGTCTGATCGGCGGGGCAACCCAGGAACTCCCCCGCCAGCTTGCGTGCCGAGGGAATGCCCTCAAAGCAGCCGTAGTTGGAGCAGTCGACGTTACCGTCGTGCAGATCGGCGTCGGCATTGAGGATATTGAGCATGGGGCGCGAGATGTCCACCTGGGAGGGCGACGGCTTGCCGCGCGCCATGTCGAGCGCCAGGCCCTTGGCCTTGACCTCGGCAACCTCGGCTTTGAGCGCCTCGATGGCGGCATCGAGTTCGGTGGTTTCCATCTTCTGGTAGATCGTCTGCATGGGTGCGACCTTTCGCAAAGCGGGACGTTGCAGTTTGTCTAAGTATAGACCGCTACCGCCGCAACGGTATGAAGCCGTGATAGATTAAGTCCATCGCAATGAATTACGATATCCACCGTATGACCCGTATAGCCGCATGGCACATCCAAGGAGGCAGTATGGAATACGGCTCTTTTCAAGCCGAGGAGTTCGGAGACCTGCAGCGTCTGGTCGACGGCTTGTTTTATGACCGTAAGGCCATTGACCGCCTGGATCTAATCGTTCAGGCGGAGATCTTGGACCTGGCGCCCGATCTCATGGAAATCGTGAATCTTTTGCCGCCCGGCCACTACGACCGCCAATCGCTTTGCGACCAGCTTAACTCGGCCCTTGCCGCCCACGGCTGGGGTGCCGTCTACGGCACCGTGGAATAAAAATGGCAAATAAATGAAATGCCGTTTGTGACAGTGCTCACAAACGGCATTTTTTCACACGAGGGCATCCGGGGCATGTCCGGCCCCGGTTTTCGCGCTCCTACTCGTCCTTGGGCGAAGGGTGCTTGCAGACCACGCTCATGTAGATCATGCCCAGCACGGCCGCGGTAACAGAACCGGCAAGAATGGCGGCCTTGGCGGCCAGAACCTCGAACTGGGCCGTCGGGAAGGCGAGGCCGCTGATGAGGATCGACATGGTAAAGCCGATGCCACCCAAAATGCCCACGCCGGCGATCATATGCCAGTTAACGTTATGAGGCAGCTCGCAAGCCTTAAGCTTGACCAGGGCAAACGTCACGCCAAAGATACCGATCGGCTTACCCAGCAGCATGCCAAAGTACACGCCGAGAGTCACCGGGTCGGTAAGCAGCACGCTCATGTCCACGCCCACAAGGCGAACCTGCGCGTTGACAAACGCAAAGATCGGCAGGATCACAAAGTTGACCGGCGTGGAGATCAGGCGCTCCATGCGGATGAGCGGCGGGGTCACACGGTGCATGACACGCTCGACCTTGGTAGTCGAAAGGGTAAAGTCGTGCTGGCCCAGGATGTGCGCCTCGTCGTCGTAACGGTCGTCGAGCAACGGCAGGTACTCGCCAAGCCAATCGGTAAGGCTATCGAGCTTAACACCGCACTTGGCCGGGATGGTGAAGGCCAGGATGACACCGGCAAGCGTGGCGTGCACGCCGCTCTTAAACATGCAAAACCACAGCAGCAGACCAAGCACCGAGTACGGGGCAAGGCGATAATGCTGAGTTTTGTTGAGCCACACAAGTGCGCAGGTCACAACTGCAGCGGCACCCAGCCAAAACGGACTGGGGCTCTGGCCGTAGAAAATGGCAATGGCGGCGATGGAGATGAGGTCGTCGGCGATGGCGAGCGTCGAGAAGAACACGCGCACGCCGTTGGGCACGCGATTGCCCAAAAGCGACAGCACGCCCAGCGCAAAGGCAATATCGGTTGCCATGGGGATGGCCCAACCGTTGCGGGCGCCGGCATGGTTAAAGATCAGGTAGATGCAGGCGGGAACGACGACGCCGCCCACGGCTGCCAGCATGGGAAGCATGGCCTGACGCGGATTCTTGAGCTCGCCGACCGTCATCTCGTACTTAAGCTCAATGCCCACCAACAAAAAGAAGATCGCCATGAGAAAGTCGTTGACGAAAAGCTCGACGGTGAGGCCAGCCGTAAGGTTGCCCAGACCCACATACAGCGGGGTCTCCAAAAAGTGATGGATAGCCTCGTAAACATCGGTGTTGGCGCAGATAACGGCGGCGATGGCGGCGATGACCATGACGGCGGCGGAAATCGTGCCGTTCTCGGCGATGCGCTCCCAGATGTCATGACGTTCAAAGCGCTTGCGCTCACGAACGTTGAACAGCTGCTCAGTTGCTGCCATGGGCGGCTCCTTTCACGGGAAAGCTCCCGTCTTAAAAAAGCACGGCCCGCCCAAGTGGCGGCACCGCGCTCCAACGTATTACGCTTGCATCTAGCCTACCCTGCACGACAAGCACGAAGGCGTGGCCGAAAAGCGGAACCACAGGTTGAACATTATTTGCCCAACGGTACGGGCGCCCCTGTCCAATAGAGGACGCGGTCCCGCGCACAAAAAACGACCGGAGCGCGGGGCGTCCGCGGTCCGGTCGTAGCAGGCTACAAAACCTAGCAGGCGGCCATGATGGGGGCAGCGACCTGCTTCTTACGGGAGAGGACGCCCGGCATCCAGACGCCGTCGTGCTCGTCGGCAATGCCTAAGCCCTTCTGAGCGGCCTCGGTCTCGCCCTCGAGCAGGACCTGCGAGCCCTCCTCCATGATGTCGGTGATGCACAGGACGATGCCGTCGGCACCCTTCTCGGCGGCGTAGGCGCGCATGGCCTCGCGGATCTCGTCAATCATGCCGAGCGCACGGCTCTTGTCGACGGTCTCGTACTGGCCGATGAGCAGCTTCTTGCCGGCGGGCTCGAACATCTTGATGTCGTTGCCGACCATCTCGGCTGCGGTGAAGGAGCCGGACGGACGAGTGAGGAAGACCTCCATGCCAAACTTGACCGGGTCGACACCCACCTGCTCGCCGAGCTTGGCGGCGACGGCGCGGTCGACATCGGTGGTGGTGGGGCTCTTGAGCATGAGCGTGTCGGTCATCATGGCCGAGAGCAGCAGCTTGGCCTGAACGTCGGAAAGCTCAACGCCGAGCACGCCGGCGAGCTTAGTGACGATGGTGCAGCTGGAACCCCAGGGCAGGCAGATGTAGTGCAGCGGGCCGGCGGTCTCAAAGTCGCCGATGCGGTGATGGTCAACGACGCCAAAGACCGTGGCGTCCTTAAGGCCGGCGACGGACTGGGCGGACTCGTTGTGGTCGGTGAGAACGACAAGCTGGCCGGCCTCGACGGACTCAATCACGCGGGGCTCGGCAATGCCGGCGTCTGCGAGCAGCTTGGCGGACTCTGCCGGAAGCTGACCAAGAGCGCAGACCTCATAGGTGTTGCCGGCATACTCAACCTGGTTGAGCAGCTGAGACAGAACGACGGCGCTCATGATGGCGTCGTTATCGGGGTTCTGGTGACCAAAGACAAGAACGTTTGCCATGGGTATCCTCCACTTGGTATGTGTACTTAGACGTAGCTATGGTAGCACGCTGGCAGCTGGCCTTTGGGGACGGAAGGGCCACGGCATATTTTGTGGCAGGTATGGGGGCCAAGGCTGTCCCTTTTGCACCATGTTGGTGCAAAGTAACCTGGCCCCCTTGCACCAGCTATTTGCCGGCAGCGCGCAGGGCTACGTAGGCAGAACCGATGATGCCGGCGTCGTTTCCGAGCGAAGCAACCTTAATGGGCGTCTCGCGCGAGGCGGATAGCGCGTAGCGCTGGAAGTACTCGCGAACCTTATCGAGGTAGACATCGGCCGAGGCGGAGGCGCCGCCGCCGATCAGGAACATCTCGGGATCGACCACGTTGGCAATAAGCGCCAGGGCGCGGCCGAGATAGTCGGCCATGGTATCGGCCGCGGCCAGCGCGAGCTTATCACCCTCGCGGCAGGCTTGGAACACGTCCTTGGAATCGGAGGGGCCGGTGAGCTCGATGGGCTCGACGCCCGCCTTCTTGCACTCGGCAAGGTAGTTGCTCACCACTCCGGTGGCGCTGGAATACTGCTCCAGGTGGCCATGGCCGCCGCAGCCGCAAGTGCACTCCTCAGCCGGATTCAGGCACATATGGCCAATCTCGCCGCCGGCGCCCACAACACCCGACACCACATCGCCGTTGACGATAACGCCGCCGCCCACGCCGGTACCGATGGTGACCATCACCACATTCTGCACGTCCTTGGCAGAACCGAGCCAAGCCTCGCCCATGGCAGCGGCGTTGGCATCGTTCTCGTACTTAACGACCGCATCGGGGCAGTGCTCCTGAATGGCGATCTTCAACTCGGGCAGGTTAATGGCAATGTTTGCCTTGACCTTGGCATCGCCCGCTGCCGGAATGGGGCACGGAACAGCAAGGCCAATGCCCGCCACAAAGGCGCGCGGAATCTGTGCCTTGGCGACCACCTGGTCGATAGCCTCGGTCACCGCGGCAAAGCCCGCAGCGTCAACGATGGGAGGCGTGGGCACGCTGACCTTCGCAAGCAGGTTGCCATCCCCGTCGAACAGGCCCTCCTTAACCGAAGTGCCGCCGACGTCGATGCCGATGTAGTACTGCTTAGGTTCCATAGGGGCCCGCCTTTCTCGTTTAAACATTGTCTGTATGGTACCGCTCCCAAGGCAAAAACCTACCAAAAAGGGACAGGTTTGTTTTGGTAGGTTTTATCTGAGGAAATGCAGAATACAGGATTCGGTTCGCTGGGTGCTAAATCGGTTCGGCCCCGTCCTCGGACCGATTAGATTTCTCAACACGACATTATGCGAATGTATATTTATTTAGAGCGCTTTTATTTTTAGCGCAAAGCGACTTTTAGTAATATATCTATCGAACTTTTCAATGACTCAATAGGGATACTTAGGTGTTGAGTATACTTTCTTTTATACTCAATCAAGTTGGAAAGGAGGTTCCATGATTCCCAAATACGAGGCGATAGCTGCAGATATTCGTCGAAGTATTGAGGATGGCGCTCTTAAACCAGGCGACAAGCTTCCCACCGTCGTTGAGTTCTGCGAGCTCTATAGCGTTTCCAAAATCACCGTCAAACGAGCTATCGAGCAAATCACCGAGGAAGGTCTTGTTACCAGCCGTCGTGGATCGGGTACCTACGTTAAGGACACGGCGGGGCTTCCCGGCCAAGCGTTTTTCCAGGGCAAAAACGACCGTGCCCAGGGCTTTTCGTATGAGCACCGCGGGGAGAAGGTGACCTCGGTGGTCTACGATTTCTCGATTGTTAATCCACCAGCGGACATCGCAGCCCAGCTGGGAATTGCCGAGGATGACTTTGCCTATCACATCGTGCGCGTGCGTCAGGCCGATGAGAAGCCCATCGTTATCGAGTACACCTACATGCCCCTCGAGCTGATTCCGGGCCTTAAAAAGAAGGACCTGTACGGATCGGTCTACCGCTTTGTCCGCGAGCAATGTGGGCTGAAGATCTCGAGCTTCCACCGTACCATTCGCGCCGTGGCAGCAACCGAGGAAGAAGCCGAGCGCCTGGACACCAAACCTGGCTCTCCCCTGCTCGAGCTCAACCAGATTGGCTTTTTGGACAGCGGCGCGGCCTTTGAGTATTCGGTCTCGCGCAACGTTGGCGACCGCTTTGAGTTGCACAACGTAACGTTGGCATAAGTTTTTGTAGTCATGCGGGCGCTCGTTTTGAGCTGTTTGTGCAACGCCCGCGCAACACAATGGGGTATGAATATGTCCGATTTGATTAAACTGACGCCGATCTTCCACGAGAAGATCTGGGGCGGCCGCCAGCTCGAAACCGTATTTGGCTACGACATTCCCGATGGACCCATCGGCGAGTGTTGGGCCATCTCGGCCCACCCCAACGGCGACTGCCAGATTGCGGAGGGCCCGTATGCCGGCCACACGCTGTCGTGGCTGTGGGCCGAGCACCGCGAGCTCTTTGGCAGGTGCGAGGGCAAGGAGTTCCCGCTGCTCGTTAAGATTCTGGACGCCAAGGACGACCTTTCGATCCAGATTCATCCCAACGACGAGTACGCCGCCAAGCATGAGAACGGCAGCCTGGGCAAAACCGAGTGCTGGTATGTGCTGGACTGCGAGCCCGGCGCCACGATCATCGTCGGTCAGCGCGCGCATGACCGCGCCGAGGCCGCACAGATGATCGAGGGGGGCCGTTGGGACGACATGCTCAACGTGCTGCCGATCCACAAGGGCGACTTTTTCCAGATTGATTCCGGTACCGTACACGCCATCAAGACCGGCACGCTCATTTTGGAGACGCAGCAGTCAAGCGACGTGACATATCGCCTGTACGACTACGACCGTCCCGGCACCGACGGCAAACTGCGTCCGCTGCACATTGAGCAGAGCCTCGACTGCATCGACTTTGATGCTCAGGCTCCGACCGACGGCACGGTGGTCGCGCCCGAGGTGAACGGCGTAACCGAGCTCGAGTCTTGCTCCTGCTACACCGTCGATCGCGTACGCGTCGACGGCAGCAAGACCTTGGAGCAGCGCTGGCCCTTCATGTGCCTGTCGGTCATCGACGGCGAAGGCACCGTCTGCGGCGACCCCGTCCACAAGGGAAGTCACCTGCTGGCACCCAGCACCGTCAGCTCCATCGACCTCGAAGGCAAGATGGAACTGATTATCAGCCACCTCTAGGTCGCGCCAACAACCAAAACGCAACAAGGGGCTCTCCCGACCATGTACGGAAGAGCCCCTACTCGTATCTATCTATCAGCCCACCCGGCTCTCCAGATCAAAAAACGAACGAGCAGAGCAACGTTCGCAAGCTACAAGCTAAAACGCCACAAGGAAGAGGGCGCGCCGGGGGCTTTGGTCGATCGCGAGTTCCGCACGAGCCGGAGAGCACTTAATGTGCTCTCCGTGCGAGCAGGACTGTCCGAGCAGGCGACCAAAGCCCCCGGCGCGCCCGGTCAACCTCGCAGTTAGGCATTCAGCTTAACGATTGGAGCAAAGCCCTTCATAAGCTTTTTGGTCTGGCCGGTCTTTTCGAATTGGACCTCGATCATGTCTCCAGCGACCGAGATCACGGTACCCGTGCCAAAGGTCTTATGACTCACGGTATCGCCCGCGGCAAAGTCCTGCGACGCGCTGGCGCGATCGACCTTGCGCTCCACTGTTGGGGACACCTTGGACGACGGCTTTTTGGCTCGCGGTGCGCCCGAGCCAAAGGTCGAGGCAACGCGACCGGCGTCGGGCGAGACCCCACGGTGGCGCTCGGTCCCGTAGCTGCTGTCGCCAAAGAAATCGTCGAAGCTCGATCCGCCGCGCGAACCGGAACCGCCGGTCGAGCGCGTATGCGAACCAAACACCTTGCCGCCATACATATCCGAACCCATGCCCGAGCCAAAGGTGCCGCGACGGTCGCCGCGCTTCTCCCAGCCCGTGCCCTCAAAACCGGCAGAACCGATACCGCTAAACTCGATATCCTCAAACGGAATCTCGTTGAGAAAGCGCGAACGCGGGTTGGCGGAGGTCGAACCGTAGGTGCGACGCGTGGCCGCATAGGTCAAGAACAGGCGCTTGCGGGCACGCGTGATGGCGACGTAGGCCAGGCGACGCTCCTCCTCGAGCTTGCCCGGGTCATCGCTGCCGCCAAAGTCGTGCACGTGCGGAAAGATACCCTCCTCCATGCCGGCCACGAACACCGCCGGAAACTCCAGGCCCTTGGCGGAGTGGATGGTCATCATGGTAATGGCATGTGTCTCGCCGGCCAGGGAATCCAAGTCGGAGCGCAAGGCCAGCCACTCCATGAGTGCCGGCAGCGCCTTACAGGTGAGCGGACCGTAGGTACGCTCGATCTCGCCGGCATGCACGGCACCCGCCGACAGCTCCGTCGGCGCGGCATACGCGTTGCCTGCGATGGCGGCTGCCAGGGCATCCTGCGGAGACAGCGCCGGAGCGGCCAAGCCATCGAGCGGATTGGAGCCCGCGGCGTCACGGGCGCCGACGAGCGCCTCAAACGAGGATGCCGGGACAGATGGCCCCGGTTCGGGCGCAGGCGCGCTCACCACGACGGGCTCGGGCTCGGCGCCGGCAGGCACGTCGGCAACACCGGCTGCGCGCAGCTCTTCTAGGCTCTCGAGCGTACCCTCGATATCCTCGTGCGTCTCCTCAAATTCCGCCGCAACGCCCAGAAATTCCTGGATGTTCTCGGCGCGGCTCTCAGATTCCATGGTGCCCTCGGCGCGAAACGCCTGCAGCAGGCCCGTCTTATCGACGATCATCTCGACAACGTCCTTGAGCTCGCCGTCCATACGGCGGCCCTCGCGTACCAGTGAGACAAAGCTCGACAGGCCGTTGCGTACCTTGGCGCTAAACATGCCGGTTTCGGCGCACGCGATCTCGCAAGCCTGGAAGAACGAGCAACGGTTGTCGCGTGCCAGCTGCTCGATCTTTTGGATTGAGGTGGAGCCAATGCCGCGGCGCGGTGTGTTGATGACGCGCTTGACGCTCATCTCGTCGGCCGGGTTCACGATCATCTTGAGGTAGGCCATGACGTCGCGAATCTCGGCACGGTCGAAGAATCGAGTGCCGCCCACGATCTTGTAGGGCACGCCCGCGCGCAGAAACATATCTTCGAGAATACGCGACTGGGCGTTGGTGCGATAAAACACGGCGATGTCGTCGTAACTCGTGCCTTTGGCATGCAGTTTCTCGATCTCACCGGCAATCCAGCGGCCCTCGTCGCGCTCGTCGCTCGCCTGGAAGGCCTGAATCTTCTCGCCATCGCCCTCGGCCGTAAACAGGCGCTTGTCCTTGCGCTGCGAGTTGTGGCGCACCACGGCGTTGGCGGCGTTTAGGATATGGCCCGTAGAGCGGTAGTTCTGCTCGAGCTTAACGGTCTTGCAGTTTTTAAAGTCCTGCTCAAAGTCCAAGATGTTGGTGATGTCGGCGCCACGCCAGCTGTAAATGGACTGGTCATCGTCGCCCACAACCATGAGGTTTTGGTACTTGGCGGCCAGAAGGTTGGCGATTTCGTACTGGACGTGGTTGGTGTCCTGATACTCGTCGACGCTAATGTAGCGGAAGCGTTCCTGGTACTTGTCGAGCACCTCGGGGCGGGTACGCAGCAGTTCGAGTGTGCGCACGAGCAAATCGTCGAAGTCCATCGCGTTGGCGGCGCGCAGGCGGCGCTCCAGCTCCAGGTAGACCTGCGCGGCCTTTTTGTCGTTGGGGCTATCGGCGGATTTGAGCATGTCCTCGGGGCCGATCATGGCGTTTTTGGCCGAACTGATCTTGCTGCGAATCATGTTGATGGGGAACTGCTTTTGCTCGATGCCGAGCGCCTGCATAATGTCACGCACCATGCGCTTTGAGTCATCGTCATCGTAGATGGTGAACTGACCGGTGTAACCCAGCAGGTCGGCGTCCTCGCGCAGCATGCGCACGCACATGGCGTGGAAGGTGCACACCCACATGCCGCGGGTACCGCTGGGAATGAGCGCCGTCAGACGCTCGCGCATCTCGGCCGCGGCTTTGTTGGTAAACGTGATGGCAAGAACCTGCCAAGGCTTAACACCCAGGTCGCCGAGCATATGCGCGATGCGGAAGGTCAGGACGCGAGTCTTGCCCGAGCCTGCGCCGGCGAGGACCAGCAACGGGCCCTCGGTGGTCAGGACGGCCTCGCGCTGGGCGGGATTAAGGCTGTCGATGTCGACGAGCGGCTTGACGGGCTTGGGTGCCGGCGCGGGAGCGTCGTAGATGTCGAGCGGAACGAGCTCGGGCTCCGGCGCAGCGGGGGCGGTGTATGCATCGAGCGGCACGGGTTCCGGCGCGGGCGGCACGGGTACCGCGGCGTTCTTTTCCCAGGGCAAGGGCTGGGTCATGGGCGACTCCTCATCTGACGGACGGCGCGCCTGCGGGCGACGCCATAGTTTGAGCCGTACCAGTATACCGAGCCGCGCGGACACCGATGCAAATCACACCACGACTCCGTGCGCAGCGCTCTGGCCGCCGCGCAGCGTCAACCAAGTTACAGGCCGAGCATAGGCTCCAGAACAAAGAAGTACGCGAGCACCACGATGCCCAGAATAATGCGGTAGACGCCAAAGCACTTAAAGTCGTGACGGCGAACGAAGCCCATGAGCCACTTGATGGCAATAAGCGAAACCACAAAGGCCACGACGCAGCCCACGCCCAGAATGGCAATCTCGTTGGTGCCAAACGTACCGCCCTTAACGAAGTACTTGACCAGCTTGAGCGCGCTCGCGCCAAACATAACGGGAATGGCCAGGAAAAACGTGAACTTGGACGCCACCGAGCGCGTGCAGCCCAGCAGCAGGCCGCCGATAATGGTAGAGCCGGAGCGTGATGTGCCCGGAATCAGCGAAAGCACCTGGAAGCAACCGATACCCAATGCGGTCTTCCAGCTCAGGTCCTCGAGCGTGGCGATGGATCCAAAGTCCAAATCCTCGTCATCGTCATTGTCTTCGGTAATATCCGCCGCAGGCGCCGCGAAGTGTGCACCGGCGGGACGCCCGCCCGCCACCACAGCACGCGAACCAAACGAATCGGCAAGAGCGGCGTTCTCGCGCTTACTCGCACGCCAGTTCTCAATCACGATAAACAACACGCCGTACACGATGAGCGCCAGCGCCACGACGGGAGCGTTATAGAAATGCTCCTCCATCCAGTCGTTGAGCGGCAGACCGATCGCCGCGGCGGGAATACAGCCAAGCACAATCTTGCCCCACAGCACCCAGGTGTCGCGACGACCCTCCTTGCCCTTGCTGGGCGAGAACGGATTTAAGTCGTAGAAGAACAGAACGCAGACGGCCAAAATGGCGCCAAGCTGAATCACGACCAGGAACATATTCCAGAATGTCTCGCTCACATTCATCTTGACGAACTCGTCCACCAAGATCATGTGGCCCGTCGACGAAACGGGCAGCCATTCGGTGATGCCCTCGACCAGGCCCATGAAGGCAGATTTTAGAAGCTCGATGATATCCAAAGGGACCCCCTCGTTTGTCACCCGCCGATAGTTGTTCTGCGGACGGTTGCGGGCGATGTCCCATTATCAACCGTTCGGCCGCGGCCGCGCCCACCCTTACCAAAAATCTCGCCCGTTCACAGAATTGCGAGCGGTCAAACCGAAATCCTTGGGTATAACTGCAACAAGCTAAAGTGTCCGGCGGCCAACACGTCGTCCGATGCACGAGCCCCGCGCCCGTGCGATAGACCAAGGAGGAAACCATGAACGAGGGCTATACCAAGGTATTTGTTTCACTCGACGGTACTGAGCAGCAGGATTTTGTGCTCACACGCGCTATCAAGGTCGCCGCAAACAATGGCGCCAAGCTGATCATCGGTCACGTCATCGATTCCACGGCGCTCGAGAGCGCCGGTTCCTATCCGGTCGATCTGGTCAACGGCCTGGAGGAGGCCTTTAAGAACTCCATCGCCAAGCAGCTCGAAGAGGCCAAGGCTAATCCCAACATTCCCGAGGTCGAAGTCATGATTCGCGCCGGCCGTATTCGCGAGACGCTCAAGGACGAGATGCTCGACGTGGTCAAGCCCGACCTGGTGCTCTGCGGCGCTCGTGGCCTTTCCTCGATCAAGTATGCGCTCCTGGGTTCGATTTCGACATTCCTGCTGCGCAACACCGACTGCGACATTCTGGTCGTGAAGTAGCGTTGCTCCCACCGGCCGCGGGGCCTGCGGGGTTTCCTAAGGGCACGTCCTCGCCGCGTTGCGGCTGCGGGATGTGCCCTTAGGAAACCCCTCCCGGCCCCGCGGCCTTCGCAGCCTTACTTCAACGAGTTCTCTGATAAAAAATGGCGTGCCGCCCCAAACGGGGCGGCACGTTTTGTTCGGGGCGGCACGTTTTTGTTTGGGCGGACTTCTGCCGCGTGCACTACTCGAAGTATTGGAACTTGTTGGTCGAGAAAGCGAATGTTACAACAAAGCCTTCGCCGGAGTCGGATGCCGCGGTGACGTCGATGCCCATCTTGGAACACAGGCGCGCCACCAGGTAGAGGCCGATGCCCGTTGCGCTCTTGGTGGTGCGGCCGTTATCGCCGGTAAAGCCCTTCTCGAACACGCGCGGCAGGTCAGCCGCGCTCACGCCGCAGCCGTTGTCCGCGACGGTAAGCTCGATGCGCTCGCTTGCCAGGCCCTCGTCCAGCAACGCACCCGAAAACACAATCTTCGCGCCGTCCTCACGCGCATATTTAATGCTGTTCTGAATGAGCTGGCCCAGAATAAACTCGAGCCATTTCTCGTCGGTGAACACCTCAAAGTCGAGGTTCTCGCACACCGGAGCCACGTGCGCCGCAATGAGCTCGCGCGCGTTGGCTTTAATCGCGCCCGTCACCAAGCTCTTGAGACCCCAGCGGCGAATCAGGTAGTCGCGCTCTACGACTTCCGAGCGCGCATAGTACAGCGCCTGATCGATATAGCGCTCCACGCGAGCCAGCTCGCGACCCAGGTCATCCACGCGCGACAGGTCGTCTTCGCTGCCGTCCAGGTTTTCCAAAATCAGATGAGCCGCCGCCAGGGGCAGCTTGGCCTCGTGGACCCAGCTCTCGATATAGTCGCGGTAGTCATCGGTCTGGCGCCGGCCTTCCGCCACCTCGTCGCAAGCGGCTTTGCCCACCCGGCGCAAGACCTCATATTCGAGCTCGCCCTCGGCATAGGTCGGGCATTGCACCATCTCCTGCACCCATGCGGGGCTCCCCAGCTCCTCTGCCGCGCGCTCCAGCTGGCACAGAAAACGACGACGGCGCACGTACTCGATCACGATGCCCAGCATGCCAAAGATAAAGGACACACCGACCGCCACGACCACGATGGATGCCGGGGCGCCGGCGACCGTCAGTACAAAACAGCTCAGCAGCACGCCGCAGGTCCACACGGCAACGGGAAGCAGTGCATCTTTAAAGAACTTGGCAAACGACATAACCGGCCCCTAGACCGAATAGCCTTGGCCGCGATGCGTCGTCAAATACCCCTTGATGCCGATTTTTTCGAGCGTGGTGCGCAGGCGGTTGATATTGACGGTGAGCGTATTGTCGTCCACGAAGGCGTCGGAGTCCCACAGGTCCTGCATGATAGCCGAGCGCGAGACAATCTTGCCCGCGCGGCCCAAGAGCAGCGAGAGGATACGCAGCTCGTTTTTGGTGAGCTCGGTACTGTCGCCGGTTGCCGTATTGGTGACCATGGAGCGGGCGAGGTCGAGCTCCAGCCCCTTGTGGACGAGCGTGCTGCGATCGCCCGCCGCCGCGGTGCGGCGCAGCAACGCATTGATGTGCGCCACGAGCACACGGGCGCTGTAAGGCTTGGGAACAAAGTCGTCCGCGCCAAGCGTCATGGCCATGACCTCGTCGATCTCGGTCGTGCGCGACGTGAGGACGATGATAGGAACCTCGGATTCGCGGCGAACCTCGTGGCAGATATGTTGGCCGTCCTTGACGGGAAGCGTGAGGTCGAGCAACACCAGGTCGGGCGCGGCGGCAAGGATATCGCGCGAGACATGCTCAAACGATTCGCAGGCCTCGATTTCAAACCCGGCGCGGGCAAGGATGTCGACAAGCTCACGACGAATGCGCTCGTCGTCCTCAACGACATAGATCAGCGCCATGTGTCCTCCCATTTCGCGCAACTTGCACCTTCCACACCATTATGCCCACGGCGTCGCAGCGATACGACCCCGTGGGCACCTAATGTGACAAAAGCGTTCGGTAGCCTTGAGAGAAAATAGGGGCCGACCGGTCCTAAACCGATCGGCCCCATCACTTCGACCTTGAGCCTCTACTCGAGTGTACGCATGTACGCAGAGATGGCATCCAGGCCCTTCTGCAGGTCGTCGGTGTTATCGGAGTATGCATAGCCGATACGCATGCTCTTGGGCTCCTCGAAGCAATCGCCCGGGGTGACGAGCGCGCCGGACTTCTTAATCATGTCGGTGCAGAACGTCCTGGAGTCGATATCGTAGTCGTAATACACAAGTGCGGTGCTACCCGCCTCGGGCTTGACGAACGACAGGTGCGGCTCGCTCTCGACCCACTTTTCCAGAACAGCAAGGTTCTGACGGACGATGCGACGGCTGCGCTCAAGGATCACGGAAGCGTTACCCAGAATCAACTCCGCCACCGACTCGCTGAATATGCCTTTCTGGACGAAGCGGTCGCCCTGTTCGCATCGTTTGCAGAGCCCCTCGACCCGCGTACGTTTTTGCAAATCGAACGTCTCTGTTCAAAATCGACCCTCGCCGGATGCCACAACATGCTGGCACCCTATGACGGAGGTCTGCTATTCGTAGCGACAAGCGACTCGGAGCAGACGCTCGATGTGGAGCGAATCGTGCAGGCGCTCACGGAGCTCGTCGAGGTTAGCGGTATCGATGGCGGAGCGGAAGGGCTCGGCATCAGCGATATTCTGTTTGGAGACGAGGCGGTGGCGCAGGCGATCTCACAGGCGATTTACGCACAGCGCCTATCTTGTCAACGAGCCGAGGGTCCCGTCCGCTATACGCAGCTCGGCATCCTGAAAACCGTGATGCCTTTTGCGGAAACCCCGGAGATGCGATCGTTCTCGGAGGCGATTCTCTCGCCGATACGCGAGCACGACAGTGAGCATGGCAGCGAACTGGAATCCACGCTCGCCGCATTCATCGAGAACGACCGACGTATCGAGCGAACCGCCAAGCAGACGAGCCAGCACCCGAACACGATTCGGTACCGCCTCGATAAGGTGACAGCTCTCACCGGACTGAGCTACAAATGCGCCCCGGAGATGGAGCAGCTGTCGCTCGCCTACGCCATCGAACGCGCTCGCTCGCTTCAGTAAGCCCACCCCGCCTTGAGGTTAGAAGCGGCAGGCACGGAGCTTTTCGTAGCCTTCGGCAAAGAAGGCAACCGTAGCGGCGTCGGACTCGGCGGCGTCCGTCTCGGCGGCAGGAACCACGCCGTGCTCGTCACTCACCAGGAACAGCGCGCCCTTGAGCTGCGCGGGAATGTCCACGCGCGTGACCGGGATGCCCTTGGTCTGGGCCAGCTGCTCGATAAGCGTCGCCGTGCCACACAGGCACTCGTCCGCCGGTGCCACAAAGACCAGCTCGCCGTTGTTGACGGCGGCGAGCAGCTCGGGCGCCACGCCGGTTTCGTCGGCCTCGGAGCGGGCCTCGGCGGAGCGGGCACGCAGCGCCTTGGCCGAAGTATCGGCCAGCGGCTCGTACTCCCCCACCGTCATGGCGGCATTGCCGTTAACGTCGATCACCAGCATGAGCACGCCGTCGCGCGCGGTGTAATCGCCCTCGGCAAGCGACCACTCAACGTGCTGCTTGGCCCAGCTGAGCATGTTATGGGTGAGCGGCTCGCCCTGCACCAGGCGCTCGGACAGCGCACGAATGTGGCGGTTGAGCATGGGCACCTTTTTGTTGGACATGCGCCAACGGCAGACAAGCGCGGGCTTGTCGAGCGTAAACTTCTCGACCGCCTCCTGATTGGCGCAAAAGTCCTCGTACGCACGCTGGTCCTCGGCATTGCCAAACAGCTCGGCATCATCCACAACGGCCATATCCAACCTTTCTCAAAAACATACACCGCACCGTTATACCCAAAAAAGCCGCCCGCACCAACCGGCACGGACGGCAATAGATAGCTTTAGCTCGGGGCGAGCAAATACCGCTGGTGGAGCATAAGCCAGCGAGCCGGACCCAAGTGCCTCAGGTCGCCGCGAAAGAGGAGCGACGCGTACTTCTGTACGCGAGCGACGGTTTGAGCGGCGAGATGAGGTGCTTGGGGCCGGCGCAGCGTCGAGCAGTTACGCGGTTTGGTAAAACCGCGCAACGATCATTAGTGGCGGAAGTGGCGGGCGCCCGTGAAGACCATTGCGATGCCATGCTCGTTGCAGGCCTGGATGCTCTCGTCGTCGCGCTTGGAGCCGCCGGGCTGGATGATGCAGGTCACGCCGTGCTCAGCAAGCACGTCGACGTTGTCGCGGAACGGGAAGAACGCGTCGCTTGCGCAGGCAAAGCCGCCCTTCTCCACGCCCTCGCGCTCGCAGAAGTCCTCGGCGCGCTCGCAGGCAAGCAGTGCGGAGTCAACGCGGTTGGGCTGGCCCGGGCCCATGCCAATGCCGGCCTTACCCTTGGAGACCAGGATGGCGTTGGACTTGACGCCCTTGCAGACCTTCCAGGCAAACTCAAGCTCGGCCATCTCGGCATCGGTGGGCTTGCGGTCGGTGGGGAACGTAAAGGTCGCGGGGTCCTCGATCACGTGGTCGACCTCCTGCACCAGCATGCCGCCGTCGATGGAGCGCAGCTCCACCTTGGCGCCGTGGTCCACGCCGCCGGTAGCCAGCACGCGCAGGTTGGGGCGCTTGGCCATGCGCTCGAGCGCCTCGGCGGTGTAGCTCGGGGCGATGATGACCTCGACGAACTGCTTGTTCTGATCGGCAAAGTGCTCAACCAGCTCAAAGGGAACCTCGCGGTTGCAGGCGATGATGCCGCCGAAAGCGCTCTTGGGATCGCAGGCAAAGGCGCGGTCGTAGGCAGCCGTGATATCCTCGGCAACGGCGGAGCCGCAGGGGTTCTGATGCTTGAGGATCACGCAGGCAGGCTCGTCGAACTCGCGAACCAGGTTCCAAGCGGCATCGGCGTCCAAATAGTTGTTGTAGCTGAGCGGCTTGCCCTGAATCTGCTCGGAGCCCACGAGCGGGAACTGCGAGCTCGCGGAGTTCTCGCAGCCATCGGCAAAGCGGTAGACCGTAGCCTTCTGCTGAGGATTCTCGCCATAGCGCAGGTCGTCGACCTTCTCCAGCGAGACCTCGAGTTTGGCAGAGGTGTCCGCCACGTCGCTTGCCTGGGCAGCAAGCCAACGGGAGATAGCCGTGTCGTAGGCGGCGGTGGTCTGGTAGACCTTCACCTGCAGGCGACGACGGGTGGAAAGCGTGGTGCAGCCACCGGTCTCGCGCATCTCGGCCAGGACGGCATCATAGTCGGCCGGGTCGGAGATGACGGTAACGCTCGCGGCGTTCTTGGCGGCAGAGCGAAGCATGGAGGGGCCACCGATATCGATGTGCTCGATGGCATCCGCGAAGGTGACCTCGGGGTTGGCGACGGTCTTCTCGAACTCGTACAGGTTGACGACGACCAGGTCGATCAGCTTAATGCCGTGCTGAGCTGCCTCCTGCATGTGCTGCTCGGAATCGCGGCGAGCCAGCAGCGCGCCGTGAACCTTGGGGTGCAGCGTCTTGACGCGGCCGTCCATCATCTCGGGATAGCCCGTGAACTCCTCGATGGGGGTTACGGGAACGCCCGCGTCCTCGATGGCACGAGCCGTGCCGCCCGTAGAGATGATCTCGACGCCAAAGTCGTCAACCAGCGTCCGTGCGAAATCGACGACGCCCGTCTTATCGGTAACCGAGATCAACGCGCGTGCGATCTTCACATCAGATCCCATGCAGTCCTCCTGTCTGGTACGCCGCCGTGCTCTGTGAGTCGGTGATACGTCGATCTGCAGCGCTCGCGCAGCGGCATTGAAAATACTGATTCAATGTAGCGCATCGAGCGCATCGATGCACCCCGTAACGGGCGCATGTGCAGAAAAAGCTTGCGAGCGGGGGTTGCAGGAGCGCCACTAGACACGGTGAGTTGATGGAACACAGGGGCACCATAATTAGATGCCAACGGCATGGTAGAACTGTGCTCGATATGCATCCGCAATAGAAAGAGGCACTATGGTCTCGCGGGTTCTCTACCGACCGTTTGATACCGAAGACTTCGACGCCATCGCGCTGATCTTGCAGCAGCTTTGGCATAACAATTCGGATAACGAAAAGTACAACCGCCTTGAGGCCGCGTGCGATCTTGCCTATTGCCTTTCATCATCGACGTTTTCGCAGGTCGCCGTAATCGACGGCCAGGCGCGCGGCATTGCACTCGCACGTGCGGGGCAAAGCAGCGGCGCCACCGTTAAGGAGCATTGGATGGATACCGAACGCGCATTGCTGTCGCAGATGCGTGAGCTGGAGCCCGATGCCTGTGCCGAGTATCTCTCGTTTGTGCGCGCCACCATTCGGACCAACAACCGCCTGCTCGAGAGCAGCCCGCTGCCGCATGACAACGAGGTCACGTTGCTTGCCGTGGATCGCGATGTCCACGGCCTGGGCGTTGGCTCGGTTCTGCTCGATGCCGCGGTCTCGCACCTGTCCTCGCGCGGAGCGTCGAGAGCGCACCTGTATACCGACTCCAACTGCTCGTGGAAGTTCTACGAGCTGCACGGCTTTAAGCGCACGGCCACGCACCACGCCAGCCGCGAAGAGCGCCGCCACGACATGCCGCGCGAAAGCTTCCTCTACGAACTCGACCTGACAGCCTAAAACCGGCAGTTAGGGACGTCCCCTTTGTGCCGGCACCCCGGGACACTCCTTGGCAGCAACCACACCTAGTCGTTGGGGACGTTCTTAAATGACTAGTCGCCGGGGACAGTCTTGAACAAAAGAGTCACCGAAACCCTCGCTGGCATCACCCTATAGAGGAGTCTGCAAATAGCGGTGGGCAAAAGTAAAAGATCGGCGCATTTTGGCGCATAAAAAGGGGATGGGCTTTCCCCGACGGCTGCCGAGAAAAGCCCATCCCATAATTTAGGACCGCTAGAACGTTCCGCCGCCGCCTCCGCCGACGCCGCCGCCCCCGCCGCCCGAGAAGCCACCACCGCCGCCGCCGCTCGAGCTATCGGAACTCGAAGCCAGCTCACGGATGCTCTCGTGATACACGCCATCGAACGAATCGAGCGGAGACTGGTTTCCGTAGTGATGGTAGTACCACCAGTAGCAGGGGTAATTGTCGTAGAAGCCGTCGGCCTCGCGCACCTCGGGCGGCACGGCCTCGGCAAGCTGACGCAGAACTTCCTTGGAAACGCCCAGCGCCGCACCCATCACCAGAAGTTTATTCCACAGCACCAGATCGCCGGGGACGGCTTCCTTTAGACGCGTGAAGTCCTCGAGCCAATGCTTGAGCGCCTTGCAGCGAGCCGCCACCTCGGCGCCCTCCGGCGTAAGGCGGCGGAACGTAAGGCCCACGCCAATACCCACCAGCACAATCGGCACCGAGATAACCGCGGCGACAATGTTCACCTGTGCGCCGTCGGTAAAGAAGATGGATCCCACGGGAACAAAGGCGATCAGAGTACCAAGAACCAGGCAAAACACCATTGCGACAATGCCGTCCGAGGCAACGTACTCGCTATCGGCCAGTTTGCCCTTAACGGTGCTCTGATAGTCCTTGAGCTTGTCGCCCACGGGCGTAGCGTGCTGCTTAACATAGTGTTGCAGCTCGTCAAACGTGCGCGAGCGATCGCCGTTCTCGTCGGGCTTAGCACCGGCAAAGAAGACCTTGAGCACCATGCGGTCAATGCCCTTGGCCGACTTCCAGCCCGCATCGCTCACCGTCACACGATACGTCTGCTCCTCTTTTTCGCGACGGAGCAGGCCCTTCTTGCCCTTGGTCGCGATTGCCTCCTCTAACTTGATCACGCGATCGTCGGTGAGCTTCATGAGCGTGGCGATATATGCCTGATCGGGCACCTCGTTCCAGCTCATGAGGGCCGAAAGCACGGCGGGATGGTCGGCCGAGGGCACGTCGCGGAAGTATTCGTCCTGGAACAGCGGTTTGGGCTTGCGCTTGCGCAACTTGAGCACGACGATTGTGCCGGTAAAGGCCACCGCCGCGACAACGCTAACCACGGCAAGTGCATTGGCGATCATGCGGGCGTGAGCGCGGCGGGCGTTGGCCTCCTCGGCCCACGCCTTCTCCTCGCTCAGAATTGTCGACATGCGTTCCTTGCCCGAGGCGGCGAGCTGCGGCACCCAATCGCTGGGGAAGGCGATGCGCGCCTCGGCGAATTCGCCCTGATGCACGCAGGGTATGGTATAGGTGACCATGGGCTCGTCCGCGTCGAGCGACACGCCGCCCGTGAGCGGACCGTGGCCCCACGCACGGAAGTTATCGCCCTTGACGGCCGCCGTTCCGGCAGCGGCATTTGCGAAGTAAACTTCCATCTCGACGTCATCGGAGTCCGCAGACCAGCCGTCGCCCACAAACTTCCAGTAGAGCTCGGCGGTATCGGACCAGTTCATAACCGCACCGGTCATGGTGTAGCTCACGTAATAGATCGCGCTGTCGCCGCTCTCGTGGGGGCTGAACACCTTGATCTTTACGCCGCCGTCGGACTGCTCAACCGTATAGACGCCGTTGTCGCCTTTGTTTGCATAGTCAACCCTGCTAAACGCGGCATCATCTTCCTCGACGCTCAGCACATCGACACCCGCCGTACCACCCTGTTGGTTGGTGCCCGTATTGATATCCCAATACACGCCGTTGATGTCGTCGTCGAAATCAAACTGGCGTCCCTCGACAACGGTCAGCGACCCATCGGCTTCAACCGTGGCACCGATATAGGTTTGGGTCATGGAATACCCGTCGGCACGTGCAACGGCGGGCAACAGCAGCAGCACGCACGCGACGAGTGCGCAAATGGAAGCAAATCGCGCAAACGGGCAGCGCTGCCGACAAGCATTGGCAACGGGGGCGTTCATAGGCACATCCTTTGTCTGTAAAACCAACAGCGCCATTGTCCCACGTTTGCGGGTACACATGACGAACATCTAGGCGACCGGAGCGCCAAACGGGATGAAAGTCATGCCTGCCGCCAGCAGCTAATCATTGGGTAGTCATTGGGGACGTTCTTAAATGACTAGTCATGAGGGACACCCTTGGCATGGCCCGCGCCAGCAATAGATACCACTTCACAGCTCCGTCACAGGTGTAGCAGCTTTGTGTGGGCGCGGCACGCGCTGATTGAGCCGTCAGCCGAGGGGCATAAAGCAGTTGAGCGAAACTGGTTTGCCCCTTTGCCGTTCGCTCGAGGATCATGTCCCCCTTTTCCGCGGAAACCCCGGCAGTTGCGAAGAGCTGCCGGGGTTTCTGTTGTCTAAGGTACTGAGCTGATCGACAGGAATCAAAGCATCGAGCCTGCGGCCCACCATACGCAATGCGGGGCCTCGACAACTTGCGGACCACAGTGACGCCTCCCCATCGCGCCCCGCGCTATACTCGTCCGCATGGATATCAACGCACGCAACATAGCAACGCCCGCCGCGAACGCGCCAACAACGCCGCCCGCCTCCGTTCCCGTACCTGTCGTAGGCCGTTTTGCCCCGTCGCCCTCGGGCCGCATGCACCTGGGCAACGTGTTCAGCTGCCTGTGCTCGTGGCTTTCGGCCCGCAGCCAGGGCGGCAGCATCGTGTTGCGCATCGAGGACCTGGACGATCGCTGCAAGCGCCCGGAACTTGCCGCTCAATTGATTGACGACCTGGCCTGGCTAGGGCTTGAGTGGGACGAAGGCCCCTACTACCAGCACGATCGTCTGGACCTGTACGAAAGCGCCTTGCGCCGGCTGAATGACGTCGACCTCACCTATCCCTGCTTTTGTACGCGTGCCGAACTCCACGCCGCGAGCGCGCCGCATGCCAGCGACGGCACGCCCATCTACCGCGGCGCCTGTCGAAACCTTTCTGTCGAAGAGATCGCCCGCCGCAGCGTTCTGCGCGCCCCGGCCACGCGTCTGCGCGTGCCTACCGTCGATGACCTCGCCGGCGACGTGATCGAATTCGTGGACCGTACGTACGGCGCCCAATGCGAGGCACTCGCCACCGAGTGCGGCGACTTTTTGGTGCGCCGCAGCGACGGCGTTTTTGCCTACCAGCTAGCCGTGGTGGTCGACGACGCTGCCATGGGCGTCACCGAGGTCGTGCGCGGATGCGACCTGCTGGGCTCCACGCCCCGCCAAATCTACCTGCAACATCTGCTGGGACTTCCCACGCCGCATTACGCGCACATTCCGCTGCTCATGTCGCCGGACGGCCGCCGCCTTTCCAAGCGCGACCGCGATCTGGACCTGGGCGAGCTACGCGCACGCTTTGGCACGCCCGAGGCACTGATGGGATGGCTCGCCGGGCAAACGGGCATCGCGCCGGACACCACGTCGCGCTCTGCCGAGCAGTTGGTCGAGCACTTTAGCTGGAATGTCATCCGCGCGCACCGCGAGAACATCACCGTAACGGCCGAGTAGCCAAATACCTCGCCCCTACGCAACGTCCCAGGGCTGGAGTTCGTCGCCCAAGCGAACGATGCAGTCGTAGAGCACGGTATGGCGCTCGGCAGGGTTGGCATCCCGATGAAAATGCCCGTAGTACCAACGCTTGTAATCCAAGCGGTCTTCCAGCTCATCGAAAAATGCTGTAAGTCGGTCGACGTCGGGGCAATTCCAGCCGGGCGCAGGATAGAGCGTGGGCGAAAGCATGCGCGTAGAGCAGGTATGGGTGACCACGTAGTCAACCTTCCAGCCCACGCTGTCGAGCTTTGTCCGCGCCTCCTCAAAGTTGCGCTCGTCCGGCAGCTCCTGTGGCCACCAGCTGGAATAGGGAATGCGGTATTCCTTATCCACGCTCGTGGCGCCGCCCATGGTAAAGATCGTTGAGCCGTCGAGCTCAAAAACCTCGCCGCGCGTCAGGCGCCGTATGGGAGAGGTGTCCGACAGGCGTTGCGTTAGCCCACCGTGCCACAGCTCCATGGGACGCTCCGCCCAGTGATCGAAACGCTCGTGGTTGCCGTCGACGAACAGCACGGTATAGGGACGCGATTCCAGCCAGGCGATGTCGGCGCATTCCTCGGCAGAGAAATCCCACGGAAAGCCAAAGTCGCCGGCGACAAGCAGATAGTCTTCGCTCGTCAGACTATCCCCAAGATCCCAGTCGCGCAGCTTTTGCATGTCGAGGCCGCCGTGAATATCGCCCGTCACATAGACCGTCATCGGATCACCGCTTCCCCGTAAGTAGCTAGCCCACATTCTGCACGATCACTAAGCCAATCGTTCCAGCCCTTCCATCCCTTAGGGCTTACCCCTCGTTCTTCCATCCAAACGGGTCAAGCACCCAAAAAACCAGATCGAGCACGCCGCCGGTCATAATAGCGCCGGCAAGGGCCATGCAAACGTGCAGAGAACCGGCACTTCGGAGCACGTCGAATGGTCCCAGAACAGCCAACAGCGCGACCGCTGCGCCGACCACGCACAGCGCGAGGCACGGCCCCACGTCCTTGACGCACTTCTTTGCGAGATGCTTGGTGTTATCACTCATCAATATCGGACTCCTTAGAGGGCCGTTGTTTGGGTACATGCCGCCGCGGCAGAGCAGGGCGGCAGGGTAAGTGTCACATGTCGTGCGGACATCAATGGAGAAACCACCTGCTCGACCAACCCTTAACGCCGTTTTGCACCGGCACTCCATCCCCCGCTATCGAGGTCTAATACTTTTCCGCGAAGTGAACGTCTGTTTTTGGACCCCTGAAGCATCCACATTTTTCGTCGGCAAAATCGCAGGATTTCAGCATCGAAACCGCAGGAAACGGCACCTCTAAAGTGTCGATGCTTCGGGGGTCCGTTTTAGCTCGTTCACTTCTCGGGAAAAGTATTAGACCTCGCTGCTAGCTACCCAGAAGGGCACCTCTTCCTCCCCCACACCACCCAAAAACTCATCCAACATTAATCTTGGCTCAAGAATCGCTTAATCTATAACCTGCACTATAAAGTTCGACCAAGGGCGGGGCGGCGCCGCGCAACGCAGATCGCCGAACGCAACGCTCGCGCCCGGGCAGATCGCCTGGCGTCGTGCCCATCGAACGAAAGGACAGGTCATGGACGACCTCGAAAAAGTTGAAACCATCCGCACCAAGTGCAACGTGAGCTACACCGATGCCAAGGCCGCGCTCGACGCCACCGACGGCAACGTTCTGGATGCCATCATTTGGCTCGAGTCGCAAGGCAAGACCCAGACCACATCGGCGCACGCCGCCACCGAATCCGAGCCGGTCGATGAACCCTCGGCCGAGATGGTCGCCGCGCAGGCAGCCTACGAGAAGTCGAGCGAAAAGACTGACTTTTCCAAGAAGATGGACAGCGTGTGGGAGTACCTCAAAAAGCTCTTCCGCCTGAGCCTGGACACCAAGTTTATCGCCACGCGCCGCGACGCCATCATCCTCAACATCCCTATTCTGATCCCCATCGTCGCCCTGTTTGCCTGGGGCGCCACGATATGGCTCATGCTGATTGGCCTGTTCTTTGGCATGCGCTACCGCATCGATAGCGACGGCGACGTGCCCGGCAGCATCAACAACCTTATGAATCACGCCGCCGACGCCGCGGACGACATCAAGCAAAACCTGAACGACGACAAGTAATCGCAGACGGGGACACGCATGGCACGGATCCTGATCGTAGAGGACGAGGAGAAAATCGCCCGCTTTGTGACGCTCGAGCTGGAGCACGAGGGCTACCAGGTGGAGCACGCCGCCGACGGCCGCACCGCCGTGGACCTAGCGCTGGAGCGCGACTACGATCTGATTCTGCTCGATGTGCTGTTGCCGCAGCTCAACGGCATGGAGGTCTTGCGGCGTGTCCGCAAGCACAAGGATGTGCCGGTGATTATGGTCACCGCGCGCGATGCCGTGATGGACAAGGTGGCCGGCCTCGATGCCGGTGCCGACGATTACCTGACCAAGCCGTTTGCGATTGAGGAGCTGTTCGCACGGATTCGCGTGGCGCTGAAGCGCGCGGAGGCCGTGCGGGCGGCTTCGGGCGTTGGCGGCGCCGGCGCCGGGGCGGGTATGGCGGGTGGCACGGCCGAGAACGCCGCTGCGATACCCCCGGCCAGCGACACGGCCCAGACCGCTGCCTCGCCCTCCCCCGCCGCGCTCACCGTGGGCTCGGTCGTGCTCGACCCCGACCGCCGCGAAGTCACGGTCGGCGGCTCGCCCATCGCGCTCACGGCCCGCGAGTTCGACGTTCTCGCCCTGCTTATGACACATGCCGAAACCGTGCTCACACGCGAGCGCATCGCGCACGAGGCGCTGGGCTACGAATACGTGGGCGACACCAACAACGTCGACGTGCACATCGCGCACCTGCGTGCCAAGATCGAGGACGCCGGCGGCGCCCGCATCATCCAGACCGTGCGCGGGGTGGGCTATGTCTGCCGTGCGTAACGCCGAGGCCAAGCGTGTCACCTCCATCGCCCGCGCCATCAACTGGAGCTATATATGGCGCCGCCTGATGAGCTACGTCTGGCTCGATCTGCTGCTGATGGTGATTGCGGCGGCGATCCTCGTCTATGGATACAACCAGACGCTGCCCGAAGGCGCGTTTACCGCAGGATGGATCCCCAGCGCCGCCGTTCACGGCATGTCGCTGAAGCCCGCGCGCGACTGGGACCTGACAACGCTCACCTATACCGTCGAGCTTGCGCGTACCACCAAGACTTTCCCTCTCGCGCAGGACCTCGTCGCGCTATGGCCTCTCTACTTTGTCGTTGTGGGTTGGCAGGTCATCAGCGTGCTCAACATGCTCGGCGGCGCGAGGCGCGTACGCCGCACCATGGCACCGCTCAACGACTTGGCCCTGCGCGTGGACGAACTCGGCCGCATGCAACTCTCCGGCGGCAAGATGGAAACACTGGAGCAGGCCATCGAGCGCGCGAGTGTCGACTCGCCGAGCGTCACCACCGGCGACGCCGACCTGGCAAGCATCGAGGTCGCGCTCAACCGGCTACTGCGCCAGATGCAAGAGGCCAAGCTGCAGCAGATGCGCTTTGTCAACGATGCAAGCCACGAGCTGCGCACGCCCATCGCGGTGATTCAGGGCTACGTAAACATGCTCGACCGCTGGGGCAAAGACGACCCGGACGTGCTGGCGGAATCCATCGCGTCCCTCAAGGCCGAAAGCGAGCATATGCAGGAGCTTGTGGAGCAGCTGCTGTTTTTGGCACGCGGCGATGCCGGGCGCACGGTCCTGCGGCGTGCGCATACCAACCTGGCCGCACTGGCCGGCGAGGTGTGCGGGGAATCGCAGATGATCGACGCCGCGCACACGTATCGGCTGGCTTTTGACGCTGCATTTGCCAACGATCCGCGCTGCGACGCACCTGTCGACGTGGCGCTTGTGAAGCAGGCTCTGCGCGTGATCGTGCAGAACGCCGCCAAGTATTCGAACGCGGGAACGACCGTCACGTTTGCCATAACTCCCGATACGGGCACGGGCGCGATCGACATAAGTGTTGAGGACGAGGGTATCGGTATGAACCAGGAGTCCGCAGCTCACGTGTTTGAACGGTTCTACCGCGCCGACAACGCACGCGATGCCGGCGCGCAGGGCTCGGGCCTGGGGCTTGCCATTGCTAAGTGGATTGTCGATAGCCATGGCGGTGCCATTGGCGTGACCTCGGTCGAGGGCGTCGGCAGCCGCTTTACGATTCGCCTGCCACGGTAGGAAGCCCCCTCGTGAATCGAGGTCTAATACTTTTCCAGAGAAGTGAACGAGCGTATTTGGACCCCTGAAGCATCCACATTTTTCGACGGGAAAGTCGCAGGATTCCAGCATCAAAACCGCAGGAAACGGTACCCTCAAAGTGTCGATGCTTCGGGGGTCCAATTCTGCTCGTTCACTTCTCGGGAAAAGTATTAGACCCCGATTTCATGTCCCCTCAAAAGGTCGACCCCTCGGCATAAAAAAGGGATAGGGCCATGCGGCCCTATCCCTTTTTTCGTTATAGCAGCTTGCGCGCTACTCGCGACACAGGTGCACGGCGAAGCCGGCGAACTCGCGCTTAAAGTACACAAGCTTGGTGCCGCCGTCGGGCAGCAGCACGCGCGACTCCTCGTTGACCTCGAGCCCGTGCTCGGCAAACCACTTCTCGGCAGCATCGATGTCGTTGACGGCAAAGCCTATGTGGCCCTTGGCGCCACGACCGTTCTGCTTCATGATCTCGACCAGCGAGTCGTTAAAGTACGAAATCGGGGTCTCGCTGACGGGCAGGCCCATCATCGTCGAGAACAGCTCCGCGATCTCCAGGGCGTCTGCCGGGTCGGTGGCGTTAATGCCCACATGGGCAACGCGCATGCCAAAGAGCTCGACCGGGTTGGCGTTCTGCTCGTTCATACAGGCAGCGTCTACTGAGCCATGACGTCGAGAACGGCCTTCTCGGCAGCGACGCGGTTCATGCCGGTCATAAAGGGCACGCCGCTCACGTACGGGCAGGTGAGGCCCTCGGGGGCAACGGTGGTGGCGATCAGCAGGTCGGCGCCCTCGTCGCAAGCGTCCTTGGCCTCGGAAATGGCGCACTGCACGATCTCATACTTGCCGGCGTAACCGTTGGCGTCGAGCATGGTGGCGACCTTCTGGGCAACGAGCGTGGAAGTAGCAGCGCCAGCACCGCAAGCCAAAACGATCTTCTTCATAGGTAATGTCTCCCTTCATGGTTTACTTTAGGTAAGTGTACCGCAGCGAGCGATGGCGCTCGGCCTCGATGCACTTTTGTGCCAGTTTGCTTGCACGCTGCGTATAATACATCTAGTACGTTTTGTCATACCGCTTGTTTTACGAGCGACCGAGGAGCTCAATATGCCCGATTCCCGCACACTCTGGACCGTCGTCGTTGTCATCTGTATCGCCGTGTCGCTGCTCTTTAGCATCAAAAAACGCACCACGTTTAAACGCCTGCAGCGGCTCATGGCCGCCAAACAGTGGGACGAGTTCGATCGTTTGCTCGACGGCAAACTCACCAGCATGCTGTACCCGCGCTACAACCGCGACTACCTGCGCCTGAACTCCTATCTGCTGCGCGAGGACCACGAGCGCGCCGACGAGATGTTTGACCTGCTGCTGGGGCTCAACCTGCCCAAGATGCAGCGCGTCGATCTGGTGATCAAGGCCTTTAACTACTACGTTGGCCAGGAGGACCGCAAAAAGTCCAAGGAGCTGCTGCACGAGATCAAGGGCTTTGAGGGTGGCCAAGCCGAGGCAGTCGCGCACGAATGCCAGCTGATGTACGACACGATGATCCTCAAGCGCCACAACGACATTCCCGAGCTGGAGCGCATGCTCGAGGATGTCGGCAACGACCCGGTCAAGCGCTGCCGACTGGAGTACCTGCTGGCCCTGCAGTACCAAAACAAGGGCGACGAGGCAAAGTTCCAAGAGTTCCTCGAGAAGTCGGGCCAACACTCGATGGCCGTCAACGCGTAACGGACGGCTTGTGCTAGACTTCTAGTCTTACGGGGGCGTGGCGGAATTGGCATACGCAGGAGACTTAAAATCTCTCGCCGCAAGGATTGTGGGTTCGAGTCCCACCGCCCCTACCATATGGAGCTTTCGAGCCCGTATCCCCAAGGGATGCGGGCTCGCTTCTTCTGGACACCGTCAAGCCTCTAAGAAGTTGCGGTGGAATAGTTCCTGTTTTGGCAGTTTATCAGCCCATTTAGGAACTATTTCACCGCAACTTATGAGGGGATGGTTAAAGGACGCTGAGGCTGGGGGTCCAGGCGATGGTGGGGGTCGCGCCGTCGAGAACCTCGTTGATGGTGGCGGCCATTCCGGCGAGCAGGCTGTTCTCGCTTACAGTGAGCGCGTCGTAGCCGCCGGCTCGCATGAGCTCGCGAATCACCACAGCACCAGCCAGGATCACGCCCGCACGCTTGGGTTGCACGCCTGGCAACGCGGCGATGCCCGCGACATCCAGCGAGGACATGCGCTCGATAGCGGCCGAAACCTGGTCCAGCGAAAGCTCACGCAGGTGCACAAAACTCGAATCATACGGCTCCAGCTCGTGAACGAGCGCAACGAGCGTGGTGACGGTGCCACCCACCGCGACCAGGCGCTCGGCTCGCTCAAAGTCGACCGGCAAGCTCTTAAAGTAGCCCGCAAACTGCTCGTTTGCCCACGCGCCAGCGGCGGCAAGCTCGCTGCCCGTTGGCGGCAGCGCCGAGAAAAACCGCTCCGTCACGCGGCGACAACCGATGTCCAGCGAGCGCGTTCCCTCCAGCGCAAAGACCCCACGCTCCGGCGCATAGACGCCCGTCGCGAGCTCCGTGGATCCGCCACCCGAATCGGCAACAATGATGCGCTCGCCGGCAAAGTCGTGCGCCACGCCAAAAAACGTCAGGCGCGCCTCGACCTCGCCCGGAATCACCTGCGGCTCGAGCCCCAGCTCGCGCAGGCCGTCCAGCAGCAGCGCGGCATTGGACGCATCGCGCGCGGCGCTCGTGCACGTGGTGCAGATGCACGCGGCCCCAAAGGCACGGGCCTCGTCCACAAACATTCGGCACGCAGCGAGCACGCGCCCAACGGCCGCCTCGCAAAAGCGCCCCGTTGCGTCCACGCCCTCGCCCAAGTCGGTAATCTCGGTATGCTTGGACGATTCCACGATCGCCCCGTCCTCGACCTGGGCCAGCACCAGTCGCGACGACACCGTTCCCAGGTCAATCGCCGCCACCTTATATCGTTTGCAATTCGTCATTGCGGCCCCCCTCCGGGCGCTACTCGCCATTGGACACGACTGTCTGGCCCTCGACGCCGTTAAATCCAAACAGCATGTCGAGCGTCTGGATGTACCACGGCGCGTCCTTGCCGACCTCTTCGATTTCCTTGGCAACTTCGCTGGCCTTCTTGGCGTTCGACGACTTCTGGCTCGACGAGGCATCGGAATCGTCGTCCAGGCCCTGCACTTCAATCCTCTTCTCGCCGGGCATCACCAGACCCAGGTCCTCGGTCGCCGCGTCCTTAATGCCCTCCTCCGAGAGCAGCTTGTCGACGCTTTTTTGCAGGTCGTCATTATATTGCTCGCGAATCTCGACCTGCTTGGCCAAGATGTCGCTCGAGCGTTTTGCCACATACAGGTCGCGCACGGGGAAGTACAGGCTCACGAGCGCCAGGGCGACGACAATGCCAACAAACAGCCCTCGCTGGGGACCGTGGGTAAAATCATAGATTGCCTTGACCACCGCGTTATCGTTGGCGTAGTGCATAAAGTCCGAGCCCGAAAGACGGCTTGAGGGACGGCGCGGCTTGTCGGACGCCTGGGTCGAAGGGCGCGACGTATGCTTGGAACGCGATGGGCGCACCGGACTGTCCGAGGAACTATTTGGCTGAGCATTGGGATGCGAAGTCGCCGGCGAGCTATACCTGGAGCGATCAGCGCCAGCATAACCAGACCCGCCAAGCTGCACCGAATGCGCACGGCGAGGTGACGGTTCGCGCGAACCGGCGGAATAGTGCCTGTTGTCGTAAATCTGATCCATGTGCGCCTTGTGCGGTTGAGGTTTGTTTGCGCTAAGTCCTTTAGTTATAGCACGCGGGCGGACCAGCCGGACGAGCCGTAGGACAAATCCATTACTCGAGCGCGCGTGGTCGCCAACGGGCAAGTCGACGGGGCGCCGCCCTTACGCCCCGCCGACCAACACCGTGTCCTACTCCTCTGCCTTTGCGGCATCCCACAGGTCGTTGAGCCCGTGGGTCGAAAGCTCGGCAAGATCAACATGGGCATCGGCCGCCATCTGCTCCATTGCGGCCCAACGGCGGCGGAACTTGGCCGTGCTCGCGCGCAGGGCGCTCTCGGCGTCGATGCCCTCTTTGCGCGCAACGTTGACCAGGGCAAAGAGCAGGTCGCCAAACTCCATCTCGCGCTCGGGCGAGCCGGGCTCCTCGGCCTCAAACTCGGCACGTTCCTCGGCGACCTCGTCCCACACATCTTGGACGGTCTCCCACTCAAAGCCCACGGCAGCCGCCTTGCGCGAAACCTTCTGAGCCTGCATCAGCGCCGGCAGATGCGTGGGCACGCCGTCGAGCAGGCCCTCGGGCGCAGCATCGCCCGCCGCCACGGCCTGGTCCTTGGCGGCCTTCTCGGCAAGTTTGACCTCGTCCCAAATCTTGAGCACCTCATCGGAGTTGTCGGCATCCACATCGCCAAACACGTGCGGATGGCGGCGAATGAGCTTGGCGTCGATATCGCGCGCCACGTCGGCCAGCGTAAACTCGCCGGCGTCCGCCGCGATCTGCGCATGCAGCACGACTTGCATGAGCACATCGCCCAGCTCCTCGCGAAGATGGGCCGCGTCATCCGCCTCGATGCAGTCGAGCGCCTCGTAGGCCTCCTCGATCATGTTCTTGCCAATGCTCTGGTGCGTCTGCTCGCGGTCCCACGGGCAGCCGTCGGGCTGACGCAGGCGCCAGATAGTCTGTACCAGATGTTGTAACTCGGCCGATGCATCGACCAGCGTGGACAGGTCGCGCGAACCTTCGGCATTTTGCTGAGCCATGTGCTCGGCCATGGTTAGTCCTCCTCCATGATCACATGGCGGAACGCGCCGCCCTCGTAGATACCATAGCTGTGCGTGCCGTCCTTGGGGATGCTCACGCTGCCGGGATTGAAGAGCCACAGACCCGGGTGCGCGGTGCTTTCCTCGTTGACCTTGACGTGCGTGTGGCCGTAGACGAGCGCGGAGCCCTCGGGCAGCGCGGGCACGTGGTCGACGCTGTTGTGCATGCCGGCGCCAAAGACGTGGCCGTGCGTCAGGAACAGCTCGCGGCCGACCTCGTCGAACAGTGTGGCGTAGTCGGCCATGACGGGAAAGTCGAGAACCATCTGGTCGACCTCGGCGTCGCAGTTGCCGCGCACCGCGATAATGCGGTCGGCCAGGGCGTTGAGCAGCGGGATCACGCGCTTGGGAGCGTAGTCGCGCGGCAGGTCGTTGCGCGGACCGTGATAAAGCAGGTCGCCCAGCAAGACGATGCGGTCGGGCTGCTCGGCTTCGATGGCGGCGCAGAGGCGCTCGGTCCAATATGCCGAGCCGTGGATGTCAGAAGCGATGAGGTATTTCATGGAGGTCCTTCCGGGGTGGGGTTGACGTGGCCGGGCGCGGAATGTCGCCACCAGCCGCGTTATTCAAATCGCAGTGCCGCGCTCTGGGCCGCCTGCATCACGCGTTGGAGCGGCACATTGTGCTCACGGGCAAGGCGGGCGCAGTCTTCGTACTCGGGCGCCGCACGCTCACTGCCGTCGGGCAAGGTGGCCACCTTGACGGACACCTCGCCCCACGGCGTCGTTACGCGCTCAAAGTAGCGCGGCAGGCAAACGCGCTCCATAACCTGGCGGCGAATGCCATTGGTCGTGGTTTCCAAAAAGATGATCGTCTGCAGGCGCTCGATATCCTCGTGGGTGCAGATTACCTGCAACTGCCAGCCAGGACGGCCTTTCTTGCAATAGAGGGGCAGCCAGTGCACCTCGCGCGCGCCGGCCTCGCGCAGGCGGTCGGCGGCGTAGGCGAGCACCTCGGGCGACGCGTCGTCGATGTCGCACTCCAGCTTGACGATGGTTTCGGGCGCATCGGTCTCGCGGGACAGCGGAGATGTAGTTCCACGTTGCATACGGTCCGGCTCCTTTCCGCACGGGCTCGTTTTATTCACCCAAACGCTAGCACATCGCGAGCGGCGCAAGTGTGGCGGCGCGCGATGAGCGCGATTTTCCTTGTCTGCAAGAACCGACACTCCACCGCCTCGGCCAAACATGTACATCAGCCTCCAAACATGTCATTTTTTGTCAGTTTTGGAGGCTGAGGTACATGATTCGAAGCAAGGCCGATGTCGCGAGCTCGCCCTTATGCGCCGCCCGTCCTTTCCAGTCGATTTCGGCCCCCGGCGCGTACATCGCACTGGGGCCGCGCCGTTACAATGGAGCAGATTCGCTTGACGTAAAGGAGCCGCCATGCCTGCTTGCCCGCTGGTCGATTGCCATACTCACACCTCGTTCTCGGACGGACACGCCTCGTTTGAAGACAACGTCCGCGCCGCTGCTGCGGCCGGTTGCCGCACCATAGTCTCGACCGATCACCTTACCCTGCCTGCCAGCATGGATGCCACCTGCGAGGTACAGGTTGTCGAGGGCGACCTGCCGGCGCATCGTCTGGCTTTTGAGGATGCCCGCAAGCTTGCCGCGCAGATTGCGCCGGAGCTCGAGCTTGTCTATGGCTTTGAGTGCGATTGGTACGAAGGCTGCGAGCCTTTGGTTGAGCGCTGGTCCCGGGGCGCCGTCGTACGCCTGGGCAGCGTGCATTGGATTGGTAACCCGGGCAATATCATGGCAGGCGCTGCGGGCACGACGGGGACAGAGGGCGTCGCACGCCCCGATACGCCCGACTCACGCTGCGGCTGGATCGACGACGACACCAACCTGCACGTTTGGGAAAACCTGGGCGTGCGCGGCGTGTGGGAGCGCTATGTCGATGACTGGTGCCGCGCCTGCGAAAGCTCGCTCAACTTTGATGTGATGGCTCACCCCGACCTGGTCATGCGATTTTCGAAGGAAGGCTTTGCGCCCGATTTTGACCCCGCACCGTTTTGGCGGCAGATGGCCGAGTGTGCGCACGATACGGGCCGCCGCGTTGAGGTCTCGACCGCCGCACCGCGCAAGGGGCTCGACGACTACTATCCCGCGACCGGCCTTTTGCGCTGCTTTGCCCATGCTGAGGCGCCCATTACCTTTGGCTCGGATGCGCACCGCGCCTGTGATATTTGCTGGAATATCCGCGAGGCCCAAGCCCATGCCTACGACTGCGGCTACCGAACCTTCGACATCCCCCACCCCACCGGCGAATGGGAGTCCACACCCCTCGCCTAGCCATCCCTTCATAAGTTGCGGTGAAATAGCTCCTATTTATAGCCCTAAGACCGTCAAACAAGAACTATTCCACCGCAACTTCTATGGTCATCGGGGACGTTCTTTAACGACTAGTGGCGGCGGGCGTTGAGTTCGCCGGCCAGCTCGTCGAGGGTAATGCCGTAGCGCTCAAGCGTCACGAGCAGGTGGTAGACCAGGTCGCCAGCCTCGTAGCGAATGTGATCATGGTCGTTATCCTTGCAGGCCATGATCACCTCGCTCGCCTCCTCGGCAAGCTTCTTGAGCAGCTCATCCTCCACATCGGTCAGCAGTCGAGCGGTATAGCTTTCCTGCGGCGACGCATCGCGACGACCGTGAATCACCTCGGCCAGCCCCGTTAGCGTCTCGCCGATATTTCCATCCTGAACATTTGCGGTACGCACACCCATGGTTCAATCCTTTCTGGTCGGCCAAGCGCCTGGTCGAGCGCCCGCCCTACGCGAGTTTCTTAAAGAAGCAGGTACGGTTGCCGGTATGGCAGGCCGGACCCGGCGAGTCAACCTTGACCAGCAGTGTATCGCTATCGCAGTCGGCCCAGAGTTCGCGAACCTCCTGCATGTTGCCGCTCGTCGCGCCCTTGTTCCAGAGCTCCTGGCGACTGCGGCTCCAAAACCACGTGGTGCCGGTCTTGAGCGTCAGCCCCACCGACTCCTCGTTCATCCAGGCAACCATGAGCACCTCGCCGGTGTCATACTGCTGAACCACACAAGGAATCAGCCCGCGGGCGTCGTATTTAAGATCCGCTGGAGTAGTAATTTCTCTCATTTCAATTCCCCAATTCAAACTTCGCAGGTCGGCGAGGGTTGTCCGGGTGCCCGAGATTCCGAGCGACAAGCCCGACGACGCGTACTTAAGTACGCGAGGAGGGTTGGAGCCGGAAGGTCGGGTGCCTGGGCAAGCCGCAGCGCTAGAAGTCCAACCTGACAGGGATGCCTTGAGAGGCCATATACTCCTTCACCTGGCGAATGCTGAAGGTTCCAAAGTGAAAGACGCTCGCCGCCAGCACGGCGTCGGCCTCGCCCTCGATCACGCCCTCGGCAAAATGCTCGAGCGTGCCCACGCCGCCGCTCGCGATGACGGGGATTGGCACCGCGCGGGCCACGGCGCGGGTGAGCGCTAAATCAAAGCCGGCCTTGGTGCCGTCGCGGTCCATGCTGGTAAGCAAGATCTCGCCGGCGCCGCGACGAGCCGCCTCCTCGGCCCACGCCACCGCGTCGATGCCCGTGGCGTTGCGACCTCCTGCGGTAAAGACCTCCCACTTGTCGGCACCGGATGCGCCGGGCAAGCCGACGCGCTTGGCATCGATCGCCACGACCACAGCCTGGCTGCCAAACGCCGCGGCAGCCTGGCTAATCAGCGACGGATCGCGCACGGCCGCCGAGTTGAGCGACACCTTGTCGGCACCGGCGGCAACCATGGTGCGCATGCCCGCCAGGTCGCGAAAGCCGCCGCCCACGGTATAGGGCATGGCGAGCTCCTCAGCCGCATGCGCCGCCATCTCGATGGTCGTCGCACGGTTGTCGCTCGTGGCGGTAATGTCCAGGAAGACGACCTCGTCCGCACCCTCGCGGTCGTAGGCGCGGGCCAGTTCCACCGGATCACCCGCATCGCGCAAGCTCACAAAGTTAACTCCCTTGACCACGCGGCCGTCCTTGACGTCCAGACAGGGAATTACGCGCTTGGTAAGCATGGGCTACTCCTCCCCTCGGGCGGCGGCCAACGCCTGGGCCAGCGTAAAGTTGCCCTCGTAGAGCGCACGGCCGGTAATGGCGCCTTCAATCGCGCCCTCACCCACCGCGGCCAGTGCGCGGATGTCGTCGAGCGTCGAGATGCCGCCCGAAGCCACGACGGGAAAGCCCGCGACCTCGGCCACATGGCGATACGCCGCCACATCGATACCCGTCTGCATGCCATCGCGCGCGATGTCGGTATACACCAGATGCTTAAAGCCCAGCTCGGAAAGCTGCGCCACGGCATCGTTGAGCGCCACACCTGCGCCGTCGCGCCAGCCGTTCACCTTGACCTGACCGTCGCGCGCGGCGATGTCTGCCACCAGTAACTCGCCAAAGCCTTGGGCTGCCACTTCGGCAAAACCCGGCTCGGTCACCAGCACGGTGCCCAGCGCGATACGGCATGCGCCGTAGCCTGCCAACTCGTCGATGCGCGCAAGCGAGCGGACGCCGCCGCCCACGTCCACGGACAGACCGTCGACGCCGCAGATGGCCTTAATCGCCGCCGAGTTGGCAGCACGTGCGCCCTCGTCCTCGCCAAAGGCAGCGGACAGGTCGACGACGTGCACCCAGCTCGCGCCCTGTTCGGCAAACGTGCGGGCAACGGCCACGGGATCGTCGGAATATACCTTGCAGCGACTGCGGTCACCGCGCTCCAGGCGCACGACCTTGCCGCCAATCAGATCGATTGCGGGAAACAGGATCATCGGCCAACCTCCTCGACGATGCTCACAAAGTTCTTAAGGATGCGCTGACCCAGCGCGGAGGATTTCTCGGGATGGAACTGGCAGCCCCACACGTTGCCATGGCGCACGATGCACGGGAAGCTCCGCGTATAGTGTGTGCGTGCCAGCACATCGGCGGCATCGGCGTCGTCAGCCACCGCGTAGCTGTGGGTGAAGTACATGTTGGCACCCTCGGCAAAACCGGCAAGCAGCGGATCGGCCGCACCGGCGGGCGTCATGTGCACCTGGTCCCAGCCCACGTGCGGCACCTTCAGGCGGCTCGACTCCAAGCGCGTGCACGAACCGCGCATAATGCCCAGGCCATCGACCCAGGGACCGCCAGCCTGCTCGGGGGCGCTGCCGTCGGCGAGGGCGCCCTCGTCCGCAGGCACGCCCTCGTTGCCGCGCTCAAAAAATAGCTGAAGGCCCAGGCAGATGCCGAGCAGCGGAGTTCCGGCGGCAACGGCGTCGAGCACCGCGTCCGCCTCGCCGCTCTGGCGCATAAAGGCGATCGCGTCATAGAACGCACCCACGCCCGGGATGACCAGGCCGTCGGCGCGGCGGATCTGCTTCGGATCGTCCGACGTGCAGGCGGCGGCACCGGCGCGCACAAGCCCGCGCACGACGCTCGACAAGTTGCCCTTGTGGTAGTCGACCACCACGATCTTCGGTTCGCCCACGCGACCCTCCTTTTTCCCATTCAAAACCTGCCAAAAAGGGACAGGTTTATTTTGGTCGGTTAAACGTTCACCCACCGTATGAGACAGCATTTCCGCAGATAAAACCTGCCAAAATAAACCTGTCCCTTTTTGGCAGGCTACAGCGAGCCCTTGGTGCTGGGGATGCCCTGCACGCGGGGATCGAGCTCGCAGGCGTGGCGCATCGTGCGGCCCACGGCCTTAAAGGCGGCCTCGATAATGTGATGCGAGTTGCCGCCTGCGAGCTCGCGCACGTGCAGCGTGAGCTTGGCATCGCGCGCAAAGGCATAGAAGAACTCGACGGCCAGCTCGGTATCGAAGCTGCCCACACGTTCAGTCGGCACGGGCAGCTCGCAGTAGGCCTGGCCGCGACCCGAAATGTCCACGGCGGCCATCACGAGCGTCTCGTCCATGGCAATCGCCGCGTCTGCAAAGCGCGTAATACCCGCCTTGTCGCCCAGCGCTTGGCAAAACGCCTCACCCAGCACAATGCCCGTGTCCTCGACGGTATGGTGCGCGTCGACCTCCACGTCGCCTACTGCATGCACCGTTAAATCAAACAGGCCATGGCGGCCAAAGGCGTTGAGCATGTGGTCGAAAAACGGCACTCCGGTCGAGATATCGCACACGCCGCATCCGTCCAGGTCGAGCTTGACGACAATGTCGGTCTCCCCCGTCTTGCGGACCACCTCGGCATAACGGCCCATCTACATCTCCTCCTTCACCAGCGCGGCAAACGCAGCCAGCACCTCGTCGTTTTCCTGCGGGGTGCCCACGGTAATGCGCAGACAGTCCGCAAGCCCCGGCGCGTAACTAAAGTCGCGCACCAAAATCGAATACTCGTCGCGCAGGCGCTCACGCACGCGCGTGGCATGCGGCGTGCGCACGAGCACAAAGTTCGCCGCACTCGGCCATGCCTCCACGGGCAGACCCCCGGCAGCCATTGCGCGCAGGGCACACAGTTCGCGCTCGCGCTCGGATGCGACCTGTGCCACCACGGGCGCATACGCATCGCGGGCGCGCACGCAGGCAAGCGCCGCCGCCTGGCTCAGCACGTTGACTGAATAGATCTGGCGAATCGCCGCGAACACGTCGATGACCTCGGGCGCCGCAATCACATAGCCCAGACGCGTGCCGGCGGCGCCAAACGCCTTGGACAGCGTATGCAGGATCACCAGGTTGGGATGCTCGGCGATAAGTCCCTGCACTGTGGTGGCCGCGCCAAACGAATCGTCGGCAAACTCCACGTAGGCCTCGTCGACCATCACCATGCCGGGGCACGCATCGCACAGGGCCGCGACAAAGTCGAGCGGTGCCACGTCACCCGTGGGGTTATTGGGCGAGGTCACTATGGCCAGGTTGCACTCGGGCGCCGCCGCGAGCACGGCAGCCTGGTCGAGCTCAAAGGTCGCCGGGTCGCGCCACACGTCGCGCACCTCGGTCTGACAGAGCGACGCAAAGAACGCATACTCGCTAAAACACGGCGGGCAGTTGAGCAGGGTCCGACCCGCTCCGCCAAACGCCAGCAGGTAGTTATAGAGCAGCTCGTCGCCGCCGTTGCCCACGCAGACATTCTCGCGCGCCACACCATGCCAAGCGGCAAGCTCGTCGCGCAGATCGTTGGACATGGGGTCGGGGTAGCGGTTGAGCGGCGTGGCAGCCAGGGCGGCGTCGACCGCCTCGCGCACGCCAGCCGGCACGGGATAGGTATTCTCGTTGGCCGAAAGGTTGATGCGCGTGGGCGTAAAGTTGGGATCGTAGGGCTCAATGCCAGCCAAGTAGGGCTGGACGAGCCCCTTCATGCGAGACGTCAGCTCGGCCATATTAGGCCTCCTCGCCGGTCGCGCCAGCGCCATCCGCGCTTGCAGCCGCTAGGTCCACACCCTCGGCGACCGTCGCCACGGCGTCGCCCGGCCAGGCGACCTTGGTCAGGTCGGCCGCGGCCAGAGACTCAGCACTCACGGCACCCTCGCCCTGCTCCAGCACACGGCGACGCAGCGCGGCGGAAAGCGCGTGCGCCCACAGGCCCTCGGCCTCGGCCAGGCGCTGCGTCGCGGGAGCGTCCGAGAGCAGGCCCTCGGGCGTATAGCAAATGACGCTCGAGCGCTTGACGAATTCTTCGACCGAAAGCGGGTTGGAGAACATGGCCGTGCCGCCGGTCGGCAGCGTGTGGTTGGGGCCGGCAACATAATCGCCAAGCGGCTCGGAGCTCCAAGCGCCCACAAAGATGGCGCCGGCGTTGCGAATGCCGCCGAGCAGGCCCATCGCATCCTTGCAGTGCAGCTCCAGGTGCTCGGGCGCCACGGTGTTCACCGCCTCGACGGCAGCAGCCATATCGGCGGCCACCACGATGGTGCCCTCGTTGTCGAGCGAGGCGCGCGTGATCTCGGCACGCGGGGACTGTGCCACCAGAATGTCGATACCCGCCTCGACCTCGCGCGCAAACTGCTCGTCGCAGGTCACCAGATAGCAGGCTGCTAGCGGATCGTGCTCGGCCTGGGCCATCAGGTCGGCCGCGACCACCATGGGCTTGGCCGTGGCATCTGCCAGCACGCAGACCTCGGAGGGACCGGCGACCATGTCGATGCCCACGTCGCCCGAGACAATCTGCTTGGCCGCGGCAACAAAGGCGTTGCCCGGACCGGTGATTTTGTCGACGCGCGGAATGGTCTCGGTACCGTATGCCAGCGCGGCCACGGCCTGAGCGCCGCCCACCATATAGATTTCGTCCACGCCGCCGAGCTTTGCCGCGGCGAGCGTGTAGGGGCTGATCAGGCCATCTTTTTGCGGCGGGGTCACCATGACCACGCGCTCGACGCCGGCGACCTTGGCGGGAATGGCATTCATGAGCACCGTGGAGGGATACTGCGCGCGACCGCCCGGCACGTAGATGCCGGCCGCCGCAAGCGGGGTCACCTTAACGCCGAGCATGGTGCCGTCTGCACGCGTGGTAAACCAGCTCTGCTCGACCTCGCGCTGGTGGAACTCGCGAATCTGGCGCGCAGCCTTCTCGAGCGCCGCGACAAAAGCGGGGTCGAGGCCTTCGAGCGCGGCATCGATCTGCTCTTGCGGCAGACGGAAGCTCTGCAGCTCTACACCGTCAAAACGCTGACAGTAATCGCGCACCGCGGCATCGCCGTTGGCGCGCACGTTGGCCACGATATCGCGGGCGGCGTCGACGATGTTTTGCGGCAGCACGCCCTTACGGTTGAGCTGGTTGGTAACGAGACGCTCACCGGGAGCAAGCTTGATAGTCTTCATATCGGTATCCCCTATCGGTCGAGGTTGTGTTCGAAAAACGAGAGGCCGGGCGGCGGCGCCCATCGGCCCGCAGCCCAGACGTTGGGGCGCCCGTGCGTGCTCGCGCTATTGTGCCGAGCCCGCAACGGGCTCAAAATGCTTGTCCTTAACGGCCGCCGCCAAGCGATCTGCCAGATTGCGTACGCGCGGATCTAAGCGAGCGGCACCCGGGTTGACGAAGAAGCGCGCCGTGCAGTCCATTATGCGGCCGGTGATGACCAAATCGTTGTCGCGCAGCGTGGCACCCGTGGCGGTAATATCCACGATACGGTCGGTCATGCCGACGATTGGGCCCAGCTCGATGTTGCCGTGCAGCGAAACGATATCGGCGTTCACACCGCGCTCGGCATACCAGGCACTCGCGATGCGCGGATACTTGGTTGCCACGCGAAGCGACCCGCGGCGAGCATAGTTGCGCTCGGCCTGACCGGCGCGCCACGCGGGCTCTGCCTCGATAAAGGTGCACAGGCCATAGCCCAGATCGACCAGCTGCAGTAGGTTGAGGTCGGCCTCGATGAGCGAATCCCAGCCGCAGATGCCGCAATCGGCGCCACCGCAGCCCACAAAGGCGGGCGCATCGCTGGGACGCACGATAACAAACTCGATATCGCCGACCGTGCCCTCGCCGGCACGCGTGTCGCGACCGCGCACAATCAGGTGACGGCCGGGGTCACGCAACTCAGAGACGTCCAGGCCCGCGGCCTCGAGCACGTCGAGCGTGTCTGCCTTAAGCGAGCCCTTGGGCACGGCAATGCGCAGCGGACCCTCGGCGCCACGGCCCGCGGCGTGATCGCCGTCGGAAGCGGTGTCCTCTGCCGAGGTACGCGCGGCCTCCAGGCGCTCAAGCGAAAAGGCGAAGCCCGCCGCCGGCACCTCGATGCCGTCGCCAAATGCGCCGGTAAAGATGGAGTCGTAGCGTCCGCCCGAACCCACCGGATCGGGCAAGCCACCGGCATAGGCCTTAAAGACCAGGCCCGTGTAGTAATCGAAAGAGTTCATGATGGAGAAATCGAACGACAGCACCTGGGCGTCCTCGGGAGCCAGGCCCTCGAGCAGGGCACGCAGCTCGCGCGTCGGCGGCGCGGCGATACCGGCGGCCTCCAGCAGCGCGTCCACGCGGTCGAGCACCTCGGCACCACCGTGCAGGCGCGGCAGCTCGCTAATGGCGGCCTTGACGGCATCAGACTCGGTGCTGGCAGCCACGCGGGCATCGAGGCCCACAAAGTCGTTGGCATGCACGCAGCGCAGGGCCTCGGCTGCCAGCTCGCGATCCTCGCACGCCGCGAGCAGCTCCTTAAAAGGACGCACGCTACCTGCGATAATACGAGCATCGGGAAGCGCCAGCTTACGCACGGCCTCGGCCACCAGCGAAACAATCTCTACATCGCCCGCGGTATCGCCCGCACCGATAAGCTCAAAGCCCAGCTGCGTAAACTGACGCGAGCCACCGGCATTGCGCTGGCACTCGCGAACCACCGGCGCCTCGTAGCGAAGGCGCAGGGGCAGATCGGCCGCACGCATGCGGGTCGAAACCAGGCGCACGATCGGCAGCGTGTTGTCGGGACGGACCACCAGCAGGCGGCCGTCGTCATCAAAGAGCTTAAACGGCGTGTCCGCAATGCGGCCGCCCTCCTCGAGCGAACCCTTGTCCTCGAGCAGCGGCGTCTCGACCGGAAGGTAATGATGCTCCCTTAAGCAGCCCTTCACCGTATACGCGATCTCCTCGCGTGCCTGAGCCTCCTCGGGCAATATGTCCCGGAATCCCCACGGTGTGGCCGTCATCTGGTGAGCCTCCTCATACTGCGTTTCATATAGAACGAAAGACCGGCATAGCTCCGCCGGTCTTCTGGGTACTTTAGCATACTAGAGTGCTTGCGGGGAGAACCGTCCCCCTCGGCTCACAGCGTATTCATTTGGAAACATAGGGCAAGCGATTAGCAGCGGTCTCTTGTTACAACGCAAAAAGGGCGCCCGTGCAATTGCGGACGCCCTTGTGCAGGGTTGAGATATCAACCAGCCAAGATATCGGACCCGTGACCAGCTCTTAGTAGTCGAACTGGTGGTAGTAGCGGCGGTACTTGAGGTTGTGCTTGGTGACCAGCTCGTAGTTGCGCGAGAGGCGGTCGGTGGTCAGCACGGACAGGATCCACGGCGACACGATGACGCGGAAGTCGTCGTCCAGGCCCGGGATCGCGTACTCGGCGGTGTCGATGATGACGTAGTCCTCGTCGCCGGTCACGCCGCTGGTGAGGAAGGCGCGGACGCGCTCGTCGAGGGCGCGGCACTCGTCCTCGCCCATGAACAGGAACACCGGGACGCCGGGCTCGAGCAGCTCGAGCGTGCCGTGGAAGAAGTCGTGCGAGGTGATGTGGCGGATGCGCTTCCACTGCATCTCCTCGAGCAGGCACATGGAGTACAGGATGGTCTCGCCCCAGAGGGCCCCCGAGCCGATGAACATGGTGTAGTCGGCCAGCGCGTACTTCCTGGCGATCTCCTCGGCGCGCGGCTCGAAGCGCTTGCGGATGTCGAGCAAGTCCTTCCAGACGTCCTTCGTCTGCTCGATGAACAGGTCGAACTTGGGGAAGCAGCCGCGGCGGTTGAGCAGGCGCAGGCCGAAGCAGTCGGCGAGGTAGTAGCCCTTCTCGCAGCCGCCGGCGCCGTGGTCGGAGGCCATCATGACGCAGTTCTCGGCGCCCACGGCCTGCCCGATCTTGCCCTCGGGGTTGGTCATGGCGAAGACGCGCACGCCCATATCCTTCATCTTGCCGATGGCCTCGAGCACCTCGGGGGTGGTGCCGGACTCGGAGGCGGTCAGCACGACGGACTTGTCGGTCATGCGCTTGTGGCCCATGACGTTCCACTCGGCGGCGTGGATCAGGTAGACCTCGAGGTCGCGGTCGCCGAACTTGTTCATGAGGTACTCGAGCTGCATGAACTCGTCCCAGGTGCCGCCGACGCCCATCAGGAAGACGGCGTCGTAGCCCTCCTCGTGCACGCGGTCGGCCAGGGCGGTCATCCGCTTGCCGGCCTCGTAGACGTTCCTGCCGTCCTCGAGGTAGCCCTCCTGGTCGAAGTGCATGATCTCGATCTTCTCGGTCTCCTTCATGTGTGTCCTCCCATCACATGTGCGCAATTCTATACATCGCGCTTCTTACTGATACCAATTATAGCCATACGATTGCTTGTTATTTAATACCAATCTAAACTCACGGAGATTTGCGGCAAACGGTCGGTTTCCTCACCCGAGTGGTATTACAACGCCAATAGTTGTCTATTTCGAGCGCTACTGCCAACGGGCTCCCCACAACTCGCCAGCTATAAAAGCGTTGCGCCAGACCCGCCCAAGCGTTTCCGGCGCAACCGCGCAGTTTAGTTATTCGGCCTCCATCTCCGCTGTCACACGGCGATACATCTCGATAACCTGAGTCGTCGCCTTGGACGGATCCTGATAGTAGCGGCCATCACACGTCTCGGCCGAGACATAGCCCGTATAGCCGTGGCGCATGAGTGCCTCGAGGTCGGCACGCATATCACGCTCGCCGTCGCCCCAGGCAAGATGCGTCGTGCCGCCGCCCACATCTACAAAGTGGGTGTGAACGATCTTGTTGCCCAAAACCTCAAAGTAGCCGTCTATCGTGTCGCCGGCAACTTCCATGGCGCCAAAGTCGATACAAGCCTTCAGGTTGGGGCGATCGACCGCCTCGAGGATGCGCGCCACATCCTGTGCAGTGTTGACCAGCACGGACTCCGACGGCTGCAGCGCCTCGAGCGCGACGCGAATACCGCGCGTGTCGGCGTAGTCGCACACCGAGCGCAGCATGGCAACGCTACGGGCCCAGGCGTCCTCAGCCGGCTCGTCCAGATAGGCCCAACCACTCGTCACCAGAATCTGCGGCGCGCCCAATTCAACGGCTACGTCGATCACATTCTTAAAGTACGAGAGGATGCGTTTTTGGCCCGCCTCGCCGCGCACCGCGACGTTCCACGGCTTGGGGTTGTTCTGCTCGGGGCACACGCACACGATCTTGATGCCGTACTGGGCGGCAAGATCGCGAATCTTATCCACCGATTCGTGCTCATGGCAATCCACATACAGGTGCATCGAGCCGGTCCACAGCTCGATATTGCGATAGCCGGCCTCACCTGCAGCCTTAAAAAACGTCTCGATGCTGTAGTAACGATGGTTGATGTTCATGAGCGAAAGCTCGGGTACGACCATAGCCCTCCCCTTTCGTACGGAGTTTTAAAAAACAGGGGGCCGCCGCAGATGCGACAAGCCCCCAAAGATCGACGCAACCGTTAGACGCGATGGAAGCGCGATTCGAACATATTAGGCAAGCACTCCAAAGTAAGCACCGATGATGCCCACGACCATGGTGCAGAGGATCAAGACCATCGGGTTGATCTTCTTGGAGAGCAGCCAGTAATAGAGCCAGAAGGCGGCCATGCCGAGCATACCGGGCATGATGCCGTCCAGGATGTCCTGGAGAGTCTGGGCGGAGTCGCCCTGACCGATAGCGACGGGCAGCGAAGCCCAGAACATGTCCTTGCTCATGGCGCCGACGACCATGACGCCGACGATGCCGACGCAGGCCATGATCTTTTGCATCAGGCCGGTCTTCTGAGCCTCGTCGAGGAAGCCAATGCCCAGCTCATAACCCTTGATAGCGCCAAAAATACGAATCAGGAACGCCGGGATGTTGTAGATGAGCAGGAAAGCGATGGGGCCAAAGACGTTTCCGGCCTGGCACAGGCTGATGCCCACGGCAGCGGCGACGACGCGCAGGGTGGACAGGAAGAAGGAGTCACCCAGGCCGGAAAGCGGGCCCATAAGGGCGGCCTTGATGTCGTTGACGCTCTCGGGCTCAACCTCGCCACGAGCGACTTTCTCCTCCATGGCCATCGCGATGCCGCCCACGAAGGGAGCGAGCTGCGGGGTGATGTTGAAGAACGCGCTGTGACGGTGCAGGGCCTCGGCGTAATCGTCGGGACGGCCGGCATAGATCTTCTTGAGCATGTTGGCGACCATCAGGCAGAAGGCAATGTTCATCTGCTTGTAGTAGGTCCAGGAGAATTCCATGCCCAGGGCGCCGGTGTTCACGGCGCTCTTAATGAGGTCGGAGCGAGTAATCTGGTTCTCGGAATTAGAAGTCATCGTCCTCATCCCCTTCCACAGAAAGCTGGGGCTGGGCGCCACCAAGGCCCAGCAGGTCGTACTTGTCGATGCCGATGATGATTGCGATCAGAGCGACGCCGAGGACGGGCACGTTGGCATAGGAGCACAGCAGGAAGCCCAGGAAGTAGAACGGCACGAGCTGCTTGGTAAGCACCAGACGACCGAGCATGGCGAAGCCCATGGCAGGCAGGATGTTGGCTGCGACGCCAAAGCCATCGAGGACGAACGTCGGGATGAAGTCGAGCAGGCCCTGAACAGCGTCGGCACCCAGATAGAAGGAGACGGAGCACAGGACAAAGGCCAGAACGACAATCACGAGACCGATAATCCAGTGCATAGCGTAGATACCCTTGAGGTTACCCTTGCTGGCAAAGACGTCGGCACGGTCGACCAGAAGGGGCATACCGGCATTGACGACGTTCTTAATAGCCAGGGTCAGAGTGGCGATGGGCATCGCGAGCGCGATAGCGGCCTCGGTGCTCTGACCCAGCTGAATAGCGAAGGCGCAGGCAAGCACGCCGCCAATCGTCTCATCGGGCGGCACATAAGCGCCGATGGCGATAGAACCCATGAAGAGCAGCTCGAGGCTCGCACCGATGGCGAGGCCGGACTGTAGGTCCCCGAGGACTATGCCGACGAGCGGGCACAGAACGATCGGGCGGAACGCATAGAGCGTACCGAGCTGATAATCGAGCTTACCGAAGGCAGCGATAAGTCCGATGAGGATCGCTTGAACAAGCATTGTTCCTCCCTTTGATCCCTCTTGGATCCGCGTGGCGATTCCCGACTTGTCAGCGCGCCCTTTTCCATGCCGACAATCGCCCAGACAGATCCAGCTTGTACCGGTGTGCTGTTAACACCTAAACCGGTGCAAATGATTTGATACCAATTATATAGTCATGCGATAACTATTTAATACCAATCGCTCAACGGGCAGGTACTCCCGGTGAACGGTAGATGGGGTAACGGGTAAAGCGTTTATCCGGTACGCCCACGAGCAGGGCGGCGCCGTACGCGCCGCCCCGTGGTTCCCAATTAGAGGGCGCTTAGAGCATCGACCTTGGGGTCGTCGGCCAGAGCGCGAATCTCGACCTCGATTCCGCGGCCGACGAGCTCGCGAATGTCCTCTTCCTCGGCAGCGGTCACAAAGATCTGACGGGAGATCTTACGGGCATCGGGACGCTGCTCATCCTTGGACTTGGTGTTGCCCAGGTTGATGGAGGTAATCTGCGGGCAGCCTTCGGCAAGCTGCTTGGCCTCGGCGATGCTGGCGACGCAAATGATCATCTTGTACTTATCGGTGACACCGGAGTTGATAGCCTCGATGGCGTGCTCCATGTCCTTGATGACGAGCTTGGCGTTGGCCGGCTTTCCCATCTTGAGCGTGGTCTTCCAGACGGGATCGTTGGCAACCTTGTCGCCAACGCAGAAGATGCAGTCGGAGCCCAGGCCCTGGACCCAAGAGACGGCCACCTGGCCATGAAGCAGACGATGGTCGACGCGAACCAATTGAATCATGATTGACCCCCAAAGGTCTCATGCCGGAAACCCGGCCCCATTATTAGCAGGCGGTGACTAGAACTCTTCCTCGTCATCCGCATCGGTCAGCAGGTCGTTGACAAACTTGACGCGCGTGTCGTCAGCCGCGAGGATCTCGCGGATAACCTGGTCGGCGGGAGCCTCCTGGTCCGAGAAGAGCAGCTGGATCAGCAGCGGCAGATTCATGTTGGCAATCAGGTAGGTGTTGGGGCGCGTCTGGACGATCTTGGTGAACTCGTTGTTGACGCTGCCGCCAAACAGGTCGGTGCACACGATCACATCGTCGGCGGGATCGATAGTCGCCAGGAGCTTGGCGGCCTCCTCGGCGACGTCGGTGCGGCCGTCGACAAACATCGACAGATCGTGGACGTTATCGCGCGCGCCCGAGAGTAGCTCGGTGCTCTCCTTGATGCCGGTCGCAAAATGCGCGTGGCTGGCAAAGATGTATTGCCTCATTGCGGTTTCCCCCAAATAGAATTAGTAGTCGAACTGGTGGTAGTAGCGGCGGTACTTGAGGTTGTGCTTGGTGACCAGCTCGTAGTTGCGCGAGAGGCGGTCGGTGGTCAGCACGGACAGGATCCACGGCGACACGATGACGCGGAAGTCGTCGTCCAGGCCCGGGATCGCGTACTCGGCGGTGTCGATGATGACGTAGTCCTCGTCGCCGGTCACGCCGCTGGTGAGGAAGGCGCGGACGCGCTCGTCGAGGGCGCGGCACTCGTCCTCGCCCATGAACAGGAACACCGGGACGCCGGGCTCGAGCAGCTCGAGCGTGCCGTGGAAGAAGTCGTGCGAGGTGATGTGGCGGATGCGCTTCCACTGCATCTCCTCGAGCAGGCACATGGAGTACAGGATGGTCTCGCCCCAGAGGGCCCCCGAGCCGATGAACATGGTGTAGTCGGCCAGCGCGTACTTCCTGGCGATCTCCTCGGCGCGCGGCTCGAAGCGCTTGCGGATGTCGAGCAAGTCCTTCCAGACGTCCTTCGTCTGCTCGATGAACAGGTCGAACTTGGGGAAGCAGCCGCGGCGGTTGAGCAGGCGCAGGCCGAAGCAGTCGGCGAGGTAGTAGCCCTTCTCGCAGCCGCCGGCGCCGTGGTCGGAGGCCATCATGACGCAGTTCTCGGCGCCCACGGCCTGCCCGATCTTGCCCTCGGGGTTGGTCATGGCGAAGACGCGCACGCCCATATCCTTCATCTTGCCGATGGCCTCGAGCACCTCGGGGGTGGTGCCGGACTCGGAGGCGGTCAGCACGACGGACTTGTCGGTCATGCGCTTGTGGCCCATGACGTTCCACTCGGCGGCGTGGATCAGGTAGACCTCGAGGTCGCGGTCGCCGAACTTGTTCATGAGGTACTCGAGCTGCATGAACTCGTCCCAGGTGCCGCCGACGCCCATCAGGAAGACGGCGTCGTAGCCCTCCTCGTGCACGCGGTCGGCCAGGGCGGTCATCCGCTTGCCGGCCTCGTAGACGTTCCTGCCGTCCTCGAGGTAGCCCTCCTGGTCGAAGTGCATGATCTCGATCTTCTCGGTCTCCTTCATTCCCGTTCCTTTCACGAGCAGTTCGAATTGTCGCACGGACTGGCCGGGCTTGCCGCCCCGTCGCGCCGCTTAACCTTGTGGACATCTTGGCCCCAAGCTCAACAATTCAAAGGTTCTTAATACCAGTGAACGATTACAGGTTAGCCGTTTTTAATACCGATTTTTTGATTTCGTCCTCCCGTCTCGGTAGACGGTCAGTTTTTGCCGCTCATCGGTCATACGACACATGTCCGTAAAAAAATGAGCACCCCGCCGTGCACGAGAATGCTCTAAACGCTAATAGTTGTAGGTATATCCGCCGGCATCGCCGCGGTTAAAAGACTTGGCATGCTCAATCGGCTGCCCACTCGAGTCATAGGTCAGGCATTCCAGTACGAGCGCCAGATCGCCCGGCTCAAGATTGAGCAAACTCGCATCGCGTGCGCCCAGCGCTTCAATATCGAGTTTCTCAATCGACTTGTCCGGCTTGCGCCCCAACATGTCATAGGTCTCGAACAGGCTGAAGACCGAAATGTCCACGTCTTCGATGCCCGGAAACAGCAGACACGGAATCAGCGTCATCTCGATCGATACGGGCTCACCATCAATGCAGTTGAGACGGCGCACCGAGTAAAGCAGATCGTCCTCGGCGATGTCAAACAGGTCGGCGTAATACGGGCCGGCGTAGCGTTTGGAGCGCGCCAGGATGCGCACCGACGGCGTCGCACCCGACGCCAGAACCGACTGGCGGAAGCCGCCCTTGCGTTCGTGCTCGTCAAACCACTTGTGTCCCACAAAGGCGCCCTTGCCCTGTACCCGACGAATCTGGCCACTTTTGACCAGCTCGTCCATGGCGCTTCGGATTGTCAGGCGCGTCGTGCCAAACTCCTCGGCCAGCTCGTTTTCGGACGGAATCATCGAGCCTGTCGGGTAGTCGCCGCGCTCAATTCGCTCCGCAATGCAGCGGCGAATTTGCTTGTAAACCGGCAAGTCTTCTACTGCATCAGCCATTCGACACCCACCTTCGTCGCAACGCCGTCCGCCTCGCCGTTATCGGCAAAACGATACTTGGTCGGCAGAATCACGGATTTGCAATACTCGACAAAGCCATCGTTCTCGTCACGCTCGTGCGAAGCTTTGTAAAACACCGGCGTGCCCTCCTGGGCACCCAGCAACTTGGCCTCGTCGGCGTTCAGACGGCTGATGGAAATATACTCCTTGCCGTGCGCCACATGGACATTCCCCTCTTTGAGCAAAACGTCGTAGAGGCTTTCCTGCTCAAAATCGTGATCGGGAAGCGAGGGGCACAAAGACAGGTTGACGTGAGCCGTCTCAATCGACGCCGGGGAACCATTAACCACGCGCACACGTCGAATGCAGAAGAGCGGCGTGCCCAGGTCGATCTGGGCTTTTTGGGCCAAATCGATATCGGCGTACACGACCTTGGACCAAACCAGGCGCGCGGTCGACTTTGAGCCAACCCTCTCCACCGCCTGCGTATAGTTCCATGTTTCCTGAAAGATGTTCAGCGGTTTGGGAGGACACACATAGGTGCCCGAACCGCGGCGGCTTTCCAAAGTTCCGCACGAAATCAGACGCGTGATCGCAGCGCGCAACGCCGTGCGTGACACGCCCAGCTCTTCACAGAGCACACGCTCGGCGGGCAGCCGGTCACCACCCTGCAGGTCATAATGTTTGATATACCAAAGAATGCCCTCAAAGGCGCGATCTTTGGGCGGAATCGCATATGGTTCACTCGACATGGGCAAGGCTCCTCAACCGCTTGATGCTGCGGGCATCATTGCTCCGGACGCCCCATGGCGTCGAAGGCTTCTTTGATCTGCTCCGCAACGTTCCGATACGACCGATATAGGCCGGAGTCTCGCTTGACTTCGCCCGCGGTCACCGGAATCTCAAGCTTCGAAATCTCATCCTCGCCGGTTTGCACGGCAACGATGACACCCATACCAAGGCACATATTACGCTTGGCAGCGTTGTTTTTGGTAGCCTGAGCTGGATTAATCAAAATCTGCTGAGCTAGTTCGCGATTGCTAAGCTCCGGCACATCCTCGGGATTTCCGGTCTCGACAATCTCGCACTGCAGCACGTCCGCATAGTCAAAAATCTTCGGCTCGCCGCCGCGCTGATGCACGGCCCACTTGCGGCGCGTGGCGTCCTGGTAGATAGCCGGCAAAAGTGTAAACCGCGGTGGGTCCAAAATCGTATCCGTGATGGTAAACACATCGGGATCAAAGGCATCCTGCGGGTTTTTCTTCTTGAACAGCCCCATATCAGCCTCCCGTACTAGTATTAAACAACTCAAGTTGAATATAGCACCAATTTCAAGCCGCCGCTTTACCGCATCGGTGCGTGGTGTCCATGGCTCGCCCAGCGGAAAAGTTCACGGACGAGGGCGGGGGCGGGGGGGGGGGGGGTGGGGGGGGGGGGGCGCGGCCGCCCCCCCCCCCCCCCCCCCCCCCCCCCCCCCCCCCCCCCCCCCCCCCCCCCGGCAATGCAATCTTGGCTGACCATAGTTAGATGCACGGCTTCTAAGGCAGCGTAAGCAAGGTCCCCATTACATAAAAAAGAATCAGCCCCCACATATCGAAACGGTCGAGAGGGCCTGCTCCGGGCGGGGGGGGGGGGGGGGGGGGGGGGGGGGGGCGCCCCCCCCCCCCCGCCCCCCCCGGGAGCAGGCCCCAGCGCGAGACCGTCCCGGATGCTATTCGTTGTCGCCGGCAGTTAACTGCGTTGCGGAGAGTACGCCGTCGGCAGCGGTTGCGGCTGCGGCGTCGGGCCAGACCCAGTCGGTAAAGGCCGGGTGATCGAAGCCCTCGTCGCACGCGAACTCAAAGGCCTCGGTGCGGAAGGCCTCCCACTCATCAATCTGCTCGGCAAACTTATCGGCGTCGACCATGCGCAGCACGTCGGCGGCCAGGGCCCAGCGGTCCATGTTGTTCAGGCGCAGCATGTCAAACGGCGTGGTCGTGGAGCCCTTCTCCTCGTAGCCGTGAACGCGGAAGACATCGTGGCCGGGGCGGTTCCAGATCAGGCGGCGAATCGTGCCGGCATAAGCGTGGAATGCGAAGAGCACGGGCTTCTCGCCGCGGCCAAACAGCTCAGCCCAGCGATCATCGCTGATGGCTTGGTCGTTCTCGCAGACGTTCTGGATCTTGAGCAGATCGACTACGTTGACAAACCAGACCTTGATGCCCAGCCCGCGCAGCATATCGGTTGCGGCCAGTGCCTCGAGCGTCGGCACGTCACCGCAAGTAGCGACCACGACGTCGGCATCGGCGAGCGAGTCGGCAGTCGATGCCCACTCCCAGGTCGCTACGCCCTCGGCGAGCTCAGACTTGGCCTCGTCGACCGTCTGGAAGGTGGGGGCGGGCTGCTTGCCACAGAAGATGGCATTGACGCAGTCGGTGGACTGGTAGACGCGCTCGGCCACAGCAAGGGCCATATTGGCATCGGCCGGATAATAAGCATTCACGACATGCGTGTCGTTGGCCTTGTTGAGCAGCAGGTCGATAAAGCCGGGGTCCTGGTGCGAAAAGCCGTTGTGGTCCTGTCGCCAGACATGGCTCGACAGCAAAATGTTGAGGCCGCTGATAGGAGCACGCCACGGAATCTCGCGCTTGGTTGCTTCGAGCCATTTGCAGTGCTGGTTGACCATGGAATCGACCACGTGGACAAAGCTCTCGTAGGAGCTCCACACACCGGAGCGGCCGGTGAGCACGTAGGCCTCGAGGAAGCCCTCGCACTGGTGCTCGGACAGCTGCTCGACAACCTTACCGGAACCGGCCAGCAGCTCGTCGTTGGCATCGTCCTCGTAGAAACCGGCATCCCACTGCTTCTTGGTCACCTTATAGGCAGCCTGCAGGCGGTTGGACGCGGTCTCGTCGGGACCGAAGATGCGGAAATCATCCATGTTCTTGGCCAGAACATCGGCAGTGTACTCACCAAAGACGCGGGCGGCCTCGGTGGAGCCCCAGCCGTGGCCCTTACTTGCGATGGGGATCTCGTGAGCGTGAATATCGGGAAGCTCGAGCTCGCGGCGTACCTTGCCGCCGTTCGCGTTGGGATTGGCGCCGATACGCAGCTCGCCGGTCGGCATAAAGGCCGTCACCTCGGGGCGCACCTGGCCCTCGGGCGTAAAGAGCTCCTCGGGCTTGTAGGAGCGAAGCCACTCGCGCAGCACGCGGAAGTGCTCGTGGGTGTCCTTGGCACTCGCCAGCGGCACCTGATGGGCGCGCCAGGAGTCCTCGGTCTTCTTGCCATCAATCTGCTTGGGGCAGGTCCAACCCTTGGGCGTACGGAACACGATCATGGGATAGGCCGGACGGACCACGGTCTCGCCCGCAGTGGCCTGAGCCATAGCGGTGGCCTTGATGTCGCAGATCTCATCGAAGACCTGCTCGAACAGGGCGGCGAAACGCGCATGAATGCTCGCATGGCTCTCGTCGTCAAAGCCGGCGACAAAGAAATGCGGCTTATAGCCCATGCCCTCAAAGAACTTGGTGAGCTCCTCGTCGGACACGCGGGCAAGAATGGTGGGGTTGGCGATCTTGTAGCCGTTGAGGTGCAGGATCGGCAGGACGATACCATCGGTTGCCGGGTTCACGAGCTTGTTAGACTGCCAAGAGGTCGCGAGCGGACCGGTCTCGGACTCGCCGTCGCCCACCACAGCCACGGCCAGCAGGCTCGGGTTATCCATGACGGCACCGTAGGCGTGGCTGAGCGTGTAGCCGAGCTCGCCGCCCTCATGGATGGAGCCAGGCGTCTCGGGCGCAAAATGGCTCGGAATACCGCCGGGGTAGGAAAACTGGCGGAAGAACTTCTGCAGGCCGGCCTCGTCATTGGTAATGTCGGGGCGAATCTCGCGGTAGGTACCATCGAGCAACGACTGGGCGGTGCCAGCGGGACCACCGTGACCCGGGCCCATCAAGAAGATCGCGTTCTGGTTGTGATCGGCGATGAGGCGGTTGACATGACCGAACAGGAAGTTGATGCCGGGCGTGGTGCCCCAGTGACCGACCAGGCGGTGCTTAACGTCCGGGCGACCAAAGTCGCGCACCTCGCCGGTTTTCTCATCGACAAAGTCGGGGCGCATGAGCGGGTTAGAGCGAAGGTAGATCTGACCGACGGACAGATAATTCGATGCACGCCAATACAGGTCGACGCCCTCGAGCTCGGAAGCCGGCACCTCGTGGCCCAGCTTTTGCCACGGCGTCCCCAGTGTTTTAGCCATTGTTTATGTCCCTCCGCTGTGCGGTCGCCCTCCAATACGGCAACCATTCGTTGGGACTAGTATATTTGCTAAAACGTTTTATCATGGTGAAAAAACGTTTTATCACCTTTATCAATCACATCGATCAACAAAAGACGACATTCACCTGCGGCATTGTCTGCCACAAGTGCTCCACATTCGGTCTCTGCAAATTGATAAACGTGTTTAGTTATGTTTAGTAAGCTCGAGCACGCTGCCCTTAACGATAAGCGCCGGCTCCAGGACGACCTCTTCGGCACGCCTACCGCCCCTACCGGCAAGACGCTTGGACATGCAGACAAAAGCATGTTCCGCGAGGACACCAGGATCCTGCTCAATGGCGGTCAGCGCCGGCTCAAAGAGAACGTCGGCCGCCGAGTTGTCATAGCTCACCACCGAAATATCGCCCGGGATGCTCTTCCCCATCTCGTGCAAACGCTTGAGCAGACCGAGGGCAATGTTGTCCGAGCTTGCGAACACGGCAGTGGCGTCGGTTGCGAGCACCGCCTCCGAGGCCTCGTAGGCGCTCGGAATGTAGTACTCGCTCTCAAACTCCAAACGCGCGTCGATAGGCAGACCAACCTCGCGCAGCGCGCGCTCATAGCCGGCAAGTCGCTTGCGACCCGTATTGGAACGACGCGCATTAACCAAGCAGGCAATGCGACGGTGGCCCTGCTCGATCAGATAGCGGGTAGCCATATAGCCACCCATCTCGTGGTCGAACATCACCTTGTCGCACTCGAGCCCCTCAATGGCGCGGTCGACCATCACGGCAGGGATGGGTAGATGGCTGACCTCTTCGCGCAGGGCACGGTCGTCCGAGAACTCGTCGCCTACCACCAGGAAGACACCATCGACGCCGCGCGTCACCAGCTGGCGCAGCAGTTCCAAGTCATCGTCGGCGCTTCCGCCCGAGCTGGTAATAAAGAGCGCATAGCCGTCCTCGCGGCAGCGCTTTTCCAAGCTACCGGCAAGTGAGGCAAAAAATCGGCTCTCGATGTTGGGGACGATAAGACCCAGGGTGCGTGACTCGCGCATGACCAGGCTGCGCGCAATCTGGTTGGGAACATAGTGGTTGCGCGCCGCGACCTCCTTGATGAGCTTGCGGTTTTCTTCCGAGATGCGACAAGGCCGATTGTTGAGAACAAGCGAGACCGACGAGGGGGAAAGCCCCACCTCCTGGGCGATCTGCTTGAGGGTGACTTTGTTGGCCATCTCGCTCCTTCCAGGTTTACGCGCAATCTCTTGAAAGTATAGCGACTGCCCCTCTACCTCGATGATAAACACTTTACCAATCCGGTAGACGGCTGTTTTATCGCCGCCAGCGCACCAAATACGTCCAGGTGGGGTATATTGCAATCGATTGATGACAACGACCACCAAAAGGCGGATATTCGGATGCACGAGAACGACTTTTTTAACGAGGACCTGCTGTGCGCGCTCGCTGGCGTTGCCGGCGAGGACAACGTGTTGATGAGCGAGCCCATGCGCGAGCACACCACGTTTAAGATTGGCGGCCCGGCCGACGTCTTTGTCACGCCCGACACCGAGCAGGGCCTCGTCGCCACGCTCGATACCTGCTATCGCTGCGATCTGCCACTCACCATCGTGGGCAACGGCTCCGACCTACTCGTCGGCGACAAGGGCATACGCGGCGTCGTCGTAGCGCTAGGGGAGGGCCTCTCCGCCATTACCGTCGACGGCACGCACGTTACGGCAGCAGCCGGTGCGCTGCTTTCGGATGTTGCGGCCACGGCAGCCGAGGCCGGTCTCACCGGCATGGAGCCCATCTCGGGCATCCCCGGATCGGTCGGCGGCGCCTGCTACATGAACGCCGGCGCCTACGGTGCCTGCATGGCCGATGTTTTGGAGTCCGTGCGCGTCTATAAGCCCGCCCGCGCGCTCGACGACGGCACCCGCGGTAGCGGCAGCATCATCGAGTTCGATGTCGACGAGCTCAATCTGGGCTATCGCAAGAGCCGCATCGCCGACGACGGCTTCATCGTGCTTTCGGCCACCTTCAATCTCGCCCCGGGCAACGCCGCGATGATCAAGGCCGACATGGACGACTACCGCCAACGCCGCGAGGACAAGCAGCCGCTCGACATGCCGAGCGCCGGCTCCACTTTCAAGCGCCCCGAGGGCCACTTTGCCGGCAAGCTCATCATGGACGCCGGGCTGCGCGGCCACGCCGTCGGCGGCGCCCAGGTGAGCGAAAAGCACTGCGGCTTCATCGTCAACGCCGACCACGCCACCGCCGCCGACGTCGACGAACTCATCCGCCACATCCAAGCAACCGTCAAAGACCAATTCGGCGTAGACCTAGAACCCGAAGTCCACCGAGTAGGCGAATTTTTATAAAAAGAAGGCCCCAAAAGGGGCCTTCACCATATTTATTCAGATAACCCAGTCCGGTGTGTCGTGCTCAGGACCCGTGAGGACCGGGACAGTCCGAGAGGCATAAGGTTGATCGCGAGTTCCGCACGCAAAGAAGGCCACTTAATGTGGCCTTCGTCTTGCGCAGGACTGCCCGAGCAGGCAACCTTATGCCTCGCCCGCAGTCCCGGACCAAGCCGCAGCTACGACAGCGCGATACCGCCGAGCCAGCCCCAGCGCACACCAGAGCCAGTACCGTAAAAGCTAATGAACGAGTCAAGCGACCTCGACGTGATGGCGCCCTCGTTACTCATAACGATGCCGCCGCCAACATAGATGCCCACGTGTCCGTACAGCAGACCCGGCATACCGGTGCCACTGTGCGACGAGTCGGCCACGATCATGCCCACCTGCAGCGCCGAACGATCGGAGCTGTAGCACCAGGCGTTAAACATGTCGCACGCGTTGCCGCCAAAGTAGCCCACGCCGGCGTTGCGGAAGACGTTGGTGACCCAGGCGGCGCACCAGTTTAGGCCAGGCGAAGGCGTGGAGTAGCATGCGTTGACGACAGCCTGCTGCTTGCCCGAGCCGGCATTCTGTTGCGGATTTCCGGGCGCATACGATCCGCCACCCGAGTTTGAACCACCCGAGTAGGAATTGTTCTTGTTTGCGGCAGCTGCAGCAGCGGCGGCCTTCTTGGCAGCCTCCTCAGCCTGGGCGGCAGCGAGAATCTCGGAATCGCGCTGGGCCATGAGCTCCTTGACGTCGTCGGAGAGGCCGTTCAGAACCGTCTGGACCTCTTGCTGCTTGGCCTGCATGTCCTGCATCTGGGCAGTCTGCTGGTCCTTGAGCTTCTCCAAGTCGGCTTTTTGCGACTCGAGCTCGGACTTCTGTGTATCGAGCTCTTTCTGGATGGTCTGGATATCCTCGATGGCGTCGCGGTCGCTCTTGTTGATCTTCTCAACATAGTGCGCATTGGCGACGAGCTCCTCAAACGAGCCCGAGGCGAGCAGCAGCGACAGGATGTTGGTGCCGCCCGACTTATAGCTGGCGGAAACGCGATCGGAAAGATCGCCGCGCTTCTTTTTGAGCTCGGCCTTCTTTTCGTCAATCTGCGCCTGCGTGCTGTCAATCTGGCCCTGTACGCTCTCGATATCGTTGAGGGTCTGGGCGTTCTTGTTGGCCAGCGCCGCGTATTCATTTGCGATGCTGTCGAGCTGGGCCTGGACCTCGTCAAGCTGAGCCTGGGCCGCATTGAGCTTGTCGGTGGTTTCCTTGGTGGCCTCCGCAGCATGGGCGCGAGCGGGCAGACCAAAAAGAACGGCTGCAGAAGCGGCGCCGAACAAGGCCTTGAGGGCAGTGCGACGCGAAAGCTCCTGGGAAAGGATGGAATCGCTGTTTGGTGACATATCTACTCCGTTACATGTTTATTTATATGTCGCTCAACTCATACATATTAGCGTACATCGCGCTCGTCCCAACGATTTCCACGAACGGCAGCAAACCCCATGGTCGGCGGCTCGTATGCAAACGTCAAAGTCAAGGTTATGCCCACGCCAAACATTTCCATGAGTACGTTAGCATGTTCGTCTGCTTTTCCTGCCCTGCACGTTTTGGGTGCCCCTGCCTGCGCTATACTCCCTCAGGAAGTGTTCCTGATTCGATAGGAGACTACATGTCCAAAGCACTCGACCCCAAAGACACCTGCGTCCTCGTAACCGGTGGCGCCGGCTTTATCGGCTCGCACACCGTCGTTCAGCTGCTCGAGGGTGGCTACCAGGTCGTCATCGTCGACGACCTCTCCAACTCCAGCGCCGTCGCCGTCGACCGTGTCAAGACCATCGTGGGCGACAAGGCCGCCAAGAACCTCACCTTCTACGAGGCCAACGTGCTCGACCGCGATGCCATGAACAAGATCTTCGATACCCATCAGATCGACCGCGTCATCCACTTCGCCGGCTTTAAGGCCGTCGGCGAGTCGGTGAGCAAGCCCGTCGAATACTATCACAACAACATCGAGAACACCCTGGTGCTCGTCGACGTTATGCGCAACCATGGCTGCAAGTCCATCATCTTCTCGAGCTCCTCGACCGTCTACGGCGATCCGGATAACCCGCCCGTCACCGAGGAAGACCCCAAGAAGCCCGCGACCAACCCCTATGGCTGGACCAAGTGGATGATTGAGCAGATCCTTATGGACGTTCACACCGCCGACCCCGAGTGGAACGTTGTGCTGCTCCGCTACTTCAACCCCATCGGCGCACATCCGTCGGGCCTGATCGGTGAGGACCCCAAGGGCATCCCCAACAACCTGGTGCCTTATGTCGCGCAGGTTGCCGTGGGCAAGCTCGAAGCCGTTCAGGTCTTTGGCAACGACTACCCCACCCCCGACGGCACCGGTGTGCGCGACTACATCCACGTGTGTGACCTGGCATCGGGCCATGTGGCCGCCCTCAACTGGATGAACGGCAAGACCGGCGTTGAGATCTTCAACCTGGGCACCGGCACCGGCACCTCGGTGCTCGAGGTTGTCGCAGCCTTCTCCAAGGCCTGTGGCAAAGAGCTGCCCTATGTGATTCGCGAGCGCCGCGCCGGCGATATCGCCGCCAACTGGTGTGATGCCTCCAAGGCCGAGCGCATGATGGGCTGGAAGGCCCAGTACGACATCGCGGACATGTGCCGCGACAGCTGGAACTGGCAGAGCCACAACCCCAACGGCTTCGCCGACGCCGAGTAGCAAAAACCTACACACCGTTCTTGCCCCGATCTCACGATGTGAGACCGGGGCTTTTTTCATGGCATGTAACCATTCGCCGAAAATCGACCAACTTTTTTATCTTGCCTATACATGTTTAAACAACATGTATACAATAGGTGTATCGAATCAGAACATCGGAGGCGGACTGCACACCCATCGGCAGGCCGACCCCACAACAAGAAGGTTGGTGAGCGCATTCATGGAGCGTGCAAGCGGCGTCCTCATGCCCGTCTCATCTCTGCCCGGACCATACGGAATCGGCGGCTTTGGCTGGAATGCCTACGACTTCGTCGATTTTCTCGCCTCGTGCAAACAACATTACTGGCAAATCCTGCCCCTTACGACGACCAGCTATGGCGATTCGCCCTATCAGTCGTTCTCGGCCCGCGCAGGCAACCCCAACTTGATCGACTTTGCCGAGCTTATCGAAGCCGGCTATCTGGAGCAGCGTGACATCGACGGCGTCTTCCTTGGTTCCGACCCCAGCAACGTCGACTACGGCGCCATCTTTGTTGGCCGCCGTCAGATTCTCGATCGAGCCGCTGAGCGCTTTGCTGCCGATAAGCCGGCCGATTTCGACGACTTTATCCAGGCAAACGAGGACTGGCTCCTTCCCTACTGCGAGTTTATGACCGTGAAGGAGGAGTGCGGACTCAAAGCCTTTTGGGAGTGGCCCGAGGAGCTCCGCCGCCGCGGCGAGGCATCCAGCAAGGTCTGCGCCACCCATCCCGAGCGCATGCTCTACCACCAGATGACGCAGTATTTCTTCGATCGCCAGTGGAGCCGCCTCAAGGCCTATGCCAACGAGCACGACATCCTGATCATCGGCGACCTGCCCATCTACGTCTCGCGCGACTCCGTCGAGATGTGGGCCACGCCCGAGCTCTTTAAGATCGACGCCGCCGGCAATCCCGTCAGCGTCGCGGGAACGCCGCCTGATCAGTTCTCGGCCACCGGCCAGTACTGGGGCAACCCCATCTATGACTGGGATGCCATGGAAGCAGACGGCTTCTCCTGGTGGGAGGACCGCGTCCGAGCCGCCCTCGACATGTACGACATCATCCGTCTGGACCACTTCCGCGGCTTTGAAGCCTTTTGGGAGGTGCCGTTCTCCTCTCCCGATTCGTCATATGGTTCATGGACGCAGGGACCCGGCCTCAAGCTCTTCAAGGTGCTCGAGGAAAAGCTCGGCACGCTTCCCATCATTGCCGAAGACCTGGGCTTTCTTACCCCCGGCGTCATCGACATGCGCGACACCACGGGCTTCCCCGGCATGAAGATTCTGCAGTTCGCTTTTGAAGGCAGCAACTCGTACTACCTGCCGCACAACTACATTGCCAACACCGTTGCCTACGTCGGAACGCATGACAACGAAACGGCACGCGGCTGGTATGAGGGAACGGCCACCCCGCGTCAGCGCGAGCAGGCGGCCCTGTATACCCACCAGCAGGCAGGCGAGTCCATGGCCGACGCGCTCAACCGCACCATCGCCGCCAGCGTGAGTGACACCTGTATCTACACCATGCAGGACCTGCTCAATCTGGGCAACGAGGCGCGCATTAACACCCCCGCCACCCTGGGCGGTAACTGGACGTGGCGCATGCTTGATGGCGCCATCACCCGCGAACTCGAGCGCAAGCTCACCGACTGGACCGAGACCTACTTCCGCATCCCGTCGGAAGCCGAAATCGAGCTTCCCCAATAGGAGCCACCGCGCCCGACCCCACCCCACCGTGTGGACGCGACCGCTTTTCCCGCGCGAGGCCATCCCAATCCCTCGCGCGGGCTTCTTTTGAATTTCTGACATGTAGTCGACTCACCACAGGAGGAAACATGCCCCGTATAAGCCTCGCAGAACTCGCCGAGCAGTCCTTTGGCACCTCGCTCGAGCAGCTCGATGACCGTCGTATTTATAAGCTGCTGGTCAAGCTCGTGCAGGAGCGCTCTGCCGCCTGTCCGCTCAACAACGGCAAGAAAAAGCTCTACTACATCTCTGCCGAGTTTTTGATCGGCAAGCTGCTCATCAACAATATGATCGACCTCGGCATCTATGACGAGGTTAAGGACCAGCTCGTCGCTGCCGGCCACGACCTCAACAAGATCGAGGAGTTCGAGGTCGAGCCTTCGCTCGGCAACGGCGGCTTGGGTCGCCTGGCCGCATGCTTCCTGGATTCCATTGCCACGCTGGGCCTCACCGGCGACGGCGTGGGCCTCAACTACCATTACGGCCTGTTCCGCCAGCGCTTTGCCGACAACCAGCAGAAGGCCGTCCCTGACGAGTGGCTCGGCGAGCAGGACATCCTGATCGATGACGACCGCTCCTACACCGTCGAGTTTGGTGATTTTGCCGTCACCTCCAAGCTCGTCAACATCGATGTGCCCGGTTATGGCCAGCCCACCAAGAACCGCCTGCGCCTGTTTGACCTGGCAAGTGTCGACGAGGGCCTGGTCCCTGGCAGCTCCATCGACTTCGACAAGACCAAGATCGCCAAGAACCTCACCCTGTTCCTCTATCCGGATGATTCCGATGAGCAGGGCCGCCTGCTTCGCATCTACCAGGAGTACTTCATGGTGAGCAATGCCGCCCAGCTCCTGATCGACGAGGCCGTAGAGCGCGGCAGCAACCTGCACGATCTGGCCGACTACGCCGTGGTCCAGATTAACGATACGCACCCCACCATGGTCATTCCCGAGCTCATCCGGCTGCTCACCACCGAGCACGACATCGAGTTTGACGAAGCCGTTACCATCGTGCGATCCATGGTCGCCTACACCAACCACACGATCCTTGCCGAGGCGCTCGAGAAATGGCCGCTCACCAGCTTGCAGAAGGTCTCCCCCGCCATCGCCGACATCATCGTCAAGCTCGATGAGATTGCCAAGGCCGAGCATGGCGACCCGCGTGTCGCCATCATCGACGAGTACGGCACCGTCCACATGGCCCACATGGACATTCACTTTGGCTTCTCCATCAATGGCGTCGCCGCACTCCACACCAAGATCCTGGAGAACACCGAGCTTCACCCGTTCTACGAGATCTATCCCGAAAAGTTCTCCAACAAGACCAACGGCATCACCTTCCGCCGCTGGATCCAGGGAGCCAACCCCGCACTTGCCAGCCTGCTCGACGATGCAATCGGTACCGATTGGCGCAGCACCGGCGACCTGAGCAAGCTCGCCGAATTCGCCGACGACAAGGACGTTCTTGAGCGCCTGGCCGCCACCAAGGCCGAGGCCAAGGCCATCATGCGCCAGTTCATGGCGCTCGAGCAGGGCGTGACCATTCCCTCCAACGCGATCATCGATGTTCAGGTCAAGCGTATCCACGAGTACAAGCGCCAGCAGATGCTCGCGCTCTACATCATCTGGAAGTACCTCGACATCAAGAACGGCAATAGACCTAAGCACCCCGTCACCATCATCTTTGGCGGCAAGGCGGCACCTGCCTACACTATCGCCCAGGATATCATCCATCTGATCCTGACGTTGTCGCAGTGGATCGCAAACGATCCCGACGTGGCTCCCTACCTGCAAGTCGTCATGATCGAGAACTATAACGTCACCGCTGCCGAGCGCGTGATTCCCGCCGCCGACATCTCCGAGCAGATCAGCCTGGCCTCCAAGGAGGCGAGCGGCACCTCCAACATGAAGTTCATGCTCAACGGTGCTTTGACCCTGTGCACGCTCGACGGCGCCAATGTCGAGATCGCCGAGCTCGTGGGCGACGAGAACATCTACACCTTTGGCGCCTCGTCCAAACAGGTCGAGCAGCTCTACGCCGACGGCAGCTATAACGTCGGCGCGCTCTACCTCAAGCCCGGTATTAAGCTACTGGTGGACTTTATTACCAACCCCGCTTTTATGGCGACCGGCAACGCCGAGCGCCTGCAGCGTCTGCACGACGACATCAAGGGCAAGGACTGGTTTATGACCCTGCTCGACATTGAGGAGTACATCCAGACTAAGGAGCGCGTGCTGGCAGACTACGAGGACCGGGACGCTTGGATGCGCAAGGCGCTGATCAACATCGCCAACGCCGGCACTTTCTCGTCCGACCGTACAATATCCCAGTACAACGACGAGATCTGGCACCTGAGCTAATTTCGCTTCCATTACCCATCCTTTTGAAAGCGGAGTCGCGGCAACGCGGCTCCGCTTTTTGTGCCCTCGTGTTACCCGCGACCTGCCTCGACCAAAAAATCTCGGCCTGTAACAACTAGCCGGCATAATTGGGTCAACCTGTTACAGAATGAGACAAACAGAATTGTTCCGGGAAACCGTCTCAATCTGTAACATCTAGGCCCAATTTGGCCCTCCTCCTGTTACAGATCGAGACAAACGACCGGCCAGACAGCCCCAGCACAAAGAAAGGCTCCCCTCTCGCTCAGCGGACGAGAGGGGAGCCTTATATGTGACTACGGCAAAAGGATGGCAAAACCGCAGTCGCCCAAAAGGAGGGTCTGATTGAATCGGGCCTAGATAAGGTTCTTGCCAGAGACCTTATCGAAAAGGTGGGTCGCATTCTTCTCGAACTTGAACCAGATGGGGTCGCCGGCCTTGAGCGAACCCCTGGCCTCGAGGTCGACGACAGGGATGATCAGGACAAACTGGCCGTCGGGAGACGTCACATGAACGTGCTCGGTCGAACCCATGAGCTCGGTGACCTCGATGGTGCCCTGAAGCGCACCCTCCTCGCCCTTGTCGGCAAGCAGAATCTGCTCGGGACGAACGCCGGCCGTGATCTCCTTCATGTCCTCGCCGTCCCAGTTAAGCGCAAGCTGAGCGCAGGTCTCGGGGGCCAGCGCGACATTCATGTCGTCGGTCTTGACGGTAAAGCCCTCGCCCGAGCGCACCAGCTGGGCATCGAAGAAGTTCATCTGCGGCACGCCGATGAAGCCGGCGACAAAGATGTTCGCGGGATGGTTGAAGACCTCCTGCGGCGTGGCGATCTGCTGAACAACGCCGTCCTTCATGACCACGATGCGGTCGCCGAGGGTCATAGCCTCGGTCTGGTCGTGGGTAACATAGATGAATGTACCTTTGATCTCGTGGCGAAGCTTAATGAGCTCGGCACGCATCTGGTTACGAAGCTTGGCGTCCAGGTTGGACAGCGGCTCGTCCATCAGGAATACCTTGGGGTCACGCACGATGGCGCGGCCGATGGCAACGCGCTGACGCTGGCCGCCCGAAAGCGCCTTAGGCTTACGGTCGAGGTACTCGGTGATACCCAAAATCTCGGCAGCGGAGCGAACCTTGCGGTCAATCTCGTCTTTGGGGACCTTCTTGAGCTCAAGCGTAAACGCCATGTTCTCGTACACCGTCATGTTGGGGTACAGAGCGTAGCTCTGGAACACCATGGCAATGTCACGGTCCTTGGGTGCCACGTCGTTGACGCGCTTGCCGTCGATGAGCACGTCGCCCGAGGTAATGTCCTCCAGGCCGGCAACCATGCGCATCGTCGTGGACTTACCGCAGCCAGAGGGACCAACGAGGACGATAAACTCCTGGTCGTGGACAGTGAGGTTGAAGTCCTCTACAGCGAGCACGCCATCCTCGGTAACCTTGAGGTTGTGCTTCTTCTCCTCGGTCTTCTTCTTTTTGCCAAAGAAGCCCTTCTTTTTGGACTCGTTGTTGGGATACACCTTCTGAACATGTTTGAGAACGATCTCGGCCATGTCTCTACCTTTCGATACGCGGCGCCACGCTGAGGGGCGCCGCAGAAACTTGCAAAACAGTTACGGCATCAGCCCTTGACGGCACCTGCCACCACGCCGTCGATGATGTACTTCTGGCAGAGGATGTACATGAGGACGATGGGGACAACGACCATCATGATACAGGCCATCATGGGGCCGAGCTCGACGTGACCGTAGCCGCCGCGGAAGTACTGGATCAAGATAGGAATGGTCTTGTACTTGGTGGAGTCGAGGGTGAGGTAGGGCAGCAGATAGTCGTTCCAGACCCACATGGTCTCGAGAATGCCGACCGAAAGATAGGTGGGCTTCATGATGGGAAGGACGATCTTAAAGAACACCTGGACCGGGTTGCAGCCGTCGATCATGGCCGCCTCCTCGATCTCGAGCGGGATGTTCTTTACAAAGCCGGCGAACATAAAGACCGCTAGGCCCGCGCCAAATCCAAGGTAAATAAAGCAGATGTTGAACGGCGTGTTGAAGCCGATGCGGTCCGCCAAATTGGACAGCGTGAACATGAGCATCTGGAACGGTACGACCATCGAGAACACGAACAGGTAATAGAAGAAGTTCGAGATCTTGCTGTTGACGCGCACCACATACCAAGCGCACATGGAGCAGCACACCAAGATCAGCACGACCGACGTGACCGTGATGATGAGCGAGTACATAAACGCCGAGGCAAAGCCCTGCTCGTTAAGGGCGTGCACGTAGTTTGCAAGGCCGTTGAACGTCTCGGGCGTGAGCAGATCGAATGCCGTGGTGGTGCTGATTGCGGTCCCTTTCTTAAAGGAATTGAGCGCAATCATGAACACGGGGTAAATCCATGCGAGCGACAGGATCGTAAAGAAAATCGAGAGCGCACGGTTGATAGCCTTATCGCGTTTCATTACTGCTGCACCTCCTTGGACCTCGTGGCCTTAAGCTGGATCATGGAAATAGCGACGACCAGGATGCAGAAGATAACCGCCTTGGCCTGACCGATGCCCTGCCATGCGATGCCAGCACGCGAATAGAACGTGTTGTAGATGTTCAGGGCGAGCATCTCGGTGGAGTGCGCCGGGGCGCCACCGGTAAGGGCGAGGTTCTGGTCGAACAGTTTAAAGCCGTTGGTGATGGACAGGAACAGGCAGATGGTGATCGTCGGCATCAGGTTGGGGATCTTAACCTTCCAAAACGTCTGCCATGCCGTAGCGCCGTCGACCTTGGCGGCCTCGATGTAGTCGGACGGAATGGACTGCAGACCGGCGATGTAGATGATCATCATGTAGCCGACCTGCTGCCACAGGGTCAGGATGATAAGGCCCCAGAAGCCAGCAGCAGAGTTAAGGGCGATAAGGTCGGCACCGATGTTGGAGAGCAGGCAGTTGATCAGAATCTGCCAAATGTAGCCCAGCACGATGCCGCCGATCAGGTTAGGCATGAAGAAGATCGTACGGAAGATGTTGGTGCCCTTGAGCGCCTTGCGGGTGAGCGCCTGCGCGATGGCGAGGGCGATCACGTTGATGAGCACCGTCGACAGGAAAGCAAACGCCACCGTAAAGAAGAACGACGTGGCAAACTGCGGATCGGACAGTGCACGCACGTAGTTCTCGATACCGACGAAGTGCGTGTTGTTAATGGTAATAAACTGGCAGAACGAGAGATAGAAACCCTGGATAAAGGGGATCACGAACCCGATCATAAACGCCAGGCACGTGGGCAGCATAAAGAGCGGCCACCAGCGCTTGAGTGCTTTGCCCATAGAAGGGTCCTTTCAATATGCAGGGAGCGGGCAAACCGACGTCTGCCCGCCCCCTGTCGCTAATCAGATAGCTTGGGCAGCAACTGCTTACTCGGAAGCAGCCTTCTCGGTCTTCCAGCCATCGACGAAGGCGTTCTTGACGCCGTCCCACTTGGTGTTATCGGCAGCATAGGCAATCAGAGCCTGCTTGAGGTTCTTCTTCCACTCCTCAGAGGGGATGTAAACGAAGTCCCAAGCGACGGTCTTCTTGCCGTCCTTAGCCATGGCAACAGCCTGCTGCGAGAAGACGTTGGTGGTGTCCTTGGCGCTCTTGAACGGGGCAGTCAGACCCATCTTGTCAGCGATGATGCTGGTGGCAGTCTCAGAAGTGACGCACCAATACATGAAGTCCTCGGTAGCCTTCTGGGCATCCTCGGAAGCCTGGGAGCTCACGCACCAGTAGTTCTCGCCGCCGGAGCACAGGCCCTGGTTCTCCTCGCCGTCGACACCGATGTAGATGGGCATCATGCCAATCTGATCGTCGGTCATACCGGCCTTGATGAGGTCGGCGTAGGCCCAAGAGCCGTTCTGATAGAAGACGGCCTTGCCGGTTGCGAACTCGTTGGAGGCGTCGTCGCCGGTCTTGGAGGCAAGCTGCGAAGGATCGCAGGTGGAGTCGGTGATGTACAGGTCGAAGATCTGCTTAAAGTTGTCGAGATACTCGCCCTTAATCTCGTCATCCTCCTGGTTGTGCTCCTTCTCGAACTCGTAGTAGAGCGGGAGGTTGGCGAGGTGGGTGGTGTAGCGCCAGCTGGAGGAGTCATCCATGCCGGCGGAAGTGAAGGCACCGTCAACGCCAAGCTCGTCCTTGCGGGCCTGAATGTCATCGGCGCAAGCCTTCAGCTTGTCAAAGGAGTTGATGTCCTCGGCCTTGTAGCCAGCCTTCTCGAGGAGCTCCTTGTTGTAAATGATGCCGTAGCTCTCCTGGACCCAGTCGATACCTAGATCCTTGCCGTCGGACTGCAGAGCCAGGGAGTCGTCGACGAGCTCACCGCGGACCTTGGTATCGGACAGGTCGGCGCAGTAGTCCTTCCAGTTCTTAAGACCGGTGGGGCCGTTGACCTGGAACAGGGTAGGAGCGGAGCTCTTGGACATCTCGGACTTGAGCTTCTCCTCGTAGGTGTTAGAGGCGGCGGTCACGATCTTGACCTCGACGCCCTTCTCCTCCTTGTATGCCTTGGCGATCTCCTTCCACTCCTTGTCGACCTCGGGCTTGAATTGGAGGAAGTAGACCTCGGCAGCGTCACCAGAAGCAGAGGAGCCGGAGCCGGCGGAGCCACCGCAGCCCACGAGACCCAGGCCAAAGACCGTGGCCGCGGAGCCAGCGAAGCCCAGGAACTGCCTTCTGCTCATTTCGTTCTTCATTACAATCCACCCTTTCACACCGTGGCGGCACCCTTTGCCGCCGCCTTCGGAGATTGGTTCGGGGACTTTGCCCCTTTTTCTGATTTGTACAATACGCTATTTGGCCAGTTGTTTGAACAAGTATTACTAGAGCGGTAGAAAAACTTCGGTGAACGGTTCTTGATACATTCGTACTTGACAAATATTGTCTAAACAATTAAAGCGCCCCGTACGGCCGATATCCCATCGACCGCGCGGGGCACTTCATATCGAAACGCAAGCTTATGCGTCTGTTACCTATCGCTTGGAATTGACGCGGTAATGGAAGATCTCGGGGTGTGTGCGAGCATGCGTCACCTCAAACAAGATGCCATCCGATGTGTACGACTGACTCTCCATGACGGCAACGCAGTTGTATTTGCCGAGGTCAAGATAGCTGCAGTCTTCATCGTTGGCGAGCTCGACACTCACCGTACGGCGACTCGCCATCACTTTGATGCCGCGCTTGTGCTCCAGATAGTCGTAGATAGATTCTGCCGCGATCTCGGGGGTCAGACCCTTGGCGATCGACTCCAAAAAGTAGCCATGGTCCACTTGGCGCGCGCTGCCGTTGAGGCTTCGGACACGCACTACGCGAATCAGCTCCTCGCCCACCTTAAAGCCCAGGCGACGAGAGAGCTGCTCGGTGCAGACCAGATGTTCAAAGGACTTAACGTCCGTCGATGCAACGGCATTGTTGCGCTTTGCAAATTCGCCAAACGACTCGACTTCCTCGAGCGCGCCCAGCATGTCGGTTTCGCCCTTGAGCCAAATAACGCGTACGCCCTTGCCGTGTATGGGCTGAACAAACATCTCGTCGGCCAGCATGCTCAAAGCGCGGCGGACGGTATTGCGCGTGCAGTCGAACTCTGCGGTCAGCTCGGCTTCGGTTGGCAGCATCTCCTGAAACGCATAGGTCCCGTTAATGATGCGCGAACGGATCTCGCGGTAGATTCCTTCGTAAATCGCTTTTGGCATGGCTTCACCTCTACATCTTCTTGCTGGCTAGGCACGATAGCATTTCTTGGGGTTGTTTAAACCGATTATCGGTAAAGCGACAGTATTGTAACCGTTGGCGGCTTCTGTCGTGCCCAAATCGGTCTCGTTCAAAACTGCCGACACGACAATCGTCTGGTCCTCTACAATGAATCCATTGTTTAAACGTTTCACCACCTGCAACGCACCTCGATGTTCGGGAGGCAGAACATGCTGCAGAAAATCCAACGCTTTGGCGGGGCAATGTTCGCGCCCGCCATGCTGTTTTCCATATCGGGCCTTATGGTCGGCGTCTCCGCCCTCGCAACGTCTGCGGACATCGTCGGCGACCTCGCCGTATACGGAACCCCTTGGTATATTTTTTGGGCTATCATCCAGCGCGGCTCGTGGACGGTCTTTAAACGCCTCCCACTGCTTTTTGCCGTAGCGCTGCCCATCGGCCTTGCCCAAAAGCAACCGGCGCGCTGCTGCTTCGAGGCACTCGTGGCCTATTTTGCCTATTGCTTCTTTTTGAGCGAGATCATTAAGCTGAGCGGTGACAACCTTGGACTTAAGTACCCGTCGTCTTTGACCTCCGCCAGCGGCATCACCGTCATCGACGGCATCAAGACGCTCGACACCGGCATTATCGGCCCGCTGGCGGTATCGGCCACCGTCGTCGCCATCCATGACCGCTTCTACGATGCCAAGGTTCCCGATTGGCTCGGTACTTTCTCGGGCTCCTCGTTGGTCTACCTCATTAGCTTTTTTGCCGTATTCGCCCTTGCCGCTATCTCGGCCGCCATCGTGCCCATCGTATACGCAATGACCGAAACACTGCGCCATGCACTTACGGGCGTCGGTCCCTTCGGCGTGGGCGCCTTCGTGTTTTTAGAGCGAGCACTCGAGCCCGTGGGGCTGCATCACCTGCTCTACATGCCAATCTACTACGACAATTTGGTTATTACCGATGGCATCTACGCCACGTGGACCAACTTGCTTCCCATCCTCTCGCACAGCACGCGCCCCCTCAACGAGCTAGCGCCCTGGGCTGGTTTCACCGCCACCGGTTGGGTCAAGCTCTTTGGTCTTCCCGCCATCGCCGTAGCGTTCTACACCACGGCCAAGCCCGAACGCCGTGCCAGCCTCAAGACCATCCTTCTGCCCGCCATCGTCGCCTCGATGGTCTGCGGCGTCACCGAGCCGCTCGAGTTTCTCTTTATGTTCACCTATCCCGGACTCTTTTTGCTCTACGCCGTCCTATCCTCCTGCCTTGCCATGGCCATGAACTTCTTTGGCGTCGTCGGCATCTTCTCGGGTGGCCTTATGGAGATGGCTGCCTTCAACTTTATCCCGCTCATGCGGACGCATGCCGGCTCCTACCTTTTGGCACTCGGAATCGGACTCGTCTTTAGCGTCATCTTCTTTCTGAGCTTTCGAGGTCTTATCCTGACCTTTGACCTTAAAACCCCGGGACGCGAGGACTACATTGCCAGCAACACGGCGCTCTCGCGCTTGACGGGAAACGACGTTGACGAAAAGCGCTTATCCGAAGCCGGCGCTTCCGACTGCCAGGCATCACAAGATCGTCTGCTCGCCGAGCAGGTTGTGACGCTTCTGGGCGGCGTCTCCAACATTGTGGGCGCAACCAACTGCGCCACGCGGCTGCGCGTCGAAGTCGCGGACCCTTCTATCGTCGCGGACAACGCAACCTTTGTCGCAGCGGGCGCCAAAGGCCTCATCGTCACCGGCAAGACCGCCCAGGTAATCATCGGCGTCTCGGTCCCCCGCGTCAAAGAGCACTTTGATCAGATTATGGGACTCGAACCGGATTTTGCATTTGCCACCCCGCTTTCTCATGCCGCCGATGACGCCAAAAAGCATGGCAATATCTGCTTCTTCGACATCGACGGTACGCTTGCCTGGCAAGATCCCAAACTTGCCCAAGAGCTCCCCGAGGGCGAGCGAGACCTTTCCCCCTATCCCAACGAAACGGTTGCACAGGCAATTCGCACGTTTGTCGCCAACGGCAACAAAGCCTTTATCTGCACGGGGCGCACCCTCAGCTGCATCCATCCCAAGCTGCTCGAGCTGCCGTGGGCGGGCATCGTATGTCTCGCGGGCGGCTACGCCGAACTCGAGGGGCGCATCGTACGAAATGCGGCCATAAACCCCGGTCTGCTACAGCGCCTCGCCCCCTATCTCGAACAATCGGGTGAGGTCATTCGCTTTGAGGGCATCGATCGCGTCGTGCGCATGAGCGCAGATGCCCCCGAGACGTACGGATACGCGCGCACCGTGGGCGACGCCGTCACGCAACTCAAGCACTACAACGCTTATAAAATTCTTATGTCCACACCGCTCGCCAACCGCATCGCCCAAGATGAAGAGCTTGGGCCTCTGCTCTGCCTCAACGAGCTCGAACTCGAGGTCACGGAAATCTCGCCTCGCGAGTGCACCAAACGGGCCGGAATCAAGGCCGTGCTTGACGCCCTGGGGCCAGATCACGGCACTGTGTACGGCATCGGCGACGCAAGCAACGACATCGCCCTCATGGAGGCGGTCGATGTTGGCGTCGCCATGGGCAACGCGCCGGACTTCCTCAAGGAAAAGGCCGACTACGTCACCGACAGCTTCGACCACGACGGCGTCGTCACCGCGCTCGAGCACTTTGGACTTATCTAGCCGCGCCTCTTGCCGCATTTGCGACAACATGGCTCAATCGTCTTCAACCGCCGCGCTCGATGCCCTAATGTGGCAATATGTTGTCTGCATAACGCAACGATGCAACCTAAGAAAGAATGCGAGAACCCGTGTCCAGTCCGTTTACCAGCTTTTTAGCCCAGCATTTTGACCAGATTAACGACTATCTGGCCACGTTCTTTGACGGACAGGCGACCTCTGCCGATATCGAGCGCTACCTGTATGGCCCGCTCTCGGCATTTACGGCCAATGCCGGCAAGCGCCACCGCCCGCTCATCTGCATGCTCGCCGCCACCGCAGTAGGCGGCAGCTTTGAGAGCGCCCGAAGCGCGGCGGCGGCCATCGAGCACTTTCAGTCGGGAGCACTTATCCATGACGACATCGCCGACAACGGCCAGCTGCGCCGCGGCAATCCCTGTATGCACCTTACCGAGGGTACGGGACTTGCCATCAACTGCGGCGACCTAGCGCTCACCATGGTTACCAAGACGGTTCTCGACGACCCCACGCTCGAGGCAGACGTGAAGCTCCGCGTGCTCCACGAGCTCACCGAAATGATCGTTCGCACCATCGAGGGTCAGGCGCTCGACCTGGGCTGGGTCCGCGATGGGCGCTTTGACATCTCGGTCGACGATTATCTGGACATGGCGACGCACAAGACCGCGTACTACAGCGGAGCCACGCCACTTGCCGCCGGAGCCATTATCGGTGGCGGCAGCGAAGACCAGATTGAGGCGCTGCGTGCCTTTGGCCTGCACACGGGCCTTGCCTTTCAGATCCAAGATGATCTGCTCAACCTTATTGGCACCAAGGAGGCCGCCAACAAGGACTTCCGCACCGATATCACAGAGGGCAAGCGCACGCTCGTCGCCGTGCATGCCCTGTCAGACGAGCGTTATCACGACGAAGTCGAGGCGATCCTTTCCTCGGGCACCGAGGACCCCGCGCAACTCGCACGCGCCGTGGAGATCTTCCAGCAGACCGGCTCTGTCGATTTCGCCCACACTTACGCACTCAACCTGACTGCCAAGGCCAAGGCCGCTATCGAAGGTGTCGAGCTCGATCCGCATGCACGCGAGCTGTTCGACTCCATGGCAGATTTCTTTGTGGAGCGCCTTAACTAGCGGGGGTTATAAAACCTGTCAGCAGCGCATTTGGGTACAACTTGCTACACTGTTGAGTGCATGTTTATGCAACCCTTTGCGTTGTCTATCCGACACACGCTCAAATAGTACGAATGGTACGCCGAAAGGGGTTCGTTCATGGAACCTATCACAACGGGCATGCAGGGAGCAGCCGTCGAGGACGTCCAGTCCCGCCTTCTGCAGCTCGGCTATACAATCGATGACGCCGAGGTCGCCGACAAGCGCTTTGGCACCACCACCGAGCAGGCTGTTGGCACCTTTAGGCTCGACAGCGGCCTTGCCGCTGGCTACGCCGTCGATATCCCCTGTTGGAGCGCCCTGGTAGACGCCTCGTATAAGCTGGGCGACCGCACGCTTTATCTGCGCATGCCCAATTTCCATGGTGCCGACGTTCGTGCCCTGCAGAGGGCACTCAACGTTTTGGGTTTTGCCTGCGGTGAGGACGACGGCTACTTTGGCCCGCACACCGAGGCGGCCTTGCAGCAATTCCAAGAAAATGTCGGCCTGTTTGCCGACGGCATGGCATTCCAGGATACCTACGCCTATATCAACCGTCTGCATCACGTGTGGGAGGGCAAACCCTCGGTTACCGAGGCCGAGTCGCGCATCGGCTTTGCCCGCGCCGCCAACGTGCTCGAGCGCTTCCAGATTGCCGTCATCGGTGAGGACCCCATCGCACGCAGCGTTGCATCGCGCATGTGGAACATCGCCACGGCGACGACCGACAACAGCGGCATGATGCTTTGCGATTCCGAGGTTCCGACCGATGTGGACCTGGTACTCGAGATCGCAAGCGATGGGCTGCCCGCAGATGCAGCGCCGCGCGCCACGATTGCCCTTGCCGAATGTCACAACCTGGCGCAGCGCATCCGCACTGCCAATATCGCCGCGCAACAAAAGCCTGCACGTATCCGCATTGAGCTCACGGGCATGACGCGCTACAACGGAACCTTCACCGCAAGCGACGCCCAGACACTCGCCGTACGCCTGCTCGATGGCGTTTGCGATGCCCTCGCAGATTAGGTAAACTAGACGAGCTGCTTTTGGGCAGCACCACACATTGGGACGTAGTTCAACGGTAGAACTCCGGTTTTTGGTGCCGGCTGTTGGGGGTTCGAATCCCTCCGTCCCAGCCAAGGTAACTGAGCGCCCCGGGCTTTCATCAGCCCGGGGCGCTTTCTTGTGGGCATGCGGAGGGATCCGAACCCGCAAGGGTGCGGAGCTGAGGAAACGCGAAGCGTTTTCCAGCGCAGCACGCAAGGAGCGGAGCGACGCAGCGGGGCGCGGCCGCCGGAAGGCGGATGCGGAATCCCTCCGTCCCAGCCAAGGCAACTGAGCGCCCCGGGCTTTCATCAGCCCGAGGCGCTTTCTTGTGGGCATGCGGAGGGATTCGAACCCGCAAGGGTGCGGAGCTGAGGAAACGCGAAGCGTTTTCCAGCGCAGCACGCAAGGAGCGGAGCGACGCAGCGGGGCGCGGCCGCCGGAAGGCGGACGCGGAATCCCTCCGTCCCATATCAACAACGGGCTCTCCGTATCTCAACCGGCACTTGGGGACGTTCCCAAAGTGCCGGCACTAAAGGAACGTCCCCAAGTGCCGGCTCATCCACCCTCAAAAGACAGACGCCCCAAGCCCGAAAGGACCAAGAGCGCCTTACATCAAGAAATATCAGCCCCGTTCCGAAAAACGAGCCGCCATCTACAAAATGGCGCGTGGCCCCGGCGGGCCGGGCATTAAGTTTGTCGCGAGTTCCGCACGCAAAGAAGGCCACTTAATGTGGCCTTCTTCTTGCGCAGGACTGTAGAGCAGCAAACTTAATGCCCGGCCCGCCGGGGCCACGCGTCCCTAATTGTTCAGCATGCGGTCGAAGCTTCCCGAGTCGCCATCCCGATAGTCGGCGGTCATCAGAATCTCCTGCGGAATGCGACCTCCCTCGCGCAGCACATTGCGGAACTGCACGCGCGTGACCATAGGCAGATCCTTGATCGTCGCCGCCAAATTCTGCGGCACACCCTGATTGGCAGCCGCAGGCTCGCACTCGCCGCCAGCTTTCACGCGACGCTTGTGCTCGGCGAGCATGGCACGATACATGCCGGCATGCAAGCGAATCTCAACCACATTGGCATTGCGGGCCTGCTCGACGATGCGCGCACCCTCTCGATCGATGTCGCCCACGTAGTAGACATAGTTATAGCGATAGCCGATCTCGGCCAGATAATCATCCAGTGCGTGCGAGACGCTCGCCTTGCAGCCACCGCCAAAGATCACGCCACCCACCTTGGTGCCAAAAAGCTTAGCGTGCTTGCGGCCGCGCAGGAGCTTGACGATCTCGTCATAGGTGTCCAGGTTCTCGACCATAATGAACGGCTTGTCGGCGCCCAGCGTAAAGAAGCCCGTAAAGTGCACGGGGCGGTTGGGGGCGACCTTAATCGCCTGCATGCTGATGCCCTTTTCGGTCATACGCCGAATCAGGCGCTCGCCGTGTTTGCCGTCAAAGGCCTTCTCATCGTTAAAAATCTGGTAGGCGCGCTGGCGACGCGAAGCGACCGGCGTGTCGGCACCGCGATTCTGCTCAATCCAAGCCTGGATGATCGCAATCTCCTCGGCAATCTTGCGGTTGGACATCTCGTTGTGCTGAGTGCGCTGCGAAACCTTTTTGCCGTCCTTGCCCTCAACCTTAACGATTTGAGTCTGTTGCTCCTTAATATTGGAGAGTGCAGCAGGTGTGGGAACGACCTTGAGCAGCTGCCTGCCCAGGACACGGGCCAGAGCAAACGCCGAAACCTCGCCATGAGCGGTCGACTCAGGCTGCTGGGCGGTCGCATCGTTTGCAGTCGGTTTGGGCTGCGTCTGGGATTTGCACTTGGAATCTGTCCGAGTATTGCGCTCTTGCTTTGGCGCGGACGAGCCCTTTTGCGAACGCTCAGGCTTGCCCCCCTTTACTGGCTGGCGCTTGGGCTGCTCCGCCGGGATCTCAGCCTTCGCATCCTTGTTTTGCCCCGCTGCCTGCTCGGCCACGGATTCGGTATTTGAGCCACGGCCGCCACGGTGACGACGACGGCGAGGCTTGCTCGAAGCGCTCTCCTCCGCTTTCTCGCCCGCTTTCTCGCCCGCTTTCTCGCCCGCAGACTGCTGGCCTCGGGGCTCGACATCGCCCGCAGGCCGCGGCTCAACAGGCTTCTGCTCACGGACCATCGGCTCGGCAGCCTTCTCAGCCTTCTCCGCTGGTGCAGCGGGAGCCTGGTCGGTCTTTTCTTGACGCCTTGCGGGATACGCACGACCCATAAAGCCGCGTCCGGGACGGCATGAACCCGGAGCCTTCTTGACGGGCTCCTCGGGTGCACCAGCAGCCTCGACGGACTCCTGAACGTCGCACACAACGCCTCCCTGCTCGGCCTTAAAGTGAGCACCGCGGCGACGCTTAGGCTCCTGGACCTCAGCGGCGCACTGCGACTCGGTAACAGCCTCATCCTCGACGGGCTCGACATCCGTCGCATCCTTTTGAGCCACAGCGCGACGGAAGCGCTCCTGCTGGGCACGGCGCTGCGCATCGCGTTTACCGCCCCCGCCAAAACCGCCGCGGCCCGCCTTGGCCGTAAAGGCGCGAACGACGCTCTCGTCAAGCAGCTCATCGGTGTCGACGTTCTCGCGCGGAGCCGTTTCCACCGCAGCAGGCGCCTCGACAACGTCCTCGACGGCCTCTTCGGCAGCCTCGGCAGGCTGCTCCTGGACATCGCGAATCTCGGCATTAATGGTATAGAACGCTGGGCGCCCGTTAATGCCGCTGCCCTCGATCTTGGTAACGATCTTTGCCGCGATAAGTTCATCGCGCATCGCCTTGGTGTCACATTCCTTATCGACGGAACGGAAAATCTGTGCCAGCGCGCTCGACTTGATCTTGAGCGCCTTGCGGCAGAGCAGGTCGTAGGCAACCAGCTTGGCACGCTCGGCAGAAAGCGACGTCTGGCTGCTCAGACGCTCAGCCAGGGCATCGACGTTGTTTTGGTTATCGGAATATACCGTCTTGGCCACGGGGCCCCTTTCATATGTACACATATACGTCTATATGGTACAACGCACGCCCCTATCCACGCAAAACATCTGCGAGAACACCCGGGCACACTAGCTTTTGCATGGAAAAAGGCCGAGTCCGCGCAGTTGCGGACCCGGCCTTTCCGAGTCTTATAGATGTGACGTTCAATCCCTTAGGTCGATTAGGCCTTGGCGGCCTCGGCGCCTGCGGGAGCCTCGGCAGCAGCAGCGCGACCATACTCGGCCTTGCCCATCTCGGACCACTCGGGCTCCTCGTCGGGCATGGAACCGGCCTCCTTGCCGAAGAACTCCTTGAGGCAGTTGACGGCAACGATGAGGCCCAGGACCATCAGCAGGACGGCAAAGACGAGCTGCAGGCCCTTGGTGGCGGCGACGGAGACGGCGGCCGTGGTGGCGGTAGCCGGGATGGTACCGAAGAAGCCGTAGGCCTGGACGGCGGTCATGCAGCCCATGGCGCTCTGGACCAGCGAGGTAAAGGTGCAGCAGAGCAGGAAGGCGACGGGCACGTAGAGCATCCAGCCCTTGCGACCGGTGCACTTGCAGAACACGGCAAGGGTGATCATGGTCATGCCGCCGAGCAGCTGGTTGGAAGCACCAAAAAGCGGCCAGATGTTGGCATAGCCGCCAAAGGCGAGGGCGAGGCCGGGGAGGAGGGTGACAACCGTGGCGAACCAGGGGTTGCCGAGGACCTTCATGTAACCGGCCTTGGACTCGATGGCCAGGGCGTCGTTGGTCTGGGCAAAGAACTCGGAGAACGAGGTGCGGGCGATGCGGGCGACGGCGTCGAGCGAGGTCAGGGCCAGAGCGGAGACGTTCATGGTCATAAAGACGGTAGCGAGCGTGCCGTCAACGCCGAAGGCCTGCATACCGCGAGAAATGCCAGCAGCGAAGATCTGGAACGGGGTGGAAGCGACGCCGGCGTTGAGGGCGCCGGTACCGGCAGTGTTCATGTCGGAGAACATGATGCCGGCGACGATGATGGCGAGGATGCCGACGAAGGACTCGACGATCATGGCGCCATAACCGACCGTGACGGCGTCCTGCTCCTTCTCGACCTGCTTGGAAGAGGTGCCCGAAGAAACGAGGCTGTGGAAACCGGAGAGAGCGCCGCAGGCAACGGAGACAAACAGGACCGGGAACATCATGCCCGAGGTATTGCTAAAGCCGGTGAAAACCGGAGCGGTGATGGTGGCCTGGCCGTTAACGCCCAGGACGACGATGCCGAGGACAGCACAGACAATCATGACGATCATCATGATGGAAGTGAGGTAGTCGCGAGGGGTCTTGAGCATCTGGATGGGCATGGCACCGGCAAAGACCAGGTAGACCATGACGACGGCGAACCACTGGAACTTGTCCAGGTAAACCGGGAACTGCATACCGACGGCGAACATGAGGACCATGAGCACCACGCCGGTGACGAACTCGGCAGCGCCGGTGAGGTTGAACTTCTTCTGAGCCCAACCAAAGGCCATGGCGACGAAGGTGAACAGGATGGAGATGGTGCCAGCGCAGCCAGCGGCATAGGACTTGGTGAAGTCGATGGCACCGGTGGCAGCGCCAGAGGCGTCAACGACCGGGGTGAACATGAACGTCTTGCAGACCATGTCGGTAAAAGCGGCGATGACGATGATGCAGAACAGCCAGCAGAACAGCAGGAACAGGCGACGGCCGGTCTTGCCGATGTACTTCTCGATGAGCTGAGCCAAGGACTTGCCGTTGTTCTTCATCGAAGCGTACAGGGCGCCAAAGTCGTGAACGGCGCCAAAGAAGATGCCGCCGACGAGGACCCAGAGCACGACGGGCAGCCAGCCGAAGGCCATGGCGACGATCGTACCCGTAACAGGGCCAGCACCGCAGATCGAGCTGAACTGATGCGAGAACGCGGTGAAGGCTGAGACGGGCGAGAAGCTCTTGCCGTCCTTCATGCGCTTGGCAGGCGTGAGGGCCTCTTTATCAACGCCCCACTTGTTAGCCAGCCAGCGGCCGTAGCCCAGATAGCCGCAGGCGAGCACCGCCGCGGCCACAACCATGAGCAAAACTCCGTTCATTACATTTCCTCCTCTAAAAAGAACTTCCTAGACATAAAAAATGAGGGCCGTCGGTTGCGCTCGACGGCCCTCATCTTCATCAGCCGCCCGTTATCGTACGGGCTAGCTGTATGTGCTAACCCGCATCAGATAATTACTACGCTGATAATGTTTAGCTGATGCGTGAACATGTCTAAGAAATCCTCTTCAATCATGATGCGAACAATCCGTGCGTGTTCACATCCCCCAGTGGATGAAAAGGAGTATGAAACTTTAGTTGCCTAAAGTCAACGCAAATATGTAATGGATTTTCAACTTTATTTGAATTTCTCGGTATAAAACGTCACTGACCTCGGACTTTACCCCACGACAGTTTTTGCTTGAGAGATGCTCCTCGGGGGCGGGGCGGGCGCCTGCCGCCATATATGAACTTTCCTGCTCGGGCAGTCCTGCTCACGACGGAGGCCACATTAAGTGGCCTCCTGTTCGTGCGGAACTCGCGATAAAGTTCATATATGGCGGCAGGCGCCCGCCCCGCCCCCGAGGAGTTCCCATCCCAAATCTCAACTCTGTTATCATAATTACGATAATATTCTGATAGCTCAGGAGGTAGCTGTGAATATTAGGCCAGTCTCAGATCTTAGAAATCACTACCCGGATGTTGAACGCGAAGTCGAACAGGAGGGTCCGGTTTTTCTAACTAAAAACGGGCGGGGCTCTATGGTCGTCATGAGCTTTGAGCAGTACAAGTCACTGTGCAATACAATCGAGAGCGCACTTGATGCCGCTGATCGTCAGGCCGCCAGCATGCAACTTCGCTATACACACGACGATGTCTTTGGCTCTGTCAGAAAAATGCTCGACGGCGGTCTCGATGAACAGGCACTATAAGCTCCGCTATCTTCCCCTATTTTGGGAGGACCTCAGCCAAGCAGCGTCATATATCGCCTTTGATCTCAATAACCCCGCTGCAGCAAATAGGCTTGTCGACAATGTTGAAGCAGGCATACTCGAGCATCTCAAGAATCCAACCATGTCACCAACATACCCTTCGACAAGAAGACGGTCGCACCCGTATTACCGTTTCTACGTTGGCAACTACATGGTTTTTTATGTCGTCATCGACGACGTCATGGAAGTCCGCCGACTGCTATATAAAAGCCGAGATATTGAGTCGATTATCAGGTAGGTTTCTCTCAGCTAAAGCACGCCGTAAATTCGACGCAGGCTGGCTAACCTTGCCGGACGTTGTCGACGCCGAACCAGCTCAGTAGCTGCATCGATACAGAAAGGTTCCCGACCGGAGGGGCCGGATATAAGGTTTATCGCGAGTTCCGCACGCAAAGAAGGCCACTTAATGTGGCCTTCGTCTTGCGCAGGACTGTAGAGCAGGAAACCTTATATCCGGCCCCTCCGGTCGGGAACCGCGCCCATACGACTACAGCGTCATGTTTGGATCGGCGTCGACGTCGAACGGCGAGATTTCACCTCGGTCGAATTTGCGGCGAGCGACCTCCGCAATCATGGCGGCGTTGTCAGTACAGGCCGAGAGAGGCGGCACCGTTACGCGAATCCCCTGACGCCCGAGTTTCTTAATCATCATCTCGCGCAGATGCGGGTTGGCCGAGACGCCGCCGCCGATGCAATACTCCTTGCACCCGGTGGCGTGCAGGGCGTTCTTGGCCTTCTTGTACTGCACGTCAAAGACCGCCGCCTCAAACGAAGCCGCCAGGTCGGGCAGGTGGATCGTTCGGCCGGCTTTGGTCTCCTGCTCGATGTATAACGTCACCGCCGTCTTGAGGCCCGAAAGCGAGAAGCGGTAGTCTCCCCTGCTGTTAAGCGCACGGGGAAAATCGATCGCGCGGGGATTGCCCGTCTCGGCGAGCTTGGAGATGATGGGGCCGCCGGGATAGCCCAGGCCCAGCGCCTTGGCAACCTTGTCGAAGGCTTCGCCCACGGCGTCGTCCAGCGTCTCGCCAAGTACCTCGTAGTCGCCCCATGCCTTTACGTGCACGAGCATGGTGTGCCCACCCGAGACAAGCGTAAAGATAAACGGCGGCTTAAGGTCGGGCTGCGCCAGCAGGTTGGCGAACAGGTGACCCTCCAGATGATTGACGCACACGAGCGGTTTACCGGCAGCATACGCAAAGCCCTTGGCAAAGGCGACGCCCACCACCAGGGCACCCACCAGGCCCGGGCCTTGCGTCACACCCACGGCGGCAAGCTCACTTGGCGCAATCGCTCCACCCTCAAGGCCAAGCGATACCGCGGCATCTTCAAGCGCCGCATCTACGACACTCACAATCACCTCGACATGCTTGCGCGAGGCGATCTCGGGCACCACGCCGCCAAAGCGAGCATGAAAATCAATCTGCGTCGACACCTGGTTGGCCAGCATATTGCCGTCCGCATCGATAATCGCAACAGCCGTCTCGTCGCAAGAGCTCTCGATGGCAAGAACTAGGCGACGGCGCTCGATTTCGGCACGCTCCTCGGCGGTGCGCTCGGGCTCAGGCAGCGGCCAGACGCGCTGCTCGGCAGCCGTTGGCTCGGGCGAGGCATTGTCGAGAGGAAGCACCAGGGGCAGCGACGCCGTCATGACGATGGCATCCTTGCCGACGCCGTAGTAGCCACGGCGACGACCCGCCTCGGTAAAGCCCAAGGCGCTATAGAGCGCAATCGCACCCTCGTTGCCGTCCTCAACCTCAAGCGAAGCAGTGGTGCAGCCGAGCATCTGGGCGTCATAGCTCACGTGCGACAGCAGCTTGCGGGCAATGCCCTCGCGACGATGAGCAGGATCAACTGCGACGTCCATAATCTGAACGTCACCGTCGACGACCATGCCGCCGGCAAGCCCCAGCAGCTGACCGTCGTCGTGCGCCACCCACCAGCTACGCGGTGCGGCAACGCCCTCGCCCAGCTCGGACAGGAACATGCCCGGCGTCCATGCCTCGTGTCCGGCGCCTTCAAAGCAGGCGGCCTCCAATGCGCTCGCGCCCTCGGCATCCGCCGCGCCCATGGGACGGAACTGCAGATGGCGACCGGCGAGCTCGTCGGCAACACCCGTAATCTCGCTCTGGGCGCTCTCGGCAAGCCCAAGGCGCTTACGCTCATTTTCCTCGGCATCCGAAAGACGCGTGTAGATCGGCAAAACGCGAGCCGGATTACCGTCGCCCGCGGCGTGCGCCATCAGAAGGCCCTCGCCCGAGGGCCACCACAGGTCTCGCTCCACGCAGCGCGCAGTCTCGTCCTCACTCAGCAGCTTGCCATAACGTACGAGACCGTCACCAGTCAGCTTAACCTGGCTCCAGTCCGCGGCCTGGCGCCACTCATCAAGCGCCACGGCGGCTTTGACCACGTGTTCGCGCTCAAACAGACGCTCGGGACCTTCGTCCCCCAGCACGTACAGAGCCGGATACACCTCGCCACGCATGGCGTCGGCAAGAACACCAAGCTTGCCGCGCACGCCAGCCTTCCACGCCGTCCAGGCGCAAGCGTCAAGTGTCGACACGCCCAGCAACGGCACGTTGGCACCGCGCGCCAGACCCTTAGCGGTCGAGATGCCAATGCGAACGCCCGTAAACGAACCCGGGCCGCGTCCAACCACATAACAGCCGACATCGCCGCGATTCAGCCCGGCCTGCGCCAACACGTCATCGACGGTATTCACAAGTTCCACGTTGGCATGGCGACGACACAGATGGTCCCCGCTCACCAGCTTCGCCTCGCCCGTCTGCTCATCAATCCAGCTTGCCGCGCAGGCAAGCATGTCGGTCGAAGTATCGAGCGCCACTACCAGCGCGTTGTCGTTATGCAAGCTCATCTTGTACAGCCTTATCAATCAAATCGAAAAGCTCCGTCGCGCGCTCGCCGTGCGCCTCGAGCGCGATCGTTCGCACGTCGCTATCGTCCTCATCGCGCCTAAGCGTCACCGAGAGATACTCATCCGTCAGCTCGTCCTGAAACTGCTCGCCCCATTCCAACAGGCAAGCGCCCTCATAGCCGAGCACGTCAAAAATGCCCGTATCCTCGAGCTCGTAGGCATGCTCCAAGCGGTACAGATCAAAATGGAACAGCGGAATACGCCCCTGGTCGTGAACGGCCATGAGCGCGAACGTAGGACTCGTGACCATATGCTCATCGCCCAAGCCGCGCGAGACGCCCTTGGTAAAGTGGGTCTTTCCCACGCCCAAGCCGCCGGTCAGTATCAGCACATCGCCATTTTCTAGACACGGTGCAACCAACTCGCCAAATTGCTCCGTATCGGCAGTACGAGCCGTTTTGTAGGTACCTAGCCCCAGGCGCTCCAGGGACATATACGCTCCTTATTATTCCGAGGCGCCCTCTGGCGCGGGGTGTCGCACCAGATAGTCGCCCAGCATCTTAAAGTCTTCCTCCAGCAACTCCTGCCACGCCGGATTGCGCAGCGCCGCCGCGGGATGAAACGTCGGCATCACCACAAAGTGCCCCATCTGATGGAACCTGCCGCGCAGCTTGGTAATGCCAATCTCGGTCTTGAGCACAAAGTGCGTTGCGGGATTGCCGAGCGTCACGATGATATCGGGCCAGATGCTTCGAATCTGCTCGCGCAAAAACGGTGAGCAAGCAAGCACTTCCTCGGGACGCGGATTGCGGTTTCCCGGCGGGCGACATTTAAGCACATTGGCGATATAGACATCTTCACGCTTAAGGCCCGCCAGGGACAGAATGCCGTTGAGGTCTTCACCCGCCGCCCCCACAAAGGGCTCGCCCTGTAAATCCTCGTTACGGCCCGGCGCTTCACCAATAAACATCACGCGAGCGCGGGGGTTTCCCACCCCAAACACGATATTGTGGCGCGACTGGTAAAGCTGGCAAAGGTGGCAATCACCCAGGACGGCCTCGATCTCCTCGAGTGCAACTTCGCGCGGCGCCTGATGGCTATGGCCGGGGATGTGCATAACGCCCATAGCGGCTCCTACACGTAGACCTTGTCGAGACGCATGCCAAAGCCGCAGGCGACCTCGTAGTTAATCGTGCCGCGCAGGCGCGCCATCTCATCCATGGTAATCTCGGCATCGCCATCGCGACCGATAATTATCATCTCGTCGCCATGTTCGGCCTCGGGAATCTCGTGAGCCGGGTTGGACTGAATGGCAACCATAAACTGATCCATGCAGATATTTCCGACCTGACGCACGCGCTCACCGCGATACAGCACGTCCATACGATTGGAAAGCGTGCGCGAAAGGCCGTCGGCATATCCGATCGGCAGCGTGCAGATCTGAACGCGTGTGCGCGGTACGCGGTAGGTAAAACCGTAGCCTACGCCCTCGCCCATCGCAGGATGCGCCACGCGCGTCACGCGCGCATGAACGCTCATAACGGGATCAAGCTGCATCACGCGGCCGCTCAGCTCGCACGGCTGCATGCCATACAAGCCAACGCCAGCGCGAATCATATCAAAATGCATCGAGGGGTCGAGCATCGAGGACGGCGTGTTGGCACAGTGCACGATACCGCACTCAAAACCCGCATCCTTAATGGCCTGAACGGCCTCGGTAAAGCGCTGGCACTGCAGCTTGTAGTCCCAACCCGATGGTTCGTCGGCCGTGGCAAAGTGCGTAAATACGCCGTCGCACTGAATACCGCGATGGAAATTAATACCGCGGACAAAGTCGAGCACCTGCGTGTAGTGAACGCCGATGCGGTTCATACCCGTCTCGATGGCAAGATGATACTTGCCCACCTTGCCCGCCGCGACGGCACATTCGCCATACGCAAGAGCAAAATCGGACGTATAGACCGAGGGCATGATATCGAACTCGAGCAATGAAGGAATAGCCTCGATGGGAGGCTCGCTTAGAATCAGGATGGGTTTGGTGATTCCGCCCTGGCGCAACTCAATACCCTCGCTGACCGTCGCCACGGCAAACATGTCGGCACCGGCCGAATACATGATCTTGGCGCACTCGACGGCTCCATGACCATAAGCATCGGCTTTAACCACGCAGCACAGGCGCTGACGCGGATCTAGCAAGTTCTTATAGGCCCTCGTATTGCGGCGGAGCGCCCCGCGGTCGATCTCGACCCAGGACCAACGCGTCAAATCGGCTTTATTCATGATTAGTCATCCGACCCTTCGTCCATGATTCCCAGATCATCGAGCGCATCCTTTGCCGCCAATTCCATGGCGGGACCGATCAAGTCGATAAGATCGGTCGCGATAACGCTCTTCTCGCCATACTCCGTCGCCGCAGCAAAGCCGGCATAGCTGTGGAGTGCGACGGCATACGAGTACAGCAGCTCCCAACGGTCCATATCGTCACGCATGGTCGCAAGCGTTCCTGCAAGGATACCTGCGAGGACATCACCCGAGCCAGCGGTCGCCAACGACGCTGGGCCCGAAAGCGGCAGCAGCACGCGCTCGACGCCGCAAATGGCCGTCGTCGGGCCCTTAGCGATAACAACGAGATTATCGGAACCGGCAGCCCAGACAATCTTTTGAGCAGCGGCAATCGCAGTGCCAAGATCATTGACCTCGTCGCCGGCAACGAGACGCGAAAGCTCGCGATAATGCGGCGTCATAACGAGCGGCTGCTCGCGACGGTACATCTCGGGATTACTGTCGATGCCGTCGATTGCAATCTTGGCAAGGCAGTTGAGCGCATCTGCATCTAGGATAAGCGGCACATCGAGCTCAAGCAGGCCCGAAACGACTTGCATCGATCCGGCAGACGTCGTCATGCCAGGCCCGCACACAACGCAGCTGTACTTCTTAGCAATCTCGCACACTGTCATACGCGCAGCGGCACCAAAAGATCCACGGGAATCAGACGGAATGGCGAAAACGGGAATCGACGGGAGCGCCATACGAATAAGGTTGGCGCACGCATCGGGCGTCGCAACGGCCACATAACCGGCACCAGCACGAGCGGCAGACTTTGCGGCCATGATGGCGGCACCAGGATATTGTGCCGACCCGGCAACGATGAGCGCAGAGCCGCGCGAATACTTATCGATATTCGTGGGCAGCGGGGCAAAGTAGTCCACCAGATCACCGGGCTCAACGATCTCGGCAGCATGATCGACATCATCGATGACTTCGTCGAGGCGGTCGTACAGACCGCCACACACCAGGTCGCCTGCATACTCCGGACCGTCAGCGCTGTAGAGGCCGATCTTAGGGGCAATCATCGTCACGGTACGCTCGGCACGGATGCAGTCATCATCCACAACGCCCGTCTCGGCATTCAGGCCCGAGGGAACATCGATAGAAACAACGTGATCGGCGCACTCGTTAACCGTAGGAATCCAAATAGAAAACGGCGCACGAAGGTTGCCGTGAAAACCGGTACCAAAAATAGCATCGACCACGACATCCGCTTTGTTAATGAGAACCTCTAGCTCGTCTCGCGAAGGCCCAACGCACACATGAACGTCGCGACCGGCGGTGCGACGGGCAACGTGACGAGCAAGGGCAGCAGGAATCTCATCCGGCTCAACTGGAGAAACGATATCAACATCAACGCCCTTATGGGTCAGGATATCCGCAGCGACCCAACCATCACCGCCGTTATTGCCAAAGCCGACCAGCACAAGAACGCGATCAGGGTTGAGCTTTAAAATCTCGTTGGCGGCAAATTCACCTGCCAACTCCATGAGCTCGGCCTTCGAGGTGCCCTCGCGCTCGATGATATCCTCGAGGCGAACGACTTCCTCGGTACTCAAAACCGGTTTCATCTATGCTCCTTGCGTATCTTGCGGATCATCGATCAAATGCTCCGACAAAGCAGATTGTTGCAGCTGTTCAAGCTCATCCAATACAGAACGAGCCTCTTTAAATGTCTGGGCAACGCGCTCCTTGGTGCTCATTTTTTCTTCCTTAGGCTTAGGTCGAGCATCCTCGGTGATCGCGATGGCATTAGCGACAGCCAAGTCACCCGTAAGGGTAATAGAAAGAGCAACCTCGACAACACCCAAATCCTGGGCGATTTCGAGAGCGCGACCAGAAAGCAGAGCCTTTGGCTTGCCGAGCCTATCGCGTGTTACGGAAACGTCCTTACGTCCAACGCCCTGACTAAACCCCGTTCCAAGTGCCTTAAGTACCGCTTCGCGAGAGGCAAAGCGGCTGGCATAATGAGCGGCAGGGCGAGACGACGCATCGCAATACGCACGCTCTTCATCGGTAAACACGCGCCGGGCAAACGAGGGCGTCTTCTCAAGGATTGATTTCATTCGGGAAATCTCGACGATATCAACGCCGATACCAGCTTCAGCCATGTTCACCTCCATGCTACACAGACTACGATATTGTAGCCCGTTCAAAGAAGATGCGACAAACGAGGGTTATAAAACACAGCTACTATGTGAGACAAATTGCCTAAGAAACGAAAAAGGGGGAGGCCGCGAGGCCTCCCCCTTCTCAGTCCAAGCGCACGGCTCGGTGCCGTCCACCGGTCAGCGGCGCCCTGGCCTCCCACGGGCTGGCCCCGCAGTACTCTCGGCGCGATGGGGCTTAGCTTCCGGGTTCGGAACGGGACCGGGCG